>DASSNT010000016.1:0-64728 GCA_035701285.1 Gammaproteobacteria bacterium | reverse complement strand
GAGATTTTTCGCGCCACCGTCGCCGCCGGCGAACAAACGGGTCATCTCGACGCGGTGCTCGAACGGCTGGCCGATTACGCCGAAAGCCGTCAGGCGCTTCGTCAGAAGCTCGGCCTCGCAATGATCTACCCGATCCTGCTGACGGCGATGTCGATCATCATCGTCGCGTTCCTGCTGACCTACGTCGTGCCGCAGGTGGTGACGGTGTTCAACAACATCGGGCACGAGCTGCCGTTTCTGACCCGGGCATTGATCGCGCTCAGCGATTTCCTGCGCGCCGACGGCATCTACCTGCTGATCGGCATCGTTGTTGTCGGCTTCGGCATTTATTTCTGGCTGAAGCGTCCCGAGCCGAAGCGTCAGTTTCACCGCCTGCTGCTGAAGCTGCCGCTGATCGGGCGCGTCGTGCGCGGCCTCAATACCTCCCGGTTCACCCGCACGCTCAGTATTCTCGCCGGCAGCGGCGTGCCGGTGCTGGAAGCGCTGCGGATTGCCGGTGAAGTGGTTTCCAATGTGCCGATGCGCGAAGCTGTCGATGAAGCCGCCAACCGGGTTCGCGAAGGTTCGGCGATCAATCGGGCGCTGGCCGTCAGCGGGCTGTTTCCGCCGATGACAATCCATCTGATTGCCAGTGGTGAGACCAGTGGGCAGCTTCGGACCATGCTGGAGCGGGCTGCGCAGAATCAGGAGCGGGAGCTTGAGACGTTGCTGGCTACTATGTTGGGGGTTCTTGAGCCGGCTATGATTTTGATTATGGGGGCGATCGTTTTGGTTATTGTTTTGGCAATTATGCTGCCGATTTTTGATCTTAATACGCTCGTGCATTAAGAAATTTTGATCCGCCTTCGGCGGGTTGATTGGGTGCCGGGTCTCGGCCCGGCGGCCGAGTGACTTTTGTTTCGGCAAAAGTCACCAAAACCATTGCTCATGGAGCTTGGCCCAAAGTGCATCCCTGCACTTTGGACTTCCCGAAGATCGGGCTGAAAATCGGGGCCGGAACAGAACTCAGCCCTCCATGGCTTCGGACACTGTTCCTTGTTTCCCCGATTTTCAGCCCGATCTTCGGCTGCGCTCAAATCGCAGGGTTGGAGCCGGCCTTCCTGGCCGGCAGGCAATTTATCCCTTCATCCCTGCCTTCTCCCTGGGGGAGAAGGTGCAAGAAGTTTCGCCGTCAGCCCGTAGTCTTCTCATCCCCTCTCCCTCGGGGAGAGGGTTAGGGTGAGGGGTGTAAATTTCTCCTCCCTACCGAGTCTACAACGAATCGGGCGGGGGTGCGGTGCCTTCTCCCAGGGCTGTGTGAGGCAGGATGCCGAACCCAGAGCCTACAGGGATGTATTCACGGCGTCCCTGGGAGAAGGCACCGCGCCGCCGCCCCTGCGACAACCCCGAAACTAACCCTCTTCCAGCCGATCCAGAACCCCTCGTAACTCCGAATCCAGCGGCGCATCAAACGCCAGCGGCACGTCATTCCACGGCGCCGTAAAACTGATACTCGCCGCATGCAGGAACATCCGCTTCAGACCTAGCCTGCGCCAATCACGGTTCGTTTCGTGCTCGCCGTACTTGTCGTCGCCCGCGACCGGATGGCCCAGATGCGCCGCGTGTACACGGATCTGATGCGTCCGGCCGGTGAGGATTCTTGCCTCGACCAGCGTCCCCTGCCCGTACATCGTTAGCGGCTTGAAACGTGTTTCTGCCGCCTTGCCGCTCTCGTCCACATGCACGCGGCGCTCGCCCCCTGCCACCTGGTGCTTGCGCAAAGCGGCCGTCACGGAGCCCGCATCATTCAGGTGCCCGGATAACAGCGCCAGGTACTTCTTTTCTACGTGCCCGTTGCGCAGCAGCTCGTGCATCGCGCGCAGCCGGCTGCGGCGCTTCGCGATCAGCAGGCAGCCACTGGTTTCGCGGTCCAGCCGGTGAACCAGCTCCAGGTACGGCGCCTGCGGCCTCAGCGCCCGCAACGCCTCGATCGCGCCCAGGCTCAGGCCGCTGCCGCCGTGGACGGCAAGGCCCGCCGGCTTATTGAGCACCAGCAGGCTGTCGTCCTCGTAAATGATGCAATTGGCCAGCCAGCCCAGATCCTGGCCCGTCGGCGCAGCCGGCTTCGCGCTCGCCTGCTTCACTGGCGGAATACGGACATCGTCGCCTGCCGCGAGCCGGCTGGTCGGCTTGACCCGGCGCCCGTTCACGCGCACCTGTCCGGTGCGCAGCAGCCGGTAAACATGGCCTTTCGGCACGCCCTTCAGCTCGCGGAACAGAAAGTTATCCACACGCTGGCCTTCGTCCTCGGCATTGGCCACGGCGTGACGAACGGCTTGTCCACCGATACTCAAATCTGCGCCCCAAGTAATTGAGAATAAAGAAAGATTGCGATGCAATGCGTGTGATTGCTATAGTACCGAACCGGTGGCCACGGCGCGACTGCGCCATGCGACATAATACGAGTCTCGGCCCCCGTAAAGCCTCATTTTTTGCAACGAAGGCTTTAATGCACAGGCGGGGAAGCTCAATCGGCTTCTCCTGATTAAACTTTTCGGCCGTTCGCTGTGGCGAGCGGCAGACTACATCGGCGCTCCCATGCGCGGCATGGTCACGCAGCGCTGACGTTGGCAGGGATTCCGGCAGCCACGCCTGTGCGCGGCGCCATCACAGAGAATCCGATCGCAACCGTCAGAGCGCGTGCCACAACATGCTTACGCGCCTGAGTGCCTGAGAGATCGGCACAATGAAACGAATGCTCATTAACGCAACTCAGCCGGAAGAGTTGCGCGTGGCCATGGTGGACGGCCAGACCCTCAACGACCTGGACATCGAAGTTCCGAGTCGCGAGCAGAAAAAAGCCAACATCTATAAGGGCCGCATCAGCCGGGTCGAACCCAGCCTCGAAGCGGCTTTCGTCGACTACGGCGCGGAACGCCACGGCTTTCTCCCGCTGAAGGAAATTTCCCGCAGCTACTTCTCCTCCTCCCCCGACGGCGACGGCGGCCGCGTCAATATCAAGGACGTGGTGCGCGAAGGCCAGGAGCTTGTCGTCCAGATCGACAAGGAAGAACGCGGCACCAAGGGCGCCGCGCTGACCACCTTCGTCAGTCTCGCCGGGCGTTTCCTGGTGCTGATGCCGAACAACCCGCGCGCTGGCGGCGTCTCGCGCCGCATCGAGGGCGATGAACGTGAAGAAGTGCGCGAAGCGCTGGCCACCTTGAGCGCCCCGGATGGCATGGGCGTGATCGTCCGCACCGCCGGCGTCGGCCGCAGCGGCGAGGAACTGCAGTGGGACCTGGACTACCTGGTGCAGGTCTGGCGCGCGATTGAAGAAGCGGCCGCGCAGAAGGCCGCGCCCTTCCTGATCTACCAGGAAAGCAACGTGATCATCCGGGCGCTGCGCGACTACCTGCGCCCCGATATCGGCGAAATTCTGATCGACGATCCCGCCGTGTTTCGCGACGCGCAGGACTTCATGCAACGGGTCATGCCGCAAAGCCTGTCGAAGCTCAAGCAGTACGACGAGGACGTGCCGCTGTTCAACCGCTACCAGATCGAGAGCCAGATCGAAGCGGCGTTCGGGCGTGACGTGCGCCTGCCGTCGGGCGGCGCGCTGGTCATCGACCACACCGAGGCGCTGGTGTCGATCGACATCAACTCGGCACGGGCGACCAAGGGCGGCGACATTGAAGAAACCGCGCTGAACACCAATCTTGAGGCCGCCGACGAAATCGCCCGCCAGCTCCGCCTGCGCGACATCGGCGGGTTGGTCGTGATCGATTTCATCGACATGGGGCCCGCACGCAATCAGCGCGAGGTCGAAAACCGGCTGCGCGCGGCACTGAAAATGGACCGTGCGCGTATCCAGGTCGGACGCATCTCGCGGTTCGGACTGATGGAAATGTCGCGCCAGCGGCTGCGCCCGTCGCTGGGCGAGTTCACGCAGATCGTCTGCCCGCGCTGCGCCGGCGAAGGCCGGATTCGGGGTATCGAGTCGCTCGCGTTATCGATCCTGCGGCTGATTGAAGAAGAAGCGATGAAAGACCGCACCGGTCGTGTGGCCGCGCATCTGCCGGTCGACGTCGCGACGTACCTGCTGAATGAAAAGCGCGATGCCGTGACCGCAATCGAAAGCCGCTGCGGCATCAGCGTGGTGCTGGTCCCGAATCCGCTGCTGGAGACGCCGCGCTTTGAAATCCAGCGCACGCGTGATCAGGACATGCCGGCGGACAAGAGCGAGTCCAGCTATAAGATCGCCGCCAACGCGGCGCCTACCGCCAACGACTATCTGAAGTCACGCGCGGCACCGCGCGCGGAAGAGCCGGCCGTCAAAGCGATCTCCCCGGCCGCACCTGCACCGATTACGGCCCAGGCGGCCGCACCGGCGCAAGCCGGCGTGTTGCCCCGGTTGTGGTCGTGGCTCTTTGCCCCGGCGCCGGAGGAACCGGCATCGCGAAAAAGGCAGGAAAAGCGCAGTGCTCCCGCTTCCAGCCGCTCGTCGGGCAGTTCCCGGAGCAGCGACCGCCGCGCCAGCGGCGGTAGCGGTCGCGGCCGGACGAGGTCAAACGGCGCCTCAGGCAACCGCTCGCAGAGCAATCGCGGCAGCAAACCGTCCGGTAACGGCGGTGCGGCGAAGCGCGGCGGCTCCGCGGAAACGGCCACTGCGTCGTCAAACGCGGACAAAAAGCCTGCGACCGCGGCGGCGCCAGCCCCTGGCGCCGAATCGGGCGGCGAACAGAAATCGAGCCGTTCGAACCGGGGCACGCGGCGCGGTCGCCGCGGCGGCCGCCGGCGTCGGCGTGCTCGCAGCGAAAACCGGGAAGGACAGGAGCCGCGGAATAACAATCGGCCGGAGCAGGAATCTCCGCAAGCGCCTGGCGAAAAGTCGACGAGTAATCCGGCGCAGACGGCGCCACGCGCCTCGGCGGATGAACAGTCGCCGCGTCTGAAGCCGGAACCCCCGGCGCAGCCGCAAAGCCGGCCGGCACAACCGGCCGAACCGTCACGCGCTGAAAAGCCAGCCGACGCATCCATATCCACCAGCAGGCCGACGGGCGCACCGGTGAGCGAGACCAAGCCGGAACGGCAACATCAAATGCCGGAAACCCGACCCGCGCCGGACCAGGCCGTGTCGGCACCGCCTCTGCGGGAGCTGTACGAGCAGCGGCGTCAACAGGATGCCGAAGAACGCCGGACGGATCCGCCGGCGGCTGAAGACGCTACGCGCAATCCCGACGGCTAACGCGTCGCAAAGTTAAAGGGGCAAGAGCAGCTTCAGCTGTTCTTGCTCCTGCTTCTCCCTACCACCGTGGCCGCGGCCTGCCGCCGCCGCAGATGCGCGATCAATCCGTCGCTCGCCTGCTCAACCAGGTCCAGCACATGGCTGAAGCCGTCCTGGCCACCATAGTACGGGTCGGGCACTGACCGCTCCGCGGCATCCGGCGCATATTCCAGGAACAGGTGGAGGCGCGACTGGTATTCCGGTGGGCACATCGCCTGCAGATAGTTCAGGTTGGCTTCGTCCATCGCCAGCACGTAGTCGAAATGAGCGAAATCCTGATCGCCCACGACCCGCGCCCGCAAACCGCCGAGATCGAACCCGCGCTCCCGGGCCGCGGCTTGCGCGCGGGCGTCGGGGGCGGCGCCGATGTGGTAGGCATGAGTGCCGGCGGAATCGATTTCCACCTCCAGTTCAGGCGCCCTTTCGGCCACGCGGTGGCGGAACACGCCCTCGGCGGTCGGCGACCGGCAGATGTTTCCCATGCATACAAAAAGTATCGAAATTCTATCCACTTGCAATCTTTTCAGAGAATTTGGTTCAGGTTACTGCACGGCTTGCTAGCAGCCTTTCGACCCGCGCGAGGTCTGCCGGGGTATCCACGCCGGCCGGCGGCGCGGGGTCGACTATTGCGACCGCGATTTCGATGCCGAGCCACAATGCTCTCAGTTGTTCGAGCCGCTCCGCCAGCTCCAGCGCACAGGGCGGCGCCTGCGTCAGAGTCCGCAGCGTTGCAACCCGGTATGCATAAAGCCCGATGTGACGCAAACCCTGAGGCCGATCCTGACCGGAAGAAACGGCCGGCCCGCGCTCGAACGGAATCGGCGAACGACTGAAATACAGCGCCCGCCCCTGCCGATCACAAACTACCTTCACGGCGTTGGGATCCTCGAATTCAGGGCGCGCCGTAATCGGCGTCGCCAGCGTCGCGATGCCAGCGCTTCCGGCATCAGCCAGCGCCTGTGCGGCCTGGGCAATCAGGACCGGCGGCATCGCCGGTTCGTCGCCCTGCAGATTGACGACGATCTCCTCCTCGCTCCAGCCGCATACGTCAGCGACTTCGGCAACGCGGTCGGTGCCGCTTTGATGTGTCGCGGCGGTCAGCAATGCATCTGCATCAAACGCCCGGCAGGCTTCGAGGATGCGTTCATCGTCGGTCGCGACCGCGACGCTTGCCGCGCCGCTTTCGGCCGCCCGTTCATAAACATGCTGGATCAGTGGTTTGCCAGCCAGCTTTGCAAGCGGTTTGGCCGGCAGGCGCTCAGAGCCGAAGCGCGCCGGAATTACGACATGGAATTGCACTAAGCGGAGACTTCCTCGTCCGGCTCCAGCACGCGCGCCTCGTCCTCCAGCATGACCGGAATATCGTCGCGAATCGGGTACGCGAGCCGGTCCACCTTGCAGATCAGCTCGGCAGCGGATTTGTCGTACACCAGCGGGCCCTTGCAGATCGGGCACGCCAGGATATCAAGGAGCTTCTTGTCCATGGCCATTCCTGAACGGTCTTCGGCGTCTATGATACGCGGACCAGGCCGCGGATGCGCGTGACCAGGTCGTCGGCTTCCGCTTCCGGCAGGCTTGCTTCCGCCGGCACGACCCACAATCGCGCATTATCGACGGCAGGCAGTTTAACCGCGTCCTTCTCCGTCATCAGCACCGGCCCATAAGCGAAATCGACGTCCTTCAACGCCAACGCCGCATGGTCCGGGAACGGATGCGGGATGACCTCCAGCCCTTCGGCCCGGAGCATCGAAAAAAACTGCTCGGGATGACCGATGCCGGCCACGGCATGTACCGGTGTGTCTCGAAACGACGAAAGCGGGCGCTGCTCGTCACTGCCCAGGGCGCGTGCGTCGCCAAGCTTGAGTGTCATCGACAACGCGCCGGCCATCGCCATGCGCTCGGCGCCGCCCCTGACGACAATGCAATCGACCTCGTCCAGCCGCGCCACCGGCTCGCGCAGCGGGCCGGCCGGCAGCAGCCAGCCGTTGCCAAGACCGCGTTCACCGTCAACAACCGCTATTTCGAAGTCGCGCTGGAGCGCGTAATGCTGCAGGCCGTCGTCGGCGATAATCACGTCTACCTCGCCGGCCAGTCGCGCGGCGGCGGCCGCGCGCTCCGGCCCGGCCACCACCGGACAACCCGTCGAGCGGGCGAGAAGCACGGCCTCATCGCCCACTTCGGCTGTGTCGCTTGCTGGCGTCACGTCACGCGGCCAGTATCTGGCCGCGCCGCCGTAACCCCGCGTGACCAGGCCAACGCGGATGCCCTGCTCGCGCAACGCCTTCGCCAGCCAGATCGTCAACGGCGTCTTGCCGCTGCCGCCGACGGTGATGTTGCCGACGACGACCACCGGCGCCGCAACGCGCCGACTGGGCCGCAGTCCTTTATCGTAGGCAGCGCGCCGTGCCGTACTTGCGGCTCGGAACAGGTGGGCGAGCAGTTGCAGCCCGAACGGCGGCCGCTTGTGGCGATACCAGATGGATACGAGTGCGGCTTCGAGGCGGGCGCGGTTCATCCGCTGGTCAAGTCCTCCGCCTCGCGGAACTGGAGGCGATACAGATTTGCGTAAGCCCCTTCGGCGGCAAGCAGGCTTGCGTGCGTGCCGGTTTCGACCACACGCCCGCGGTCGAGGACGACGATGCGGTCGGCGTTTTCAACCGTCGACAGCCGGTGCGCAATCACCAGCGTGGTGCGATTGCGCATCAGCTCTTCCAGCGCCTGCTGGATATGGCGCTCCGCGGCGACGTCGAGTGCCGACGTGGCCTCGTCGAGAATCAGAATCGGCGCGTCCTTGAGCAGCGCCCGCGCGATGGCGATGCGCTGGCGCTGGCCGCCGGACAAGAGCAGGCCGCGGTCGCCGACGACAGTATCCAGTCCATCCGGCAAGGCCCGGATGAAGTCCAGCGCATGCGCAGCCTCGGCGGCCGCTTCAATCGCCTCGCGATCGGTATGCTCCAGCACGCCGTAGGCAATGTTGTGCGCCAGCGTATCGTTAAACAGTGTCACGTCCTGACTGACCAGCGCGATCTGTTGGCGCAGATCGTCGAGGCGGTACTCGCGCAGGTCGCGGCCGTCGAGCAGCACGCCGCCTTCGCGCGGGTCGTAGAAGCGCGGCAACAGATTCGCCAGCGTGCTCTTGCCGCTACCCGAATGTCCCACCAGCGCAAGCGTGGCCCCGGCTTTGATGCCGCACGAGACCCCGGCGAGCACGTCGCCTTTGGCAGCTTCGTAAGCAAAGCGGACGTTGCGGAACTCGATATCGCCACGCGCGCGGCTGATCGACACCGCCCCGCCGTGATCTTCCGATTCAGCGTCCAGCAGTTCGAAAATACTTTCGCCGGCGGCAATGCCTTTCTGCAGCGGCGAGGTGACGCTGGTCAGGTGGCGAAGCGGCGCCATCAGCATCAGCATCGCAGTCAGAAAAGACACGAAGCTGCCGACGGTAATGGTGTGCAGCACGGCGCCGCTGGTCGCCAGATAGATGATCGCGGCGACGCCAATGCCGGCAATGAACTGCACCACCGGCGAACTGGCGGCATTGGTCGCGGCCAGCTTGACGTTCAAAGAGCGGTTGCGCTCGTTGACGTCCTCGAACTGGCGGTTCTCGTAGTCCTCGCCGCCGAATATCTTGACCACGCGATGCCCGGCAATGACCTCCTCGGTCAGCCGCGTCACATCGCCCATCGAGTCCTGGATCCGGCGGCTGTAACGGCGGAAGCGCGCGCTGACATAACGAATCAGCCACACGATCAGCGGTCCCGTCACGAGCACCAGCAGCGACAGTATCCAGTTGATCCAGAACATCCAGGCGACCAGGCCGACAACCGTCAGGCTGTCCTGCACCAGCGTCGTCACCGAAGTCGTGGTCGCCTCGGCTACCTGTTCAATGTTGTACGTGAGCTTCGAGACCAGCACGCCGGCCGCGCTGCGGTCGTAATAGGAAGCCGGCAGCGTGAGGAACTTGTGAAACACCTCGCGCCGCAGCGACTTGATGACCTGGCGCCCCACCCAGTTGATGTAGAACTTGGAGATAAACGCAGCGACGCCGCGCAGAATAAAGAGACCAACGATCAGCAGCGGAATCCGGCGAATCGACACCGGGTCATGGTCGACGAAGCTGCCGTCAAGCAGCGGCTTCATGAGCGCCGCGAATGCCGGTTGCGTCAAGGCATAAATAACCATGCCCACCATCGATAGCGCGAAGAGCTTCCAGTGGGGCTTGGCGTAGGCGAGCAGCCGCCGGTAAATCTCCGCGGACCGATTATCAAGCGCTGACGAACTCATTGGCCGCCGGAGGACGCGCCGGGATGTGTCGTCACGATGTTGAGATGCACGAAGCCCAATTGTCCGGCGACATCCATCGCCGTCACGACCGACTGGTGCGTCGTGCGCGCATCGGCACGGATGGTCAGCGGCCGCTTGAAATTGCCCTCCGCGGCCGAGGCCAGCGTCCGCTTCAGCGCATCCGGGCCACCGTTGGCCAGCAGATGGCCATCGATGTAATAGCGCCCCTTGGCATCGATGGTGAGGGCGATACCCTTGTCGGCAACGTTCACCGGCGGTGCGCTCGACTTCGGTAACTGAATCTGGATGTCCGTATTCTTGACGAACGTCGTCGACAGCATGAAGAACACGAGCAGCATCAGCACCACGTCGATCAGCGACGTGATGTTGACGTCCGGCTCTTCCGATCTACGCGGCCGAAGATTCACGCTTGCCACGCCGCCGCTTGCTGTTGTTGGCGTACTCGTCGATTTCCGGCTCAGATTCCGATTCAGGCTGCGGCGCCATCTCCGTCTGCCGGTCCACCGCCTCGACCAGCTTGATCGCCTCTTCTTCCATGTGCACGACCAGGTCGTCGACCTTGCCCTTCAGGTAGCGATAAGCGATCAGCGCCGGAATTGCGACCGACAGGCCCGCGACGGTAGTAATCAGCGCCTCGGAAATGCCGCCGGCCAGCACCGTCGGATCGCCGGTGCCGTGACTGGTAATGGCGGTGAACACTTTCATCAGGCCCACCACCGTGCCCAGCAGGCCAAGGAGCGGCGAAATCGCCGAGATCGTGCCGAGCGTATTGAGGTAACGATCCAGCTCATGCACCACCTGCCGGCCGGTGTCCTCGATACTCTCCTTCATGATCTCGCGCGGCTTGTGCCGGTTGACGAGCCCCGAGGCCAGCATCCGCCCGAGCGGCGACCCTTGCCGCATCGCCTTCAGATTCTCGTCGTTCAGCTCGTCATTGGTCAGCCAGCGCCACACCTGCGCGCGCAGATGCGCCGGCAGCACGCGCTTGCGCTGCAGCGTCCACAAACGCTCCATGACGATACTCGCGCCGATCACCGAACACAGGAGAATCGGCCACATCAGCCAGCCGCCGGCTTCGATCAATTCAAGCATGTACGCCCTCTTCCCCAGCGATAACGTGTCAAGGCGGCGGTACGGTGACTTCGCTCAGGGCTGTGTGAGGCAGGATGCCGAACCCAGAGGCACCGTACCGTCGCCTTCGCGACAAGCCTCAACCGCGTAGCCGCCATAAAAGACAGGAATCATATAGTATTTTCCTGTCAATCACAGGACGTTTTACCCGCTCTCGTCCATAAACGGCGGTGATCCGGCCGCCAGACGGACACCAGCTTTACTTTTTCCGCCACCCGCAACCGGATGGCGCCACACGAGGCCGTGTTCAACAGGTGCGCGCCGACCTCCCTGTACCGCGCCGTCACCGCCGACCGCGGAAAATCCCACTGGTTCCGATAGCCCACCGGGAACAGCACGAACTCCGGCGTGACCGCCCGCACGAAGGCGATACTCGACGAGCTTTCACTGCCATGATGCGGCGCAACCAGAACGTCGCTGTCGAGCAGCGCCGGATCGTCAGCCACCAGCCGATACTCGGCATCCTTCTCAATATCGCCCGTCAGCAGTGCACTGCCACCGGCCGCTTCGATCTTCAGCACGCACGAGCGATCGTTGTCGGACGAATTACCCTCCGCCGTCGGCGGGTTCAATATCCGGAACGTGACCCCGTCCCAGCGCCACTCCTGCCCGGCCACGCACGCAGCCGCACCCGGAAAATCCTCGCGAGCACTGGTGATGACGCGCAAATCCGAAAAAGCCTTCAATACCGATTCTGCCCCGCCGGCATGATCGCTGTCGCCGTGGCTGACCAGCAAAATGTCCGGCTTGCGGATATCGAGGCTGCGCAGATACGGTACGACCACCAGCTCGCCGGTGTCCGAACCACTGCCGAAATCCGGGCCCGTATCAAAGATCAGCGTGTGCGAGTGCGTGCGCACCACCGCCGACAGCCCCTGCCCCACATCGAGCAGCGCCAGATCGAAGCCGCCCACTGGAGGCACGGCACGCGGCGCCAGCACCAGCGGCGCGACCATCACCGCTCCGAGCCAACGCGCCGGTACGCCGCGCGGCGCGAGCAACAGCATGATGCCGCCAAGCGCAAGCAGAATCGCCAGCACGGACGGCGTCGGCAAAACCAGCTGCGACTGCGGCTGGCCGGCAAACCACTCGAGCACCGGCCACAACCAGTCGAGCGCAGTCGCTGCCCACTGCAACAGCAGTGCCCCGGCGGGCAACCAGATCGCGCCAAGCAAAACGCCCGCCAATGCCAACGGCACGACTGCAATCGAAAACACCGGGATCGCAATCAGGTTGGCGAACGGCCCGACAATCGACGCCTGGCCGAAGAACAGCGTCAGAAACGGCAGCAAGCCAATGCTGACCGCCGCCTGCGCCCACAGCGTATTTCGTACCAGCCCGTGCCGCGGCCGCCCGGCAAACACATAAATCAATACCGCCACCGCGCCGAAAGACAGCCAGAATCCCGGCGACATCGGCGCCAGCGGATCGATCAACAGCACGCCGATCAGCGCCACCGCCAGAATCGAAAACGGCTGAACCTCGCGTCCCTGCCAGATGGCGACGGCCGCCACCGCGAACATAATCAGCGCGCGCTGAATCGGCACGCCGAAGCCGGCGATAATTGAATAAACAATTGCCGCCGCGAGCCCGCCGATCACGGCCGCACGCCGCGCCGCCAGCCGCTCGCACAGGCGGGCACTCAAACGCCAGAAGAAACTGATGAGCAGCCCGATGAAGCCAGCCACCAGCACGATATGCGACCCGGAGATCACCACCAGATGCGTAATGCCCGTGCGCCGAAACAAGTCCCACTGCGCATCGGTAATATCGTGCCCGTCGCCAATGGTGACGCCCTTAAGAACGCCGCGATACAGGCTGCCCGGTACCGCCGCATCGATAACACCCGCCAGATCCCGCCGCACACGGAGCAGCAACGGCGCCTGCTGCGCAGTCGCTATGCGTTTGGCCCGATCATGGCGAACATAGCCGGTCGCATCGATCTCGTTGCGAAACAGCCACCCTTCATAGTCGAAATCGCCCGGATTCTGAAAGCCGTTGGGCCGCTTCAGGCGGACGCGAAACTGCCACATCTCACCGACGCGCGGCATGCTGTCCGGCCAGTACCAGCTCAAGCGCAGCTTTCGCGGTGGAGAATTGAGTGGCGTCGGGCTGTCGAACTGAGTCACCCGCAACGTGACGCGCGCCAGCCGACCTTCACGCTTCGGAAACGGCTGCACGATGCCGGTGACATTGAGATCGACACCTTCGAGCGCGGTCGGCAACCGATGTTGTAACGCGCTATGGGCAGGCCACCACGCCCAGGCGAAGCCGAACGCTGCAATCATGAGATAGCGGCCGAGCGACCAGCGCCACGCGAACGCAGTCGGGAGCAGCGCCGCCAGCCACCAGGCCGACGGCAGCACTGGCAGACGATCGAGAAGCATAACGCCGAGCAGGAGTGCGAGTCCGGCCGCGGACAGATTGAGCGTTGCAGGTCGTTGTTGCCCCATTTGATCTTGTTTTGTGCGCCTTTAAACGGCGCATCTTTTGCCTTTATTCTTCTCTTAGCCGGCCACGATGGCCGGCTTCTTTTCCCGCGATTTGAGCGCAGCCGAAGATCGGGTGAAAAATGGGGAAACAAGGAGCAGTGTCCGAGCGCAGGGACGCGCGAGTTCTGCTCCGGCCCCCATTTTTCGCCCGATCTTCGGGAAGTTCAAAGTGCAGGACGCACTTTGGACCAAGCTCCATGAGCAATGGCTTTGGTTACTTTCCCCGAAAGGAAAGTAACCCGGCTGCCGGGCCGGAAACCGGCACCCAATCAGCTCGCCGCCGCAGGCGGCACAAAACCTAAGCTAATACCCCATCAGCTAATGTATAAACCGTATCCATCCGCTCAGCCAATCCAGGATCATGCGTGACCACAACCATCCCGGTCCCCATGGCCTTATTCAACTCAATCATCAAATCGTAAACATTGTTCCCCGATGCCGCATCGAGATTACCGGTCGGTTCATCGGCCAGCAAACACGCCGGCCGCGTGATCAATGCCCGCGCTACCGCCGCGCGCTGACGTTCGCCACCCGACAGTTCGCCCGGCTTGTGCTTGAGCCGTTCGCCCAGCCCCACGCGATCCAGCAGCTTGGCCGCCTCGGCCGCAGCGTCACGCGGTACGACGCCGCGAATCAGCAACGGCATCGCAACATTTTCGAGCGCCGTAAATTCAGGCAGCAGATGATGAAACTGGTATACGAACCCGATCGCGCGGTTGCGCAGTTCACCGCGTTTGGCGCCGTTCAGCCGACCAAGGTTGACGCCCTGGATATTTACCTCGCCTGAAGTCGGAGTATCGAGACCGCCGAGCAAATGCAGCAGCGTACTTTTGCCGGAACCGGACGCGCCGACAATTGCCACCCGCTCGCCCGGCTGCAAACGCAGATTCACATCGCGCAACACCTGCACTTCGAGTCCGCCTTCGACGAACCGATGCGCCAGATTGCGGCACTCGATCACGGGCGCGTCCGCGTTCACCGTCACGCTATTCATACCGAAGCGCCTCGGCCGGCTGCACCCGGGACGCGCGCCACGCCGGATACAACGTCGACAACAGCGTCAGCACGAACGCGGAGCATCCGATCTTGATCACGTCGCTCCAGTGCATGTCGGACGGCAAATCACTGATGTAGTACACGTCCGCCGGCAGCAGGTTGATGTGAAATACGCTCTCCAGGAACTGCATGATGTCGTTGATGTTCCGCGCCAGCAGGATGCCCAGAATCAGGCCGATGATGATGCCGACAATGCCGATCAGCGTGCCCTGCACGATGAAGACGCGCATCACCGCGCCGGGCCGGGCGCCCAGCGTGCGCAGAATCGCAATATCCGCCTGCTTGTCGTTGACGACCATTACCAGCGTCGAAACGATGTTGAAAGCCGCGACAGCGATGATCAGCGACAGGATCACGAACATCACGCGCTTCTCGGTCTGGATCGCCTGGAAGAAATTGGCGCGCTGCTGGGTCCAGTCCTGAACGTAATACTGGCCGCGATATTCCCTCACCAACTGGCGCGACACTGCCGGCGCGAGAAACAGGTTGTCGAGCTTCAGGCGAACGCCGGTCACGGCGGAGCTCATGTCAAACAGCTTGCGTGCATCGCTGATGTTGATTTCGGCGAGGCTGCTGTCGTAGGTATATTCGCCGGCTTCGAAGATACCGACCACGTGAAATCGTCGGAAGCGCGGCATCAGGCCGGCCACCGTGACGTTGCCCTGCGGCACCATCAGAATGAGCTTGTCACCCACCCCCACGCCCAGCTTCATCGCCAGGTAGCGCCCGAGGACAATGCCCCAGCTTCCCGGCTTGAGCGCCTCAAAGTTGCCCTCGACCGTCTTTTTCGCCACCGTCGAGACCTGCTCTTCCTTGTCGGGTGCCACGCCGCGAATGATTGCACCGCTGACATTGCCGCCGTTGGCCAGCAGGCCCTGACCGGATACGTACGGCGCGAGGCCGATCACGTGCGGGTTCTTTTTGGCGATGGCGGCCACGTCCTGCCAGTCCTCAAGCTCGCCGTCGAAACCGCTGATCGTCACGTGCGAGGCGAAGCCGAGGATGCGCGAACGCAGCTCCTTATCGAAGCCGTTCATGACGGACAGCACCGTTATCAGCGCCATCACGCCGACGATAATCCCCAGTACGGAGATCACCGAAATAAACGAAATGAAGTGATTGCGCCGCTTGGCCCGCAGGTAGCGCAGCCCGACGAAAAGTTCGAACGGTCGGAACATAGGGTCGCTATTAAACCATAAACGGTAAATTCGCGGCTGATTGAATATGCTATATTTCCGCAGGCCAAGGCTATGGGAGGCGGCCATGAAAGCAAACCTGAACGTTTTGATCTTCTGCGCGCTGCTGGCGATGCCGGTAGCGGCCGTTGCCGATCAGGCAACGCCCTCGGTGAACCAGCCGGTTCACGGCATGACGATGCAGAATGTCGAGCAGATTTTCGGCGCGCCGGTCAAAAAAGTGCCCGCGGTCGGCGAGCCGCCCATTGCGCGCTGGATCTACACCGATTACGTCGTGTATTTCGAGCACAACATCGTTCTGCACACGGTGTCCAAGGACAAGCCTTTTCACGACGCGCCGCCCGCGCCCGTGACCAAGATCGTGAGTGGCCACGGCGACTGACGCTTCCGTTGCGCGCAGGCTGCCGGCCGAGTGGGAACCGCAAAGCGGCGTTCTGCTCACGTGGCCGCGCAGAGACGGTCCCTGGACTTCGATGCTGGGACCGGTCGAGCGCGTCTTCACCCATCTCGCCTGCGAAATCAGCCATCGTGAACGGGTCCTGATTGTCGCCGCCGATGCGGCGCATCAGGCACATGTGCGCGGCCTGCTCGCCACGGCCGGCGGCGAGATGCGCCGGGTGACGATCACCATCGCGCCCTCAAACGATACCTGGGCGCGCGACCATGGTCCCATCAGCGTCCAGACCGCGACTGGTCCGCGCCTCCTCGATTTCACCTTCAACGGCTGGGGCAATAAATTTCCGGCCGAGCGCGACAACCGCATCACCGGCGAACTCGCCGCGGCCGGCTGCTTCGGGGCCACCCCGGTGGAGACCGCGGCCATGGTGCTCGAAGGCGGCAGTATTGATACGGATGGCGCGGGCACGCTTCTCACCACCAGCCGATGCCTGCTGCAGCCGAGCCGCAATCCGGAGCTGAACCGCATCGACATCGAAGCCCGGCTGCGCGAGCTGCTGGGGATTGAGCGGGTCCTGTGGCTCGAACACGGGGCGCTGGCCGGCGATGACACCGACAGCCATATCGACACCCTCGCCCGCTTCGCCGATCCAGGCACGATTCTTTACCAGGCTTGTGCCGATTCCGGCGACGAAAACTGCCTTGAACTCCGTAAGATGGCTGCGAAACTTAATGCTATAACTAACATTAACGGCGAGCCCTACCGGCTGGTGCCACTGCCATCGCCGCGGCCAATCCATGACGCGCACGGTCAGCGGCTGCCAGCCAGCTATGCCAATTTCCTGATCATCAACGGCGCCGTGCTCGTGCCGGCGTATGACGATCCGGCGGACGAAATCGCGCGCGAGTCGATTGCCGGCTGCTTCCCCGGACGCGACACTATTACCATTGATTGTCTGCCGCTGATTCACCAGTTCGGCAGTCTGCATTGTGTCACCATGCAACTTCCGGAGGGCGTACTTGGAAAGGACGAATAACCGGCTGCGCGTCGCGCTGGTCCAGCACGCCTGCGGGTCGGATCGCGAAGCCAACCTGGCTGAAACGATCGACGGCATCCGCAAGGCCGCCAAAGAAGGTGCGCGCCTGGTGTTGTTGCAGGAGCTTCACGCCGGCCCCTACTTCTGCCAGCGCGAAGACACTGAGGCGTTCGACTGGGCCGAGTCGATTCCCGGTCCGACCACTGAAAAGCTGGGCGAAGTCGCACGGGAGCTCAATGCTGTAATCATCGCCTCACTGTTCGAACGGCGCGCGCCGGGGATTTATCACAACACTGCCGCCGTCATCGAAACGGACGGCACCATCGCCGGGCGCTACCGGAAGATGCACATTCCCGATGACCCGGGCTACTACGAAAAGTTTTACTTTACCCCGGGCGACCTGGGCTTTCAGCCGGTGGAAACCTCGGTCGGCAAACTCGGGGTGCTGGTCTGCTGGGACCAGTGGTATCCGGAGGCCGCGCGCCTGATGGCGCTTGCCGGCGCCGACATGCTCCTCTACCCGACCGCTATCGGCTGGTCAGCAGAGGACAAGAACGACGAGCAGACCCGCCAGCGCGACGCCTGGACGACGATCCAGCGTGGCCACGCCATCGCCAATGGCCTCCCCGTCCTCGCCTGCAACCGCATTGGCTTCGAGCCCGATCCGGCCAACGAACAGCACGGCATCGAGTTCTGGGGCTCAAGCTTCGTCTGTGGTCCGCAGGGCGAGATTCTGGCGCAGTCGCCGGCTGATCAACCGGACGTGCTGATAGCGGATATCGATCTCGCGCGCTCGGAAGACGTCCGCCGCATCTGGCCGTATTTCCGCGATCGGCGGATCGACGCCTACGAGGATCTGTTGAGACGTTTCCGGGATTGAGACGGGACGCCGATCAGATGTACCCGAAGGCCGGCGGAAACGCGATCACCACTATCGCCGCCCACGCCGCGTAGACCGGCAGGTAGTCCGTCTGCCATTGCTCCAGGCTTGAGAACGATCCACGCCCGCGCAGGAAGCGGATGTAGAGGACGGCCGACCACGCCAGATTCACCAGGAGAATCGCGTTTTCGCCCAGCGCGGCCACCCGGTTGGGTGTAAAGCCGAATTCGGTGATGCGCGCGGCAATGGCCCACAGCGCGACGGCATCGGCCACCAGCGCGCTGACTACCAGCACGACCTGCAGCACATCAAACGCGTCGGGCGGCATCCCAGAATCCCGCGCCGACACCGAATAAAGCAGCAGGCCCAGGACCACCACCAGCAGCAGGTCGAATGCGATCAGCACGTTGCGATCGATGTCGACGCCGCGCCCGGTCCACAGCAGCGTTCCGAGGAACGTGACCAGCGCCGCGGCGAAAAGAGGCGTAAAAAGGCGCGTCAACACCGGCGCCATGTTCTCGATCACGCTTTGCTTGGCCTCCACCAGCCAGGCCCCGACCAGCACCGCCCCCACCACGCCGCACGGCAGCAGCCACGACTGGAAAAAGGGCTCGATGTCGATCGAAATCGACTCGAAAATCAGCGCCGTGAATCCCATCAGCACGCCGCCGCCAAGGGCGATCAGCACGTAGTAGATAAAGAACTCGCCCGAGAAGCGGATGAAGTCCATGCGGCCGCCGGTCTGACCCCACCGGTCACCCGCGTACGCCATGCCTGTTATCAGCCAGAGCGCGATCGGCAGGTGCAGCGCGGTAAGCGCCGCCGTGTCGCTGAGCGCGCCAGTATCGCCGCCTGAAACGAACGGATAAATATTGGCGAATACACCGGCCGCAACGAACGCCACGACCAGCCAGCGAAGCACGCGGATTTCGAGCTGCCTCTTCCAGACAAAGTAGCCGGTCAGCAGGGGTAGCACGAAGAGACTCAGGTTGCGGGCGTAAAAGCCGGCGCCCTGCTCCAGCTCCATCCCGAACAGCGCCGGCACCTTGATAGCCACCGCCGCAGCAACCGCGAGGCAGAAAGCGACGATGGCATCCGTTCGGGCTCGCGCAGGGGCGCCGGTGTCCGGTGAAACCATCACGAGCTGCTTCCAGAGACGGTCCGAATGCTCGCGCGCGAACTCGCGCGAAAGCGCATCGAGGTCACCCATGCGCTTGACCGCCACCAGGAACGCTTCATCGGCGGCGAGCCCCGCCTCGCCCAGCACCGCTACCTGCTCACGCAGATGATCTTCAAGCTCCGCAATGTCGATCGAATGGATCGCCTGACGGCGGCGAAGGTAACTCCGCCAAAGCTCAATCTGCTCCTCCAGCGATACGACATGGCCGGCAGCGGCCATCGCTCAGGCGCCCTGCGGGCAGTGCGCAGTCAGGGACGTGCCGCCGGCAAGAGAAAGCCCCTTCCAGATGCCGCGCAGCGTTGCGTCCACCGCTTGCCACTGCCGGTGCTCCTCGACGAGCTGCTCGCGGCCGGGGCGCGTAATCCGATAGTACTTGCGACGGCGGCCGCTGTCCGCCACCTCCCACCGCGCCTTGATGTGGCCGAGCCGTTCGAGCCGATGCAGGACGGGGTACAGCATCCCGTCGGTCCACTCCATCCGCCCGCCGGACAAGTCGCGAACGCGCTTGAGAATGGCGTAGCCGTAGCTGTCTTCCTCGGCCAGGATCGCCAGCACGATCGGCGTCGACGAAGCCGCGATCAGGTCCTTATTGATTTCCATCGTTTTGCCATCCAGCCTTCGGTTCGCTATACATGATGCCGTTATACATGGCTGTTCTACGTACGTCAAGATGCCGCGGGTTGCAGCCGGCCGCGCCCATCGCCGCCGCGGCCGTATGCGATAATAGGCGGTCCTGAAATCACCCTTTCCGCTGAATGCCCGTTGCCAAGCTAAACGACCCCGCCCTGCCCCGATCCGGCCAGCGTATCGCCTGGCAAGGCCTGTACGGATCCGCAGCGGCGCTCGCGCTCGCCCATGCCGCGCGCAAGGCTGGCGGGCCGTTGCTCGTCATCGCCCGAAGCGCCCGTGAAGCCGACCGCCTGGACGCTGCGCTGCGCTATTTTCTCGGCGACAGCACGCTGCCGGTGCTGCATTTCCGCGACCGCGAAACGCTGCCTTACGATATTTTTTCCAGTCATCAGGACATCGTCTCCGACCGCTTGAGCGCCCTGTTCGCGCTGAGCCAGCTTGAGCGTGGCATCGTGCTGGCGGCGGCGCCGACGCTGCTGGAACGGCTTCCGCCGAAACCTTACGTGGCGACCAATTCGCTGGTCCTGGAAGTGGGCCAGAAACTCGACCCGGAAACGCTGCGCGCACGGCTCGAAACGGCCGGGTATCGCTGCGTCTCGCAGGTGATGGAGCATGGCGAGTTCGCCGTGCGCGGCGCGCTGATCGACCTCTTCCCGATGGGTTCCGAGGCCCCCTACCGGCTCGACCTGTTCGACGACGAACTGGACACACTGCGCACGTTCGATCCGGAAAACCAGTTGTCGCTCGACAAGCTCGAGCGCGTGCGCCTGCTGCCGGCACGGGAGTTTCCGCTCGATGAAGACGGCATCCGCGGCTTTCGGCAGCGCTACCGGAGTCGCTTCGAAGGCGACCCGCAGCGCAGCCAGATTTATCGTGATATCAGCAACGGCATTGCGCCCGGCGGCATCGAGTATTACCTGCCGCTGTTTTTCGATGAGACCTGCCACCTCGGCGATTACCTGCCGACTAATGCGGTCGTCGCAACGATGGAAGGCGTGGAAACCGTTCTGCAGCAGACCTGGGAACAGATCGGCCAGCGGTTCGAACAGCGCGGGCACGATATCGAGCGGCCGTTGCTGCCGCCGGCCGAAGCGTTTGTGGCGCCCGGTGTATTGCAGGCTGAGTTCGCCGGGCGCGCGACCATCCAGATATTTGAAACGGCATCGGCCGGTGACGCGGTCGAATATCAGAGCGAGGCGCCGCCATCGCTGCTGGTGGACACGCGGGCGGAAGAACCGTTGCGCGCGCTGCTGAGTTTTGCCGCAGAGAATCCCGACACGCGCATACTGTTCGCGGTCGAATCCGCAGGGCACCGGGAGAGCCTCGCGAACTTGCTGCGTCGCCGCGACATCACGCCTCGGCAGACGGCAAGCTGGACTGACTTTGTCCGCGGGGACGCCCGCTTCAATCTCGCCGTTACGCCGCTCGAAAAAGGGCTGGTGCTGCCGGACGTCGACCTGGCAGTCATCACTGAGGACCAGCTGTTCGGCGAGCGTGTCAGCCAGCGTCGCCAGCGCCGCGTCGGCCGCGATCCCGACAAGATCATCCGCGATCTCACCGACCTCAGCGTCGGCGCGCCGGTCGTTCACGAAGATCATGGCGTCGGCCGCTATCTCGGCCTGCAGACAATCGCCGTCTCGGACGTTGAAACCGAATTTCTGACGCTCGAATACGCGGGCGGCGACAAGCTCTATGTGCCGGTTGCGCAATTGCACCTGATCAGCCGCTATACCGGCGGCTCGCCCGAGAGCGCCCCGTTACACAAGCTTGGCGGCGACCAATGGTCGAAGGCGAAGCGCCGCGCCGCCGAGCAGGCCCGCGACGTGGCGGCGGAGTTGCTCGACGTCTACGCGCGCCGCGCGGCCCACACCGGCCACGCGTTCAAGATCGACGACGCGGATTACCGGACCTTCGCGTCGGCGTTCCCGTTCGAGGAAACGCCGGACCAGCTTACGGCGATCGAGCAGGTCCGCAACGACATGCACTCGCCGCGCGCGATGGATCGCGTCGTTTGCGGCGATGTCGGCTTCGGTAAAACCGAGGTCGCAGTGCGCGCCGCGTTCATCGCCGTTCAGGATGGCAAACAGGTGGCCGTTCTCGCGCCCACCACCCTGCTCGCGCAACAGCATTTTCAGACCTTTCAGGATCGCTTCGCCGACTGGCCGGTGCGTGTCGAAGTGATGTCGCGGTTTCGCAATGCAGCCGCTCAGAACAAGGTGGCCGACAGCCTCGAAGGCGGCGACGTCGACATTGTCGTCGGCACGCACGCGCTGCTAAAGGACCGGTTGAAATTTAAAAATCTCGGCCTTGTCATCATCGACGAGGAGCAGCGTTTCGGCGTGCGCCACAAGGAAAAGCTCAAGAGCCTGCGCGCCGAGGTCGATGTGCTGACGCTGACGGCGACGCCAATTCCGCGCACGCTCAACATGGCGCTGGCAGGTATCCGCGACTTGTCGATTATCGCAACGCCCCCTGCCGAGCGCCTGGCGGTCAAGACGTTCGTCAACCAGTGGAACGACGCGCTGGTGGTCGAAGCCTGCACGCGCGAAATCAAGCGCGGCGGACAGGTGTTCTTCGTCCACAATAAAGTCGAGACGATCGAAAAGGCCGCGCGTAACCTGCGCGAACTGGTGCCCGAAGCCGAGGTGCGCGTCGCGCACGGCCAGATGCGCGAGCGCGAACTCGAACAGGTGATGCTGGATTTCTATCATCGCCGCTTTAACGTGCTGGTCTGTTCGACGATCATAGAAAACGGCATTGACGTGCCGACGGCGAACACGATCATCATCGACCGCGCGGACCATTTTGGCCTGGCGCAGTTGCATCAGCTTCGGGGCCGCGTCGGGCGCTCGCACCACCGCGCCTACGCGTACATGCTCACGCCGCCGCGCAAGCTGATGACGCCGGATGCCGTCAAACGGCTCGACGCGATTGCATCGCTCGATGAACTCGGAGCAGGCTTCACCCTCGCCACCCACGACCTCGAAATCCGCGGTGCCGGCGAGTTGCTGGGCGCCGAACAGAGCGGCCAGATTCACGAAGTCGGCTTCAGTCTCTACACCGATTTGCTCGACCGCGCCGTTAAGGCGTTAAAATCCGGCAAGATTCCGGAACTGGAGCAGCCGCTGCATCGCGAAGCCGAAATCGACCTGGGCATTCCCGCGCTGCTGCCGGCGGACTACATGCCGGATGTGCACATGCGGCTCGTGTTATACAAGCGCATCGCCGGCGCGGAAACGGCGACAGAACTTGACGACCTGCAGGTCGAGATGATCGACCGATTCGGACTGCTGCCCGACGCCGCCAAAAACCTGTTCCGCCTCGCCGAGTTGCGGCTCAAGGCCAAGCCGATCGGCATACGCAAAATTGAGGCCGGCGGCCAGAGTGGGCGGCTGCTGTTCGAACCGCAGCCGGCGGTCGACCCGCAAACAGTTCTGCGGCTGGTGCAGGAACAGCCGAAAAAGTACAAACTGCAGGGCGGCGATCAGTTAAGGTTTACGCAGAGCATGCCGGAACCGGCGGATCGGGTCGCGGCAGTGGAAGCGCTGCTGGAACGGCTCGAACTGCGCCAGGCGGCATAAAGCTGAAATTACAACATCGGGAAGTGATGATGAAATTTGTTCGACTCGCTTTAGCGGCGATTATCGCCGTCGCGGCAGCCGGCGCTGCCTTTGCAGGGCAATCCGACAAAAAAAAGGACCAGCACTGGTTCGCGGTCGAGGTCATCGTCTTTCGCCCCACTGCGAATATGGCAGGCAGCGACGAAATGTGGCCGGCCGATCCGCAATTGCCGAATCTCAAGGACGCGGTCGTACCGACTGCCCCGGCACCCGTCGGCGGTACGGCAACCTTCCCGTTAACGTCGACGGCAACGACACCGGCCATGGCTGCCACGATCGGGCCGGGAAAGCGGGTACTCCCCCTGTCCGACACGCAATATCAACTGCAGGGCGTCTGGAATCAGCTCAAACGATCAGGGCGCTACGAGACCTTGATTCACACCGGCTGGATCGAGAAAGGGCTGCCGCGCGGCAAAGCACCGACGGTTTCCATCACGCCGCTGGTGGCGCCGGCCTCCACCAATCTGCCGACGGTAGCGGCGGTCTATTCAGACACCGGCCGAGTGCCGCTCCCGGCGAGCTCGCAACGGCCGGTCAAGGCGGCTGCTGCATCGAAGGAAAAGATCGCTCCGCCGACGGCGCCGGCGTTCGGTACGATCAAACTGGCTTTTGATCGCTTCCTGCATCTGGCGCTGAATATTGCGTACCGGCCGGTGAATCCGGCGGCGCTCAAAACGTGGCATTCATCGACCGGCGAATTCGCCGCGCCGTCAACGGCGAACGCGGGACCGGCGCCGGTGATCAGGTTCGGGCCGTACTATCAGCCGATGCCGCCGGAGCCGCAGGCGGTCGTCATGAACGAGTCGCGCACGGTCGATCCGAACGCGGTCAACTACTTCGACCACCCCCTGTTTGGCGTCATCGTTCAAGTCCGTCCGGTAGAGCCGCCGGCCGCGGCAGCGCAGCCGGAGTTTCCCTAGCCAAGGTTACAGATCCGGCGTCATGAAGGCGCTGTTGGGGATCCGCGGCGTCTATACCAATGGCATCAGAGCCGCCAGCAAGCGGCCCACCTGGTCCATGCCGTGGCGGAGGCTGTCTTTCAATTCGTCGTGGATCGGCTTGTCGCCGCGGCCGGCAGCCCAGTTGGCGACTACCGCGCAGCAGGCGTATGCGAGACCCAGCTCGCGCGCCAGCGCCGTTTCCGGCATCCCGGTCATACCGATCATGTCGCAGCCGTCGCGCTCCAGCCGGTTCACCTCGGCCGCCGTTTCCAGCCGCGGCCCCTGCATCGCGCCGTAAACGCCGCCCGGCGCAAATTCCAGCTTCGCCGCCTCGGCCGCTTTCAGCAACGCGCCGCGCAGTTCCTCGTCGTAGGGCCAGGTAAAGTCGATATGCGTCACGTGTTCGAGGTTCTCTTCGAAATACGTGTGGTCACGGCCATAGGTGTAGTCGAGAATCTGGTCGGGAAAGGCGATGTGACCCGGCGCCATGTCCTTGCGGATGCCACCGACAGAGGCCACGGCCAGGATGCGTCCGACGCCGATGTTTTTCAGCGCCCAGATGTTGGCGCGATAGTTCACCTTGTGCGGCGGGATCGTGTGGCCGTAGCCGTGGCGCGGCAGGAAGACGATGTCGCGGCCGCCGAGCCGGCCGTGCGTCAGCGGGCCGGACGGCTGGCCATAAGGCGTGTAAACGACTTCGCGGCGGGTGATTTCCAGTTCGGGCAGGGATGTCAGGCCCGTGCCGCCAATAATCGCCAGATCGGTCATGAATCGTTCCCTGTTTCAGTTGTTTCGGTAACGGCGTAAATCGCCGGCAGATTGCGCAGGTAGTTCTTGTAGTCGAGGCCGCACCCGAACACGTAGCGGTCGTCGACTTCCAGGCCGACGATATCCGGTTCGATGCCGCCGCGGTTGCGGTCATGGCGCTTGCGCACAAGCACCGCGCTGGCGACATCGGCCGCACCCTGGCTGCGGCAATAGTCGATCAGGCGGCGCAGCGTGACGCCTTCATCGTAGATATCGTCAACCAGGAGCACATGCCGGCCGGCCAGCGCGAATCGTGGCTTGGCCAGCCACTTGGGTTCATTGCTGCCGCTCGTATCACCGTCGTAGCGCGTCAGGTGCACGTAGTCGATCTGCAGCGGGAAATCCAGGCGCTCGGCAAGCCAGGTGGTGGTCATCACGCCGCCGGTCATCACGCACAGCAGCAGGGGGTTCCTCGCCGCAAGCCGCTCGCGCACCACGGATGCCATTCGATCGACCGCGGCGCGCACTGCCGATGGGGGATGAAGGAGCTCTGCGCCGGCCTGCACGGCCGCTATTTCATTTAGTAGTTTTGCCTGTTCCATCAATAAGTTACCGAATTATCTTCGTTTTATTCATGAAGATTAAATTCGCCCTGCGGCCGCTCCATCAATCCAGCCAGCAACCGCTGGCTCTTCTGCCACTGGTCGCTCGCCTTCAGCTCGGCGCGATCCATCTGCGGCCGGCCGTGCAGACGCGCCAGGCGCAGGCGCGAATTCGGATTCTCATAGGCGCCGCTGTGCTCCAGCAACCGTTCCACTGTAGCCCTGTTGTTGCACACTGGCAGCATGTCGCAGCCAGCCGTTAACGCCTGCCGGGCGATGTCGATGACATCACCACGGGCGGCGACGGCGTGCATGCTCAGATCGTCGCAGAAGACGGCGCCGTTGAAGTTCATCCGGTGACGAAGTTCTTCTTTAATCCAGCGGCGCGACAGGCTGGCCGGCTCCTCATCGACTGCCGGATAAATCACGTGCGCCATCATGACAGCGGCTACATCCAGCGCGATCATCCGACGAAATGGCGCAAGATCGTCTTTCGCAATCGCGTCGTACTCGCGCGGATCTTCAACGACCTCGGTATGCGAATCGGGCGCGACCGACCCGTGGCCCGGGAAGTGCTTGGCCACCGTGATTTGTCCCGCGCGCCGGACGCCATTTACCCACGCCCGCGCAAGCGCCGCGACGATCTCCGGATCCCTGTGGAAAGCGCGGTCGCCAATGACGCCGCTGACGCCCGTGTCGATATCCACGACCGGCGCAAAGCTGAAGTCGATGCCGACAGCGGCCAGTTCCGCCGCCATCGTCCAGCCCGCAGTCTCGGCCAGTTCGGCCGACAGCTTCGGATTTTGCGCATAACCGTTGCCGATCAGCCGCAACGGCGGCAGGCGGGTAAACCCTTCGCGGAAGCGCTGCACGCGCCCGCCTTCCTGATCGACAGCAATCAACAGCGGCGGCGTTTTGATGGCGTGGATTTCCGCCGTCAGAGCCTCGAGTTGCGGCAGGTTCTCGTAATTGCGTGAAAACAGGATCACGCCGCCAACCAGCGGATGTGCCAGTACCTCACGATCCTCGTCGTCGAGCGCGAGGCCGGCGATGTCGACCATCAATGGACCGATGGTCACGCCGCGCCCTCCTCTGCCGGGACGATCCAGGCGTCCACGAACTGCTTGAGGTGCGCGCGGCCGTCGTCCAGCAGCGCCGAGCGAATCTGTTCGCAGCGTTGCCGATAACCGTCCGACCCGAGTCGCCCGCGCATCAACTCGAAGCGCAGGTAAATCAAGAATGTGTTGAGCGCGTCGGTTTCACAGTAATTGCGAATCGCATCAATCTCGCCGTCCAGCCATGCATCCCAGACCTTGCTGCCATGCATGCCGAGCTTACCGGGCAACCCGAGCATAACGGCCACTTCATCGAGCGGCGCCACGGCGCGCATCTGGAAACTCGACAGCACGTCCATCAGGTCCAGATGCCGCCAGTGGTAGCGCGACAGGTAATTGTTCCAGCGAAACGTCTGCTCGCCGTCGCCGGTTTCCCAGTAGCGCGGCGCAGCGATGCCGTGGAGCATGGCGCGGTAGTGCAATACCGGCAGGTCGAAGCCGCCACCGTTCCACGACACCAGGTCGGGCGAGAATCGGTCGATGCCGTCAAAAAAACGGCTGACCAGCTCGCGCTCGTCCGAAGCGGGATCGCCGAGCGACCACACCTTGAAACCGTCGCGATTGGCCATCGCAACCGAAATCGCGACGACGCGATGCAGATGCAGCGGCAGGAATTCGCTGCCACCGGTCCGCTGCCGGCGGCGATGCAACATCGCCCGCGCGGTATCGGCGTCATCCAGACCATCGAGCTGGTACAGCCGGCGCCCGGATTCGACATCCGGCACGGTTTCTATATCGAATGCGAGGACGTTCATAGGGCAGGCAGTCTAGCAAATGCGTCCGGCACGTGGTTGCCTTGTTATGCCGCGTCAGCCCGCATCAGCACTGCGAATGCCTGCGCCAGCCCTTTTTCGTCGCTCAGGCTGACAAAACCTTCGCCGGCGCCAAGGCGGCGGCAGACCTCCAGTGCGCGCGGCGACATTTCGACGCACGGTTTGCCCCACGCATCCGGATAAAATCCGATATCGCGAATCCAGACGCCGTGAGCGAATCCGGTGCCCATCGCCTTGACGATGGCCTCTTTCGCGGCGAAATGCATTGCCAGAAATCGCACCGGCCGCTTGTTTTCTTCGAACAGCGCGCGCTCGCGGTCGGTGAGCAAATGGTTGACGAAGCGTTCGCCGTGGCGCTCGTAGGTGCGCTCGATGCGCGCGATTTCGACCAGATCGGTGCCGACGCCGAAGATCACGCTGCTGCTCTCTCGAGCAGGGATTTCATGTAGCGTACTGCGGCATCAAGGCCACTAATCACCGCGCGAGATATGATCGCGTGCCCGATATTGAGTTCGTTCATTGCCGGCAGCGCGGCTACCTGACTGACGTTGTGATAATGCAGCCCGTGACCCGCATTGACCGTCAATCCGCGTCCGGCTGCATACTCGACGGCCCGACGCACACGCTCGAACTCCGCCTCGCGTTCTGCGGCAGTCGCCGCATCGGCGTAGCGGCCGGTATGGATCTCGACAACCGGCGCACGCAGTTCGGCGGCGGCGTCGATCTGAGCCCCATCGGGATTGATGAACAACGAAACGGTTACCCCAGCGGCGGCCAGCCGAGTACAAGCATCGCCAATATGATTCAACTGCCCCTTGACGTCGAGTCCGCCCTCGGTGGTCAACTCTTCGCGTCTCTCCGGCACCAGGCAGCAATGTTCCGGTGCGACATCGACCGCGATCGCCAGCACCTCGTCGGCAGCGGCCAGTTCCAGGTTCATTGGCGTTGTCAGCGTTTGTTTCAGTAGCCGCACGTCGCGGTCCTGAATATGGCGACGATCCTCGCGCAGATGCAGCGTAATGCTGTCGGCGCCTGCACGCTCGGCGATAAAAGCGGCGTCAACAGGATCGGGATAGCGCGTGCCGCGTGCCTGGCGCAGCGTTGCGATGTGGTCGATATTGACGCCCAACAGTGGCATCGTCAGCTCTCATCAAACGGGTGTCGCAACACGATCGTTTCGGCCCGGTCCGCACCGGTGGAAATGATGTCTACCGGAACGCCGCTGAGCTCTTCGAGCTTGGCGAGATAGAGCCGCGCATTCTCCGGCAGATCCTCGTAACGCGTAATGCCGACGGTGGATTCGCGCCAGCCCGGCACGTCGATGTACACCGGCTGGGATTCGGCAATGCCTTCGGCGCCCACCGGTGCAATTGTCAGCTGGCCCTCGGGCGTCTTGTAGCCGACGCAAATGCGGATGGTATCCAGGCCGTCGAGCACGTCGAGCTTGGTGACGCACAGGCCGGATACGCTGTTGTTGATGATCGACCGGCGCAGCAGCACGACGTCGAACCAGCCGCAACGGCGTGGCCGGCCGGTGGTGGCGCCGAACTCGTGCCCGCGGCGGGCCAGGTGCTCGCCCATTTTGTCGAACAGCTCGGTCGGGAACGGCCCCGCCCCGACGCGCGTGGTGTAAGCCTTGACGATACCGAGCACGAAGTCGAAGCAGCGCGGACCCAGCCCAGTGCCGGTCGCGGCGCCGCCGGCCGTTGTGTTCGACGAGGTAACAAACGGATAGGTGCCATGGTCGACGTCCAGCAGCGCACCCTGAGCACCTTCGAACAACACGCTTTCGCCGCGATCGTGGTAGCCCTTCAAAAGCGCCGTCACGTCGCCGGTCATCGGCGCGATTTCTTCCGCGTAACGCAGATAGTCTTCGAGCACCTGCTGGAACGAAACCGGCTCGGTGTGAAAATACTGCTGCAGGACGAAGTTGTGGTAATCGAGCGCCTCACCCAGTTTGGCCGCCAGCCGCTCGCGGTGAAACAGGTCGGCGATGCGCACCGCGCGCCGCGCAACCTTGTCCTCGTACGCAGGGCCGATGCCGCGGCCGGTGGTGCCGATCGCCGCCGAGCCGCGCGAGCGTTCGCGGGCCTTGTCGAGCGCCACGTGGGACGGCAGGATCAGCGGACAGGCCGGACTGATCGACAACCGTTCGCGCGCCGGTACGCCCTTCTCCTCCAGGCCGCGAACTTCCTCGAGCAGCGCTTCCGGCGCAATGACGACGCCGCTGCCGATCAGGCAGCGCACGTTCTCGCGCAGCACGCCTGACGGCACCAGGTGCAGCACTGTTTTTTCGCCGTCGATGACCAGCGTATGGCCGGCATTGTGACCGCCCTGGAAGCGCGCCACCGCGGCCGCGCGATCGGTGAGCAGGTCGACGACCTTGCCCTTGCCCTCGTCCCCCCATTGGGTACCGATGACGATTACGTTTTTGCCCATTAGCGAAGGACCAACTTCTTAGTGAATCACGTAGAGGAGAACAACGCCTGCCAGCATGCTGCTGAGGCCGGCGGCGCGGATATAGCGATCATCAATTTCAGTCAGCAACGCGAGCGTGCGGCGCAGACCGGCTGGATTCAAAAACGGCATCACGCCTTCGATCACCAGTACGAGCGCAACCGCGATCAGCAGTTCTTTCCACACGGGGCCGGCGATTCCAGGTAATGAAAGAACGTACTGTCCGGACTCAGCACCAGCACGCTGTTGTTGCTATCCAGCCCCTGGCGATAGGCGCGCAGGCTGCGGTAGAAGGTGTAAAACTCCGGATCCCGGTTGTATGCCGCCGCATAGATCGCCGAGGCAGCCGCATCGCCCTGGCCGCGGATTTCCTGCGCTTTCTGTTGCGCTTCGGCCAGAATAATCGTGCGCTGCTTGTCCGCCCTGGCGCGAATCTGCTCGGCGAGCTTTGCTCCCTCGGCGCGATAACGCTGTGCAACCTGCGCACGTTCGGAGCGCATCCGGTCGAACACCGCGCCGCTCACTTCCGTTGGCAGGTCGATGCGCTTGATGCGCACGTCGACGATCGCGACGCCGAAATCGTCAGTTGACTTGTTCGCCTCGACGCGCAGCTCCTTCATTAATTCGGAGCGTTCACCGGTAACGGCCTGCTGAACGGTACGCGTGCCGAATTCCGCCCGCAGCTCGTTCTTGACGATCTCCCCCAGGCGCGCCCGCGCCGTGTTCTCATTGCCGCCGGTGGCGCGGTAGAACGTCACCGGATCGGTGATTTTCCATTTGGCGAAATAATCGACCAGCAGGTTCTTTTTGTTGACCGTCAAAAACCGCTCCGGCGGGCTGTCGAGCGTCAGCACGCGGTTGTCGAAGCGCACCACCTTGTTTACGAACGGCGTCTTGAAATGCAGCCCTGGTTCGAAGTCCGCCTGCACGATGTCGCCGAAGCGCAGCATGATGGCCGACTGCGCCGGGTTGACGGTAAATATCGACAGGTTCAGCAGAAAAAGCGCCACCGCGATGGCAACGAGAGTCACTAGCCACTTGGTGCTCATTGTGCGCCCTCCTTGTTCATGCTCTTAGGTGCCGACTTGAACAGCCTGTCGAGCGGCATGTACAGCAGGCTGCCTTTCGCGCTTGGATCGACCAGCACCTTCGGCGTGTCCTCCAGCACCGCCTCGATGCCGTCGATATAGAGTCGCGTGCGGGTTACGTCGGGCGCCTTCTTGTACTGCGCCAGTATCGCTTCGAAACGATTGCTGCGGCCTTTGGCCTCGGCAACCACCTTGGCTCGATAAGCCTCGGCGTCCTGAACGATATGAGCGGCCTGGCCCTTGGCTTTCGGAACGATCGAGTTCGCATAGGCCTGCGCTTCGTTCTGCAGGCGCTGCTTGTCTTCCCGCGCCTTGTTGACGTCGTCAAATGCCTCCTGCACCTCCCGTGGCGGTTGATCCTTCTGCAGGTTGACGGACAGCACCTTCAGCCCGGCGTTGTAGCGGTCGAGCACCGACTGCATCTGCGCCTTGGCCGCCGCCGCGACTTCGCTCTGGCCCTTGCCGAGAATGAAGTCCATCTTGTGACGGCCGACCACCTGCCGAATGGCGCTCTCCGCCACTTCGCCCAGCGTCTGGTTCGGCATGCGCACGCCGAACAGGTACTGGTAGGGATCATCGACGATGTATTGCACCGCGATCGCCACCTGCACAATGTTTTCGTCCGCCGTCAGCATTTCGTTGGTATAACTGAACGGCCGCACCCGGGCGATGTTGACGATTTCGGCGTGCGCCATCGGCCACGGCCAGTGCCAGTGCAGCCCCGGCCCGGTGGTCGCCTGATACTCGCCGAACCGCAGCACCACGCCGCGTTCCGCCGAGTCCACGCGATATACACCGCTCAGCAACCAGACGGCCACGAGCAACGGAATGACCCACAGGAACATGGCCCCGCCGCCGGACTTGTTGCTGCCCGGCTTGTTATTGAACATCACCTTCAGCCGTTGCTGGATGTTACGAATCAGCTCGTCGAGGTCGCCAGGCTTGTGACTGTTTCCCCAAGGATCTTTGTCGTTTCCGGGTTCGTTCCAACTCATTTCCGCTCCAGCCGGATTGCGGCAGCGCAAAACCTATATCGTAGCATCCCTAGGGTCGGAAAATCCGGCTTCCGCGGTTACTCGGCGATATGGTCGAGGCCTTCGTGGAGCCGCAACTGCTGGTAATCCCGGCGCGGCAGGCGGACTTTCAGCCGCCAGTCGCCGGTGCCGGTTACTTCTTCTTCCCGTACAGCGCCGAGCCCGAACAGCTTGGAGCGCAGGCGCCCCTGGTCGGCCGACAGCGTCAGCCAGCCGCCGATGGTTTCGCCGGCAACGATGCGGGCGATTTCCGTGCGCAGCAAATCGAGCCCCGCACCGGTTTCGGCCGACACCCACACGCGTTTGGCGAGGCCGTCATCGCCGTACTCGCAGCCCGCCTCGCGGCCGGCGAGATCAATCTTGTTGAATACCTCGATCTGCGGCACGTCCGCCGCGCCGATTTCCGCCAGCACTTCATTGACCGTGCGCATGTGCTCGGACCGGTTCTCGTCAGCCGCGTCGACGACATGCAAGAGCAGATCGGCTTCCTCGGTCTCCTGCAGCGTGGAATGAAACGCCGCGACGAGATCGTGCGGCAGATCGCGGATGAAACCCACCGTGTCTGCCACCACGGCCTCCCCGGCCTCGTCCAGCGGCAGGCGCCGGATCGTCGGGTCCAGCGTTGCGAACAACTGGTCGGCGGAATACACGCCGGCGCCGGTCAGCCGGTTGAACAGCGTGGACTTGCCAGCATTGGTGTAGCCGACCAGAGAAATCGACGGCACGTCGCGGCGGCGGCGGTTGCGCCGGCCTTGGGCGCGCTGCTTTTGCACCCGTTCGAGCTTGTGGTTGAGCTGCTTGATGCGGCCGCCGATCAGGCGGCGGTCAGTCTCGAGCTGGGTTTCGCCGGGACCGCGCAGGCCGATGCCGCCTTTCTGCCGCTCGAGGTGAGTCCAGCCCCGTACGAGGCGCGTGGAAAGATGCTTGAGTTGCGCCAGCTCGACTTGCAGCTTGCCTTCAAACGAACGCGCGCGGCGCGCGAAGATATCGAGGATAAGGCCGGTGCGGCCCAGCACCCGGCATTTCAGTTCGCGTTCGAGATTGCGCTCCTGGCTGGGAGACAGCGCGTGATTGAACAGCACGATGGAGGCGCCGTGCTCGACCACGGCGGCGCGTATTTCAGCGACTTTGCCCGCGCCGACGAAATAGCGCGGATCAGGCGCGCGCCGATGACCACCCACGATGGCGACAGGCTCTGCGCCTGCCGACCGGGCGAGTTCGGTGAACTCGGCCGTCAGATCCGAACCCCGCGCCGGCTCGAGATCGATGCCGAGGTGTACGAGTATGGCTCGTTCGGCGCTGTCAGCAGTGGGCGCCAATCAACGACCTCTCGCCGCGTTTCTCATCGGGAAACGCTCAGTCGTGCGAGTCCCCATCGTCTTCCAGCGCGATATGAACCGGCCGCCCGGGCACGACCGTCGAAATGGCATGCTTGTATACCATCTGGCTGACACTGTTCTTCAACAACACGACAAACTGATCGAACGACTCCACCTGACCCTGCAACTTGATACCGTTTACCAGGTAGATCGAAACCGGAATTTTTTCCTTGCGGAGCGCATTCAAAAACGGCTCCTGAAGAGACTGGCCTTTCGCCATCGCAGTTCTCCTTGGTTTTGCTCTAGTTTTATACCTTTACTGCTGACGCAGTGCCCGTATCTGAAAGGGCAACAATTATAGGGTCTAAGGGACGACCTATGCTATAGGGGGGAGTCTATCACAGCGCAGCGGCGGCTATGGCGCTTAAACGCTCGACCAGCGCCGGATCGCGGGCCTCGATCAGCCTCACGTCCTCTTCCGAACGCAACCAGGTCATCTGGCGCTTCGCGTAGCGGCGCGTCGCGACGATGCCATCGATGACAGCCTCCTCCCGGGTGCGCCGCCCGTCGAGGTAGGCCCAGATCTGCCGGTAACCGACCGCGCGCATCGACGGATGCTCCGCCGTGAGATCGGGCCTCGCCCGAAGCTCGGCCACCTCGTCGATAAAGCCGGCCACGATCATTTCCTGAAACCGGTTTGCGATGCGCTCGTGCAACAGTGCCCGCGACGACGGCATCAGGCCGAACCGCAGAAGCCGGTAAGGCGGCGGCGCGTGGGCACGCTGCCATTGGGCGGTCATCGCCTCGCCCGTCAGGTGATGCACTTCGAGCGCCCGCTGAATGCGTTGCGCATCGTTCGGATGGATCCGGTCGGCGGCGCCCGCGTCGACCGTTGCCAGCCGCGCGTGCAGGGCCGGCCAGCCGATTTCAGCGGCCTGCCGCTCGAGTTCGGCACGATAGTCCGGATCGGCGCTCGGCAGCGGCGCAAGCCCTCGCATCAACGCGCGAAAATACAGCAGCGTGCCGCCGACGAGGATCGGCACCCGGCCGCGTTCGGTGATCGCGTCCATCGCCGCCAGCGCGTCTTCACGAAACCGCGCCGCGGAATAACTTTCGGCAGGATCGAGAATATCGATCAGATGATGCGGCACCGCGTCCTGCTCGTCCGGCGTCGGCTTGGCCGTGCCGATGTCCATGCCGCGATAGACCATCGCCGAGTCGACGCTGACGATTTCGGCCGGCAGCCGTGCGGCCAGCGCAAGCGCCGCGTCGGACTTGCCGGTCGCGGTGGGGCCCATGAGTAGGATAGCTGGTGGTAACGCCGCGCCATCTTTTGGTGAGTTGATTTTCATAGGAACGGCTGTGACATAGTTCCTGGGACTAAGTGCCTGCGACTGAGTTCAGAGAAAGACGAGGAAGTTCTTGACTCAGCACTAGGTACTCAGCACTAGGCACTTTTTATTGCCCGCGCAGGAACAGCCTGTCGAGCTCCGCAAGGCTGAGCCGCGTCCAGGTCGGTCGCCCGTGATTGCACTGATCCGCCCGATCGGTGGTTTCCATTACGCGCAACAGCGCGTTCATTTCCGCCAGCGTCAGTTGCCGGCCCGCGCGCACCGCGCGATGACAGGCCAGCGTCGCCAGCACCCGTTCAATCGAACCGCTCAAGCCTTTGCTGCCGCCCTCTGCGATCAGGTCAGCGGCGATTTCGCGGACCAGTGCCGCGGCATCGGCGTTGCGCAACTCGAGCGGCAGACTGCGCACCGCGATGCTCGACGGGCCGAGCCGGTCGATCTCCAGCCCGAGCCGCGCCAGTTCCGCCGCGTCCTCGCACAACCGCTCCGCTTCGGCTGCCGTCAAGGCGACCGTCACTGGCACCAGCAGCGGCACCGCCTTGATGCCGCCGTTCGCGAGCGATCGCTTCATCTGCTCGTACGTCACCCGCTCGTGCGCAGCGTGCATGTCGACCAGCACCAGGCCGTCGCTGCGCTGCGCCAGGATATAGATGCCGCGATACTGGCCGATGGCAATACCCAGCGGCGGCTCGTCGTGCGGCGGCTCGCCGTGCGGCGACTCGTCCAGTGCGTCTACCGGCGGCCGTTCCGGCAGCACGGGCTGTTCCTGCGACGCGCCCAGCGCCACATACGCCGCGAGGCTCTCGGCAACGCTGCCGCCCCGCTCGGTCATCTGCAGCCGTGTCTGCATCGGCGGCGGCGCGTCACGCACTACCGGCGCCGGCGTCACCCCGGCGGAAGCCGCCGTCGGCCGCGTTGTCGCCAGCGCCTCGTGCAGCACATGAAAAATCTGGTCGTGCACGCGCCGGCCGTCGCGAAAGCGCACCTCGTGCTTCGCCGGATGCGCGTTAACGTCCACCAGTGCCGGATCGATGTCGAGATACAGCACGAAGCTGGGATGGCGGCCGTGAAACAGCACATCGTCGTAAGCCTGGCGCACCGCGTGCGCAATGAGCTTGTCGCGCACCATCCGGCCGTTGACGTAGAAATATTGCCGATCCGTCCGCGCCCGGGCGGCCGTCGGCAGGCCGATCCACCCGTGGAGCCCGACGCCGCCCGCGGCGTGCTCGATATAGAGCGTGTCGTGGATAAAGTCGTCGCCGCACAGCATCCCGATGCGCGCTTCGCGCGCGGAACGATCGGCGCAGGCCGGCAGCCGCCAGATTTCCCGGCCGTTGTGGGTGAGCTGCCAGCGGACTTCGTAATGGCTCAATGCGAGGCGACGAACGACCGTTTCGAGGTGCCCGAACTCGGTCGCCTCGGTCCGCAGGAACTTGCGCCGCGCAGGAACGCTGAAAAACAGCTCGCGCACCTCGACGCTGGCGCCTTGAGCATGAGCCGCGGGCATCACCTCGCTTAAGCCGCCGCGGCCATCGGCGCGAACGGTCCACGCCTCCTCCGCGTCGCGGGCACGGGAAGTGAGGTTGAGCTCGGCAACGGAGCCGATGCTGGGCAGCGCTTCTCCCCGAAAGCCTAGGGTGCCGACCCGTTCAAGATCGGCCAGCGCGGCGATTTTGCTGGTCGCGTGGCGGGCCAGCGCCAGCGGCAGCTCAGCCTTCGGAATACCGCAGCCGTCGTCGCGCACCAGCATCCGGCTGATGCCGCCCCGCTCCGCCTCGACCTCGATTGAGCGGGCCCCGGCATCGAGGCTGTTTTCGATCAGCTCCTTGACGACCGAAGCCGGCCGCTCGATCACCTCGCCGGCGGCGATCTGGTTAATCAGTTGCTCAGGCAGTACCTGAATAGACATGCGGCGCAAGCTTACCGGCTGAGCGCCCTGTTCGCCAATATGCTAGCTTTTGGTCATGCGAGCCCGACTCCTTAAATTGGTCGACACCCTGCTCCGCAACTTCTGGTTTTTGCCGGGGTTGATGATGGCGGGCGGGATCGGGCTGTACCTGCTGGCCGACGCGTTCAATACGAGCCACTGGGTTCGCGTCCTGCAACGAAACGGCGTGATCTACTCGGGCGGGTTTGCCGAAGCGCAAACAATTCTGACGGTCATCGCCCAGACGATGGTGGCGATCGCCAGTCTCTCATTTGCGACCGTGGCGGTGGTTCTCACGCTCGCCACCAGCCAGTTCGGCCACCGTCTCGTGCGCAGCTTCATGCGCGACAAGCCGACGCAGTTCGCGTTCGGCATTTTCGTCACTACCTTTATTTACGCCCTGCTCGTGCTCTACGCGGTTAGCGACGCCGGCGCCGGTGCCGCGGTGCCGGGACTATCGGTCAGCATCGCGTTCTATCTGGCGGTCACCGCCGGTGCGACGTTGATCTATTTCACGCACCACATCGCGCAAATGATCGCGGCGCCGTCGGTGATCGCCGAAGTCGGCGAGGAAATGGATCTGACGATCGACCGGGCGTGGCCGCCGCGGGCGGGCGACGTCCGCCACACCATCGACGCAGAAGCAATGCAGGCGGTGCGCCGGCAGCTCGACGACGACAGCGTGGTTGTGCACTGCGCCGGTCCAGGCTACATCCAGACGCTCGACACGACGGGACTGACCATCCTGGCCACGGAGTGCGACGTCGTCATCGAGATGCTGCGCCGGCCAGGCGATTACCTGTTCGACGGCACCCCGATCGCGCGGGTGTCACCAAGCCGCCGCTGCGATAGAAAACTGGCCGGCAAGGTCCGCCAGAGCATGGTGATCGGCAAGCACCGCACGCCGGTCCAGGACCTGCGGTTTGCGTTCAACCAGATCGCGGAAATCGCCGTGCGTGCAATGTCGCCGGCCTTGAACGACCCGTTCACGGCGCTGGACTGCGTCAACCGGATCGGCGCCGGCATCGGCCGCCTGGCCGTGCGCGAAGAACCGTCCGCATTTCAGTGCGACGCCAACGGCCAGGTGCGCCTGATCATCGAGCCGGTCGGTTTTGAAGAGGTGGTCGGCGCCGCATTTACGCCGGTCCGCAACTATTCGCGCGAAAGCGTCATCGTGACCCTGCAGATGTTGCATGCCCTGCGCGAACTGGCCCCCCGGCTGCAGAACGGGGACCAGCGCCGCGCCGTGGCGCTGCAGGCCGCGCTGATCCGGCGCGGCGCCGATGAAGGGTTGAGCGAAGCGCACGACCGGCTGTCCGCCCAGGAAGCGTACCAAAGCGTGCTGCGGAACCTCCGGATTTGCGAAGCGGATTTACCGCCCGCCCGGCAAATCTGCTTAAATATGACTCAAGCACACAAACAAGGACGTAGCCCATGATGGACGTGCTCCGCATCATCATCTCTATCCTGATTCCGCCGCTCGGCGTGTTTCTTCAGGTCGGTATCGGTCCGCAGTTCTGGATTAACATCCTGCTGACCATCCTTGGTTATATTCCGGGCGTCATTCACGCCATTTACATCATCGTCACCCGATAAAGGAACGGATATGGGCATCATCACCTGGATCGTATTCGGCCTGATTGCCGGTGCAGTGGCCAAGCTGCTGATGCCGGGCAAGGACCCCGGCGGCTTTATCGTCACCACGCTGCTGGGCATCGTCGGCGCAGTGATCGGCGGCTTCATCGGCACGGCGGTCGGCCTGGGCGGCGTCACCGGGTTTAATCTCGGCAGCTTCATCATCGCCGTCATCGGCGCGATTGTGCTGCTGATTATTTACCGTATGCTGGCGCGCCGCGGGAGAGCTTAGCGGCACTCGCCGCCGTGTCTTTCAACCCTCCGGGTTGACGGCGCGCGCGGTCGGCATGAAGCCGCTCTCGGCTTCGATAAAGACGCGTTTGACGTGCGGAAATCGCTGCTTGATTTCCCGGTCGAGCCGCGCCGCGGCATCCGCGACGTCGATGGCGCGCAGGTCGTTTTTGAACGCGACGCTGATGTTGACCAGGATGAAGTCCGGCCCGACATGCATGGTCAGCGTTTCGTTGATCGCCTTGATTTCCGGAAACGACAGCGCCAGCTCCCGAATGCCGCGGACGACCGGGCGATTGGCGCTCTCGCCGATCAACAGGCCCTTTACCTCGCGGCCCAGCAAGGCGGCTGTCACGCCGAGAATCAAGCCGATCACGATGGAGGCGGTGCCGTCGAACCATCCGATGCCGGTCCGCGACGTCAGGAACACGCCGAGGAATGCGACCACAATGCCGGAGATGGCCGCGGTGTCCTCGAACAGCACCATGAACATCGTCGGGTCCTTGCCGCGGCGAACGGCTTCCAGGTAGGTTCGGCGGCCCTTCTCCTTTGCAAAATTGAATACCGCGAAGCCCCACGTCGACCCTTCAAACAGGAGTGCCAGCCCGAGGACGATGTAGCTGACGCGGACATCGTCGATTTCCGGTTTGTAAATGATGTGCTGCACGCCTTCGTAGATCGAAAACACCGCGCCGATTCCGAACAGCTGGATCGCGACGACAAAGCTCCAGAAGTAAACCTCCTTGCCATAACCGAATGGAAACTCCTCGTCAGGCGGGCGCTTGGCGCGGTGCATTCCGTACAGCAACAAGCCCTGATTCGCCGTATCGACAACGGAATGGATGCCTTCTGAAAACATGCCGGCGCTGCCCGTCAACAGCGCCGCAATGAACTTGATGACGGCGATGATCGCGTTGCCGGTCAGTGCGGCAAAGACGACCAGTCTTGATGAACTCTCCATGCACCCCTTGTACCTTACGGCAGCAGCGGGCGCAATTATTCGCGCGTGCGGGTTCAACTAGGGCGTACCCCGGTGTGGCCGCACTGCGGCAACCGCTATCATTTTTTTATGAAAATCGGCAATCGCAAAATCGAGGTCTCCCACCGGGACAAGCTTCTATTTCCGGAGGCCGGGCTGACTAAAGGCGACCTCATCGACTACTACGCGCGCATTGCCGATGTGATGGCGCCACATATCCTGGGGCGTCCATTGACGCTATACCGGTTTCCGGACGGTGCCGACGCCGAGGGCTTTTACCAGAAGAACGCGCCCGACTATTTTCCGGGCTGGATCGAGCGCGTGCACCTCGGCAAGGAAGAGAAACTGGACTACTGCGTCTGTCGTGAACCGGCCGCGCTCGTCTACCTGGCCAGCCAGGTTTGCGTGCCGCACATCTGGCTGTCGCAGGCCGACCGGCCGGATCGTCCCGACCGCCTGGTCTTCGACCTCGACCCGGGACCCGACACCACCTTCGACGTTGTCCGCGCGACCGCCCGCTCGATGTTCGAACTGCTGCTCGATATCGGGCTGGTCGCGTACCTGATGACCACCGGCTCGCGCGGGCTGCACGTCGTCGTGCCGCTGGATCGGACCGCCGATTATGCTGCGGCACGGGAGTTCGCCCGTGGCGTCGCCGACGTCGTCGCCAGCACCGCACCGGAGCAAGTCACCACCGAACACCGCAAAAACAAGCGCGGCGGGCGCCTGTTTATCGACACCTACCGCAATGCCTACGGACAGACCACAGTCGCGCCTTACGCTGTTCGAGCTAATTCCGGCGCGGCTGTGGCGACGCCGATCGAGTGGGACGCGCTGGACGACGCGAAGCTGCGTGCCGACCGCTACGGCGTCAAGAATATTTTTCGCCGCCTGGGGCAGAAACAGGATCCCTGGCGGGACATCAACCGCAACGCCGCCAATCTGCGCGCACCAGGCCAACGGCTCGATAAACTGCAGCGCCGCCATGCCCGGCGGCGCGCCTGATCACCACATCGAGAGGTACGACATGCGCGACAACAAAGACTATGCCGAACTGGAAAATACGCTGCGCGAGCGCCGCGAGGCCGTGCGCGAGGAAATTGAACGGCACCTGGCGGAAGCGGAGGAAGACCAGTATCGCGATATCGCACATCGTGTGCGCGATGCTGGTGAAGCTTCGGTTTACGACCTGATCAAGGGGCTCGAGTTCGAACGCATCGAAACGGAGTCGCGGGAAATGGAGGCGGTCGAACACGCCTTGATCAAATTCGACAACTCCCAGTATGGCCTCTGCGAAGACTGCGGCCGGGAGATCCGGCTTGAACGGCTACAGGCCGAACCGACGGCGCTTCGCTGTCTGGAGTGCCAGGAGAAACACGAAAACGAGTTCGAGTCGCGGCGGCGGGCGTCTCTATAAGCGAGGGCTGGGCACTCCAAAGCGATTTTGAACGGTCACACCTCGCCGCCCGGATCCTCCACGTGCTCATCCGCGCCCTGCACGTGAACCCGCGAATGCTCCTTGCGGGCGACCTCGCGCGCCTTTTCGAGCGCCTCTTCCTTCGTCGCATAAAGCGCAGTCTGATGTTCACCCGTCGGCGACACCACCGCCCAGCCTTCCTCGTGCGGCGTCACATACTTTTCCGCCTCGGTATCGGCCGCGTGCTGGCCCGATGTTCTCTGCGCCTCGGCGGTCACGCGCTGAACAGCCGTCCGGACCGCTTGCTGCTCCGGGTAGCCTTCGTCGCTTAGCTGATGCGCCAGTTCCGTCGCGCGCCTGCGCGCGTCGGGATCGAGATGAGACATTTCGGGATAATCCTTTCCAGGTTCGGTCATGATTGCATCCTGCCCTCAAGTCAACGTGGTTGCCTGCTGAATGAAACGAATGAGCGGATCGGGATAGACGCCGATCCATACGACGGCGACTGCGAATGCCGCCAGGGCCAGCGCACCGGCCACTGCTGCGCCGGCGTGTGTTCGTCTGCCCGTTCCACCCACCGCGGCCGGCGTGGCATAAAGCGCAACGATAATGCGCAGATAGTAAAACAGCCCGATCGCGCTGCCGGCGACCAGCGTGAACACCAGCCACCAGCTTGCGATGCTGACGCCGGCGGCGAGCGCGTAAAACTTCGCAATGAAGCCGGCGGTGAACGGTATGCCGGCGAGCGACAGAAGCATCGCGGTAAAAATCCCGGCAGTCAGCGGCCGCCGCCAGAACAGGCCGCGGTAATCGTTAAGATCGTCGGCCTCGTCGCGATCCGATGACGATAGCACGCTGACCACGCCGAATGCGCCCAGGCTGGTCAACACATAGGCAGCAAGATAATAGTTTACCGCCGATACGGCCTGGCCATCGGTTGCGAGGAAGGCGACCAGCAGATAGCCCAGGTGCGCAATCGATGAATACGCCAGGATGCGCTTGACGCTGTGCTGCATCAGCGCGAGCAGGTTTCCGGCCAGCATCGACGCGATTGCGATAATCGTCAGGACCAGATAAACCGTAGAAAAACGGTATGCGTCGATCTCCACCCAGTAGCGCAACAGCACCGCGAAGACGGCGGCCTTGGATACGGTTGCGATGAACGCCGTAACCGGCGCCGGCGCGCCCTGGTAGACGTCAGGCGTCCACATGTGAAAAGGCACCAGCGACAGCTTGAAGCCGAGGCCGACGACGATCAGCGCCAGGCCGATCAACATGTAGGGATCGTTCAGGGTGTTGCTTACGGCAAGCACCCGAACGATAACGCCGAACTGCATCGTCCCGAGCGTCACGTAAATCAGCGCCAGGCCGAACAGCAGCAGCGCGGACGACAAGCCCGTCAGAATCAAATACTTCAGCGCCGCTTCCAGCGGCCCGGCGCGACGGACGGTGTACCCGACCATACCGAACAGGCTGACGCTCAGCAGCTCGAGCCCGAGAAACAGCGAGGCAAAATGGCTGCTGGCGGCCAGCACCATGCCGCCCAGCGTCGCGGTCAGCAGCAGGACGTAAAACTCTTCCCTGACCCCGCCGTGCTCATGGAAGTACGCGTACGCCAGTAATGCGACACCCGCCGCGGTAACGAGCAGCATGCCGCCGTAGTACCACGCGTACGCATCGATAATGAACAGCGGCGTCACCTGGCGCGGCAAAATCGCGCCGGTTGGAAACAGCCAGTAGAACGCCACCGCGATCGTCAGCAACGTGAGACCGAGCGTGAGCGCGTGATGGCGATAGAACGCGATGACCAGCATCACGACGACCACGCCGACTGTCATCACGTCGAACGGCAGGATTGTATAAAGATCGGCGAGCGTCATGGCGGCAACACCCCGCCGAGCATCGGCTGCAGAATGTCGAACAGCGGCTGCGGGTAGAAGCCGAGCAACACCAGGATTACGATCATCGGCGCCATGACGGTGAACTCGCGCACGCCCATGTCCGCCAGAATGCCCGTGCCGCTGCGCGGACCGAAGAACACGCGCTTCATGATGGCCAGCGAGTAAATGACCGACACGACGAGTCCGCACGCGCCGACCACCGTCAGCGCCAGGTTCGCCGGCCACGAGCCGAGCAGCACCAGGAACTCGCCGACGAAGTTGCCGAGCCCGGGCAGCCCGAGCGACGCCAGCACAAAGAACAGCGTCACCGCGCCGATCCGCGGCACGGCCTGCCACAGCCCACCCATTTCGCGCATGTCGCGCGTATGCAGCCGTTCCTGCAGCACGCCGACCAGCATGAACAGGGCGCCGGTGCTGATGCCGTGCGCGACCATCTGCATCACCGCGCCCTGCAGCGCGATGGCGTTAAACGCGAAGATGCCGAGCAGCACGAAGCCGAGATGGCTGATGCTGCTGTAGGCTACCAGCCGCTTGAAGTCCGTCTGTGCGAAGGCGAGAAATGCGCCGTAAAGAATGCCAATCACGCCGAGCAACATCGCTATGAAGCTGAACCAGTGCGCGGCGTCCGGAAACAGCGGCCCGACGAACCGGATCAGACCGTAGGCGCCGGTTTTCAGCAACACGCCCGCCAGGATGACGCTGCCGGCGGTCGGCGCCTCCGTATGCGCGTCCGGCAGCCAGACATGAAACGGGAACGCTGGCAGCTTGACGATAAAGGCAATAAAAAATCCGAGCATCAGCCAGATCGACGTCCACCAGTTCATCGGCGTTCCGAGCAGACTGAAGTAGTCGAAGGTGTAAACGCCGCTCGAGCCGTGATGCACGAATACCAGCGCCAGGATCGACACCAGCATCAGCAGGCCGCTGGCCTGGGTAAAAATGAAAAACTTGATTGCCGCATAGGTGCGGTTCTCGTGTCCCCAGATGCTGATCAGAAAATACATCGGCACCAGCATCAGTTCCCAGAAGAAAAAGAACAGGAACAGGTCGAGGGCGAGGAAAACGCCGAGCGCACCAGCAATGCTCCACAACAGGTTGAAATGAAAGAAGCCGACCCGTTCGTCGATATCGCGCCACGAGATCAGCACCGAGGCGACGCCAAGGATCGCCGTCAGCAGCACCATCAGCAGGCTGAGGCCGTCGAGTGCCAGATGAAAACTGATGCCGAGCGACGGAATCCACGGCAGCTGCAACTGCGTCAGCCAGCCGCCCTGCGGGCCGATGTCGATCGCCGGGCCACCCCGCATCCACAACAGAATCGCGATCGCGAGATCGGCGAGCATCGCCGCGAGCGATATCCACCGCGCCCACTGTTTTCCGTACGGCGCGGCTATCCAGGCGAGGATGCCGCCGGCGGCGGGGGCGATTAGCAGCCACGCTAAAAGCATCCGGCGGCCCCTTCTCTTCTTACTCCTTCTCCCTCAGGGAGAAGGCCGGGATGAGGGGTTAAATCAACTCCCCTCACCCTAGCCCTCTCCCTGAGGGAGAGGGGATCAGATGTTCTCCGTCTGCACGTCATCATTTCCACACCGCCAAGGCCAGGAAGGTGACCATGCCTGCGGCGATGCCGGCGGCATACCAGCGTATCCGGCCGGTCTGCGTTGCGCTCAGCATGTAGTAGAACCCGCGCGTCAGCGCAGCGACACCGGTATAAAACGAATCGACGATGTCGTTGCGATCCAGCCAGGATAGCCGGCGATATGGTCGCTTCAGCGCGCGCAGATAGACCCAGTCGAAGCCGCAGCCGACGGCCCAGAATTGCTTGAGCGCCCGGCCGCCGCGCGACCGCGCCAGCATGTTGAACAACGGCGCGCGGCGCGCGAACAGAAAGGCGGCGATGGCGATGCTGCCGAGCGCCACCAGCCCGGCGGCAATCTGCATCCACGCCAGTATCAGCCCCGGCGTCGGCTCAGCGGCGCCCTGAGCCGACGGCAACACGGATGCCATGAACGTCGTGAACGCATCGATATCGCCGAGGTTCGGCGGAATTTCCACGAAGCCGCCGACGATCGACAGGAAGGACAACACCAGTAGCGGAATAACCACGCGCCCTTTTGGATAGTGAGCGACCACGCGCTGCGGCTTGCCAAAAAAAGCGACAAATACCGCTCGAAATATATACAGGCCAGTCAGCAGCGCGCCAACAATCCCCATCACCCACAGCCACCAGGCGCCCTGCGGCGACGACCATGCCTCCCACAAAATCAGGTCCTTGCTGTAATAGCCCGCGGTAATCAGCGGCAAAGCGGTGAGCGCGGCGCTGCCGATCAGGAACGGCCAGAACGCGACCTTCAGCGTCTTGCGCAAGCCGCCCATTTTGAAGATGTCGTGCTCGCCATCCATGGCATGAATGACGACGCCGGCGGCCAGGAAGAGCAGCGCCTTGAAGAACGCGTGTGTCATCAAATGGAAGATTGCGGCTGCCCAGGCGCCGACGCCCAGAGCGAGAAACATGTAGCCGATCTGGCTGATCGTGGAATACGCCAGAATCCGCTTGATATCGTCCTGGCCCAGCGCGCTGAAGCCAGCGATCAGCAATGTCAACGCGCCGATGATCGCCACCAGCAATTGAATCGCCGGCGCGAGCGCGAACAGCACATGCGTGCGAGCAATGATGTACACGCCGGCGGTCACCATCGTCGCTGCATGAATCAGCGCACTGACCGGCGTCGGGCCGGCCATCGCGTCCGGCAGCCACACCTGCAGCGGAAATTGCGCGGACTTGCCGACAGCACCGCCGAGTATCAAGGCCGCGCCGGCGACGGCCATGCCCTGCCCGACCGTCCAACTCGCCGCGGCACGATGCATCAGCTCCTGGATGTTGAGCGTGCCGAGCGCATTGAAGAGCAGAAAGAAGCCGATCGCCATCGCGGTATCGCCGATGCGGGTGACGATAAAGGCCTTGCGCGCGGCGCGATCGAAGTCGGCGCTGTCATACCAGAAGCCGATCAGCAGGTAGCTGCACAGGCCGACGCCTTCCCAGCCGACGTAGAAGAACAGCAGATTCGCCGCCATCACCAGGATCAGCATGGAGCCGACGAACAGGTTCATGTACGCGAAGAAACGGCTGTAGCTGGCGTCGTCCTCCATGTACTCGTGCGAATACAGGTGAATCAGGAAGCTGACGAACGTCACCACCGACATCATGATCAGCGCCAGGTGATCGACGTACAGCGAGATCGTCGGCGTGAATCCGCCAACGTTCATCCACTGCCACAGCACCAGCGTATAGCCGCCGGTTGGCAGCGGCGAGAAGCCAACCTGTACCCAGATGGCCAGCACCGCGAGCATCGACAGGCCAACAGATGCCGTGCCGATTGTGCCGGCGACCATTTTCGGCAGTCGGCTGGCGGTCAGCGCCAGCACGAGGAATCCGGTCAAGGGCAACGCGGGAACGAGCCAGGCGTACTGCAACATCACCTATCCTCGCATCCGGCTGGCCGCGTCGGCATCCAGCGTCTGGTACCGCCGGTGGAACAGCAGAATCAATGCCAGCCCGATTGCCACCTCCGCCGCCGCAAGCGCCAGAATCAGCAGAAACAACACCTGCCCGTCTGCCTGCCCCCAGCGCGCACCGCCGACGATAAATACGAGACCGGCCGCATTCAGCATGATTTCAATGCACATCAACATGAACACGATGTTGCGCCGCACCAGCAAGCCGGCCATGCCGATGGCGAACAGGATGCCCGCCAACCAGATGCCGTAACTGGGAACAATCGCGACCATCAGGTCTTCCCCGCGCGACTGCCGCTGTGACGGCGACCGAAGTGATACGCGCCGATCAATCCGGCAAGCAGCAGCATGGACGCGATTTCGACCGCCAGCACGTAGCGTGTATACAAGGCAACGCCAACTGCAGCCGGACCGACGTAATGCACCGGCTGCGCCGCCACTGGGCCACTCAACAGCATGTAAATAATTTCGCCGAACAACACCAGCGAGAGAATGCCCGGTCCGACCCACATGCCGGAATTCAGCCAGCGGCGTTCACGATCGGCCATGTCGGTCAGGTTCAGCATCATCACGACGAAGACGAACAGGACCATGATGGCGCCGGCGTAGATGATGACTTCCAGCGCCGCTGCAAAGGGTGCGCCTAACGTGTAGAACACGACGGCCACGGCCAGCAGCGACACAACCAGGTAAAGTAATGCGTGGATTGCGTTGTAGCGCGTTACGGTTAGTAGCGTCGCCACGATTGCGATTAGAGCGGAGATGTAGAAGGCTACTGGCATGGGCTATGGCGGCTTTCAGGTTGTCGCGGGGCGCGTGCCGCGGTAACTATTTTCCAGAACGCCGTGAATACATCCCTGTAGGCTCCGGTCGCAGCGTCCTGCTGCTCACGCTCTGGAAAATAGTTCCCCCGGCACACGCCTGACGGGTTGTCGCCAGCCATTACAAGAGGGTCGCCGCTTCCGCTCTTGATGTAAGCTACAAACAGTAAAGCGGAATTGAAGGGCCTGCCTTTATGTGCCCCCCTCACCCTAACCCTCTCCCTGAGGGAGAGGGGATGGGACCCAAGTCCACCACAACGTAAGGCATGCGTCGGGGGATTGGTTTTCCGGAGCGTCGGCGACAGGATGTCGCCGCCGGAGCCTACAGGGATGTATTCACGGCGTTCCGGGAAACCGATACCGCGACGCAGGCCATTCGAAGCCACCCGACTCACGGCAGCAAACTCTTCACATCAACAGGCGGCCGTTCATTCTCAGCCTCACCTTTGTCTTTGCCATCCATCGCCTTACCAGCGACTTTCCAGAAATTGTAATCGTGGTACTTTCCGGTCCCGTCGATAAGCAGATCCTCCTTTTCGTACACCATGTTCTTCCGCTGGTACTCGCTCATCTCGAAATCCGGCGTAAGCTGGATCGCGTGCGTCGGACAGGCTTCCTCGCAGTAGCCGCAATATATGCATCGCGAGAAATTGATGCGAAAGAACTCGGGATACCATCGGCCCGTTTCGTCCTCCGTCTTCTGCAGTGAAATACAATCGACCGGGCATGCTACCGCGCATAAGTAACAGGCCACGCAGCGCTCGGCGCCATCCGGGTCGCGCGAGAGAATGATTCTGCCGCGCCAGCGCGGTGGCAGCGGCGTACGCTCGTCAGGATATTGGACCGTCACCTTCGGCTTGAAGATAAATGTAAAGACGTTCCAGATCGTGCGGAGGTTACTGAACATCACGCGCCTCCATGCGGCAAAACAACCAGCGTAATGACTCCCGTCGCCAGGAAATTCAGCAACGCCAGCGGCAACATCGCCTTCCAGCCAAACGCCGTAAGCTGGTCGTAACGCGGCCGCGGCAGCGACGCCCGTAGCAGAATGAATAACAGCAAAAAGAATGCCGTCTTCAGCATGAACCACAGCCAGCCCGGCAGCAGCGGCCCGTGCCAGCCGCCGAAATACAACGTCGTGATCAACGCCGAAATCAGGATCATGCCGAGGTATTCGCCGAGGAAATACATGCCGAACTTCATGCTCGAATATTCGGTGTGATAACCGGCGACCAGTTCCTGCTCGCCTTCCGGCAGGTCGTACGGCAACCGCCGAGTTTCGGCGAGGCCGGCAATAACGAAAACGATGAATCCGAGGAACTGCGGCAACACGAACCACATGTTGTCCTGCGCCGCGACGATCTTCTGCAGATTGAACGTGCCGGTGATCATCACCACGCCCATCAGCGCAAGCCCCATGAATACCTCGTAGGCCAGCATCTGCGATGCGCCGCGCAGCCCGCCGAGCAGCGAGTACTTGTTATTCGACGCCCAGCCACCAAGGACGGCGCTGTATACCGTCAGCGACGACATCGCCAGAAAGAACAGAATGCCGATGTTGAGATCGGGGCTGATGCCGATATCCTCGGCAATCGGCAGGATGCCGAACGGCATCATTACGGCCACCACCAGCGACGCCGGCGCTATGATGAATATCACCCGATCCGCATACGTCGGCGTGAAGTCCTCCTTCGTGAGCAGCTTGATGATATCGGCAAAAACCTGCATCACGCCGCCGGGGCCGACGCGGTTCGGCCCGTAGCGTTCCTGCCAGAAGCCGAGAAACCGGCGCTCCACCCAAGTCAGCGCCGCGGCCCACAGGATCGCGATCAACATGATGAAAACGATGTTGAGCAGCGGGTACCCGATGGACTGCATCAAGGTCATGCCGGCGCCTCCCTGAGCGAGACCGCCGCCGGCAAGCGGGCTGAAAATGCCGGTTCGCCCAGCACGCCGATAACGCCGGCGGGTAGTTCCCGCTCGGTCCGCAACGGCAACCTGCATTCGCCGCCGTCCATGCGGACCTCGACAGCCGCGCCTTCAGCCAGCCCCAGCCGCTCTGCGTCTTCGGCATTCAGCACCACATGCGCGGCCGGTGCCCTCGCCTGCAATGCCGGGGCGTGGCGGGAGAGTTCCTCGCTGCCGAAAACGTGATGCAGCGGCACGGCCAGCCACTCGCCGTCACGCGGCGTAAAGCCGGCGGGAATGGCATCCGCAAAATGGCGACCGCCGTCCGGTTCAAACAGCCGCCGCCCGGATCCGCCGGCTGCCAGTGTGCCGGCAATCTCGTCCTGAAACTTGTTCACCGCCTGCTGGTTCGAATTCCAGCCCGGCGCCCAGAAGAACGACTGGATCGAGCCCGGCACTGCGCCCTGGTAGCCTTCCATGCTGTAGGACAGCGCGCTGTCCGGATCCTCGGGTGGCTTCGGTTCGTGTACGGTCCGGTCGGCGAGCATTGCGGTACGGCCGCTGTAGCGCGCCGGTTCCCGCACCGCTTTCATGCCGGCGACGCGGTAGTCGCTCGCCACGGCGGCCTGCTCAATGCCGGCCAGCTGCGGCAATGCCTGTGCGCACGCTATCGTGAGTTGATCGAGATGATGCCAGCCGCGCGCCTCGTCGCGCCCGTTGGCGCGCAACGCGCCGCGCAACCAGTCCCAGCCGGCGCGAATATCGATCTCCGGCTCGAACAGCCGGAAGAAGCGCTGCGCCCTGCCCTCGTTGTTGACCAGCGTGCCGTCGGCTTCGGCAAACGTGCCGGTCGCCAGCACCAGGTCGGCGGCGCGGGTCATGTCGTTTTCGAGACTGTCGAGCACGATGACGTAGGCCGCCGTATCGAGTGCCGCTGTCAGTGTCGCCGCGTCCAGACGGCGGAACAGGTCGTTCTCGAGAATGACCAGCGTGTCGGCATCGCCCTTGCCCAGTGCATCCAGCGCCGTCTCGATGTCGCTGCCGCCTGCCAGGTGCGCACCAACGCTGTTGCACTCCGGCACCACCATGCTCAGCATCGCTTCGGGGTTGGCAGCAGCCAGTGCAGCGGCGATGTTCGCGGCGGCATCGATAACGGCCGCGTCGCCGCAGCCCGTGCCGCTGACCACCAGCGGCCGTTCCGCTTCCTTCAGCACAGCGGCTATGCGATCCGCGGCCGCGCGTGCTGCGTCGTCGAGGTCGGGCACCGCCGGCGCATCGGCATTGATTGCATGCGCTACCGCAAAGCCCAGCCTGGCGACGTCCGGCGGCGAGAGGCGGATGGGATCGATGGCAATGTCGTCCAGCCGCGTCGCGGCCACCGTCGCGACAAAGAACGGGCTCTGGAAATGCGTGCCGACGCTTCGCACGCTCTCGTCGTGCCAGTAATCGACGCCGAGCTGCCGGGAAATCTCGTACGATTTGCGCCGCACGGTCTGGCGCAACGCCAGCGCGAGACGGGGGGCGGTATTGCTGACGTCCTCGCCCAGCACCAGCACCGCGTCGGCCTGCTCCGTCTCCTTTACCGACGGCAGGCGCGCCGCGCCGGTTAGCGCGCTAACAGCCTTGTCGACGAGCGCGGCTTCCTTACGCGTCATGCCCTGCGAAAACCGCTCCGGGCCGACCAGCGTCCGCAGCGCAAAATTAGCCTCCAACGATGCACGGGGCGAGCCGACGCCCACCAGCCGCCGCGGCTCGACCGTCAGCGTTGCAAGCCGCGCCAGCGCATCATCGTGATCGAGCGGATCGCCTTCGAAATGCGACTGGCGAATGCGCGCCGGTGAATTGACGAACTGGTAGCCGTAACGACCGCGGTCGCAGATGAAGTAGCCGTTGACGTCGTGGTTGTAACGGTTGACGATGCGGCGCAACTCGCCGTAGCGCTCCCCGGGACTGATGTTGCAGCCCAGGCTGCAGTGATGGCAGATCGACGGCGTCGCGCGCAGGTCCCATTTGCGCGTGTAGCGTTCGCCCAGGGTCTTGTCGGTGAACACGCCCGTCGGACAGACCTCGGCCAGGTTGCCGCTGAATTCGCTTTGCAGCGTGCCGTCTTCACGGCGGCCGAAATAAACGTTGTCGTGCACGCCGAAGGCTTCCAGATCGCGCCCGCCGGCGTACTCCTGGTAGAACCGCACGCAGCGGTAACAGGTAATGCAGCGATTCATCTCGTGGCCGACGCACGGACCGAGGTTCTGGTTGCGGAAGGTTCGTTTCGGAAAGCGGGTGCGACGGAAACTGTGACCCGTCATCACCGTCATGTCCTGCAGGTGGCATTCGCCGCCTTCTTCGCACACCGGGCAGTCGTGCGGGTGATTGAGCATCAGCCACTCGATAATTGTCTTGCGGAACGCACCCGACTGCTCGTCCTTGAGGGCGATGCGAGTACCGTCCGCGGCCGGCGTCATGCAGGCCATCACGATGCGGCCGCGCTGATCATTTTCGTCCTTATATTGCGTCACCGCGCACTGCCGGCACGCGCCCACCGAATGCAGTGCCGGATGCCAGCAGAAGTACGGCAGGTCGAACCCCAGCGACAGGCACTCGTGCAACAGGTTGTTGTCCGAGTTGGCTTCAAACGGCTGATTGTCGATGTAAATAATGGCCATGGTCAGAATCGGGATCCGGGGTTCGGGGTTCGGGGCTCGGGCAAAGAGGCAAGACGCTCGCACCGAGCAGATACGCAACACCGGGCCGTACCTAACACAATAAGCAAAAGAGTTATCATCCGTTCTTCTCCCTTGCCGAATCCCGAACCCCGAATCCCGAACCCCGAAAGCGGCATCTCTTCGCCTTGATATGCTCGTCGAATTCGTCTCGGAATATAGCCATTCCACTCTCCAGCGGCATCATTGCCCCCGGCGCGTGGGCGCAGAACGTATTTTTGCCGCTCAGAAAGCGCGTGTGCAGCGACAGCACGTCGATGTCCTCCGCCCTGCCATCGCCGTTTTCTATGCCAAGCAGCAAGCGCTCCGTCCACGGCAGCCCTTCACGGCACGGCGTACACCAGCCGCAGGACTCCTGGGCGAAAAAATGTTCCAGATTGGCCAGCGCGCCGATCGGGCATGTTTTGTCGTCGAGTACGATCATCGTGCCGGTGCCGAGGCGCGCGCCGGCCTGGCTCATCGAGTCGAAGTCCATCGGCGTGTCGAGCTTGTCGGCACCGACAAACTGCGTCGACGCGCCGCCGGGCTGAAACGCGCGCAGCGAATAGCCTTCGCGCATGCCGCCGGCGTAGTCCTCGAGGATTTCCCGCGCCGGCGTACCCATCGGCAGCTCCCACAAACCCGGCCGATTGACCCGGCCGCTCGCGCCGTAGAGCTTGGTGCCGCCGTCCTTGCCCTCGGCCAGGCTGACGCCGTTGAACCAGTCCGCGCCGCGCTCGACAATGTGCGGCACGTTGCACAGCGTTTCGACGTTGTTGACGACCGTCGGCTGGCCCCAGAGCCCCGCGACCTGGGGCAGCGGCGGCTTGGCACGTGGAATCGGCCGCACACCTTCCATTGCGTTCAGCAGCGACGTTTCCTCGCCGCAGATGTAACGGCCGGCGCTGCGATGCAGCACGATGTCAAGGCTGTAATCGGAGCCGAGTATCTTCTGCCCGAGGTAGCCTTTGTCGCGGGCTTCGGCCAGTGCACGCGCAAGGCGCCGAGCTGACTCATGGTATGCCGCGCGAAGAAAGATGAATACCGCCTGCGCCTGCATCGCATACGCGCTGATGATGAAGGCTTCGATACACTGGTGCGGATCGCCCTCCATCAAGAGGCGGTCCTTGAACGTGCCCGGTTCCATCTCGTCGGCGTTGACCAGCAGGTAAGCCGGCGGGCGGGCATCGTCGCCCTGCGGAATGGCCGCCCATTTGATCCCGGTCGGAAAGCCGCCGCCACCGCGCCCGCGCAGGTTCGATTGCTTGACCATCTCGACGATTTCGCCTGGCGCCAGTTTGAGCGCCTTGCGCAGCGACTGGTAACCACCGGCTTTCTCGTACGCGCCGATGTCCAGCGGCTCGCGGCCGGCACGGATATTTCTGGTCAGCACCGCCTCCATCAGTCGTAGCGCTCCAGAATGGCATCGACGTTATCGGCGGTGACGTCATTGTGCAGGTCTTCGTCGATCATGACGGCCGGCGCGTGATCGCAATTGCCGAGGCACGGAATCGGCAGCAACGTAAAGCGGCCGTCCGCGGTGGTGCCGCCGAGACCGACGCCGAGTTTTTGCTTCAGCGTCTCGCACATGTCGCCGTAGCCCATGATCCAGCAACTGATGCTGTCGCAGGCGTGAATCACGTGGCGCCCGACCGGCTGGCGGTAAATCAGGCTGTAGAACGTCGCGACGCTTTCAACTTCGGCCGTCGACAGCCCGAGGTAATCGGCCACATCCGCCAGGCTGTCGTCAGATACCCATCCGCGCGCGCGCTGCACGATTTTGAGTGCTTCGACGCTGACCGCACGGTTGTCCGGGTAGTGGCCGCGCTCTTCCTCGATTTCTCGCTTTTCAACTTCGGTAAGCATCCTGTCTATCAATGCACCTGCATTCTTCTTTTGCGCGTCCCGGGGCTCGGGATTCGGGGTTCGGGTATCGGGAAAGAGGAGTTCTCCACCCGAACCCCGAATCCCGACGCCCGAACCCCGCTCTTCACCGATCCACATCCGCCATCACGAAATCAATGCTTCCGATCAGCGCGATCAAATCCTGCACCATCAGCCCGCGCGCGATCAGCGGAATCATCTGCAGGTGTGGAAACGACGGCGTGCGAATGCGCACCCGGTACGGCATCGTGCTGCCGTCGCTGATCAGGTAGTAACTGTTGTTGCCCTTGGTCGCCTCGATGCCGACGCTGCATTCGCCCGCCGGAATCACCGGTCCCCAGCTCACGTTCAGAAAGTGCGTGATCAGTGTTTCGATGTCGTGCAGCGTGCGCTCTTTCGGCGGCGGCGTCGTCTGCGGATGCAGCGCTTTGATCGGCCCCTCCGGCATGTTGTGCAGACACTGCTCGATGATGCGCAGGCTCTGGCGCATTTCCTCGAAGCGCACGATGATCCGGTCGTAGCAGTCGCCGTGCGTGCCGGTCGGCACGTCGAAGTCGAAGCGTTCGTAGCCGGAGTACGGCCGGTCCTTGCGAAAATCCCAGTGCAACCCGCAGGCGCGCAGGCCGGGGCCGGTGACGCCCCAGTCGATCGCTTCGTCCAGCGTGTAGCGCGCGATGTCCCGCGTGCGCTTTTTGATCATGCCGTTGTCGAGCATGATCTTTTCGTACTTCGCCAGCCGTGCCGGAAAATAGTCGACGAACTCGCGCACCATTGCATCCCAGCCCGCCGGCAGGTCATCGACGAGGCCGCCGATGCGAAACCAGTTCGGATGCATGCGCTCGCCCATGATGCCGACGGTGACGTCATAGGCGCGCTCGCGGTCGGCGAACATGTAGAACACCGGCGACATCTGGCCGAGGTCCTGGGCCATCGTGCCGAGAAACAGCAGGTGCGACATGATGCGGAAGAACTCCACCAGCATCACCCGAATAGTCTCGACGCGCTCGGATACCTCAATGCCCGCCATCTTCTCGACTGCCAGCACGTACGGCAGGTTGTTCATCACCCCGCCGAGGTAGTCGATGCGGTCGGTGTAGGGAATATACGTGTGCCACGACTGGCGCTCGCCCATCTTCTCGGCACCGCGATGGTGGTAGCCGATATCCGGCACGCAGTCGACGACCTCTTCGCCATCGAGTTGCAGCACGATGCGGAACACGCCGTGCACGCTCGGGTGATTAGGACCGAGATTGAGAAACATGAAATCGGTATCTTCATTGCCCGGATTCATGCCCCACCAGGTCGGATCGAACTGCAGCGCGTCCTGCTCGATCTCCTCGCGCCGGTCGGGGAGCTGAAAGATACCCATCTCGGTTGCGCGCGCCGGGTGATCCTTGCGCAGCGGATGCCCTTCCCAGGTCGGCGGCAACAGAATGCGGCGAAGCGCCGGATGGCCGTCGAAGACGATGCCGAACATGTCCCAGACTTCGCACTCGTACCAGTTCGCGGCGGGCCAGATGCTGGTGATCGATGGCAGGCTGAGATCGTTTTCCTTGAGCGCCACCTTGAGGCGGATGTCGGCGTTGCGCTCGTAGGACAGCAGGTGATAGACGACCGTAAAATCGCTATCCGGCTGGCCGGCACGATGCTTGCGGATGCGTTCGTCGATCGCGGTCAGGTCGTACAGGCATTTGTACGGCTGCGTGATGTCATTCTTCAGGTAGCGGAGTACGGCGTGCAAATCGCCGTGCGTCAGCCACAGCGTCGGAATGCCGTCCACCGTCGTCTGTCCGGTGAAATTCGCTTCGCCGAATTTGTCGAACAACATCCTTGTTGTGGGGGTGCGTTCCAGCATGATCTATCCGCGCTTGCCTAACCTGTGCTCCAGGTAGCCTTCCAGCTTGTTCGGGTCGCGCAGTTCCTTCGTCCGCATTCGCTCATCGCGTTTTCTGTCGCGCATGCTCGGCGCAGGTGCGCGCTCGACGCCGCCGGTGCCGATCGTCCAGGATAGCGGCCGGCGCTCGTCGCCGATAGCTTCCTGAAGCATAATCAGCCCTTCCAGAAATGCGTCCGGCCGCGGCGGACAACCCGGCACGTAAACGTCGACCGGCAGAAACGTGTCAACGCCCTGCACCACGCTGTAAATGTCATACATGCCGCCCGAGTTCGCGCACGAGCCCATCGAAATGACGTAGCGCGGCTCCATCATCTGGTCGTAGAGCCGCTTGATGACCGGCGCCATCTTGCGGAACACGGTTCCGGAAATGACGATGACGTCGGATTGGCGCGGGGAGCCGCGCAGCACCTCGGCGCCGAAGCGGGCGATGTCGTAGGGGCTGGTAAAGGCCGTTGTCATTTCGACGTAGCAGCACGACAGCCCGAAGTTGAACGGCCACAGCGAGTTCTTGCGGCCCCACGACACCAGATCTTCGAGCTTCGCCATGACCAGGTTGCGACGCACCGCGTCGTCGAAGCGCTCGTCCTCCGCCGGTGGCGTATTCGCCTTGCTCAGCGACCACCGCATCAGCGCCGGCTCACCTGCTCGCGACGCTCGTCCCAGATCCCGCGCTGGCCGAAAGGCTGCCGCCAGCGCCGGGTGGCAAATTCGAGCGCGCCGAGCTTCCAGAGATAGACCAGCGCGGCAAACAGGATGCCGACAAACACAACCATCTCGAAATACGCGCTCCAGCCCACGCGCCGCAGCGCGATGGCGCCGGCGTACAGAAACACGGATTCGAGGTCGAAGATCACGAAGAACATCGCGATCAGGTAGAACTTTACGGGAAATCGATAACGCGCGTCGCCGTAGGATTCGACGCCGGATTCGAACGGCGTTTGCGTCGCCGGATCGTTGTGCCGCGGCCCGATCAGCCAGGACACCAGCAGCACTACGCAAACCAGCAGCAGCACGGCGCCAAAAAAAACTGCGAGAGGCCAGAACTGGTTGATTGACGGCGATACGCCGCTCATGACACGCAGACTCCATTCCGCATCGGTTGTTGTTGCTTCTATACTACTCGCCGGCGGCCAACTTACAACCCGCCCTACTTGAAGCCGCGCAGCGTCACCGTCTCGCTGACGCGCTCGATGGCGATGCAGTACGCGGCCAGGCGATACCAGCAGCCGTCCCGCGATGTGCGGTCATTGATGTCGTTCCAGGCGTTGCGCAACACGTCGGTCAGCTTGGCGTTCACGCGCTCTTCTTCCCACATGTAGCCTTCGCGGTTCTGTACCCATTCCAGGTACGAGACCGTCACACCGCCCGCATTGGCGAGGATGTCGGGCACCACGACGACGCCCCGCTCCCTGAGCTGCCGATCGGCGTCGAAGGTCAGCGGCCCGTTCGCCGCCTCGACGATCATCCGCGCACGCACTGCACCGGCATTGCCTTCGTGGATGACGTGGCCGAGCGCGGCGGGGATCAGAATGTCGACATCGGCCGCAAGCAGTTCTTCATTGTCGATGCGCTCGCCGGCAACGCCCACGTCAACCACCGATCGCGGCGCATCTCCCGCGTGCATGGCCGACAGCAGCATCGCTATGTCGAGGCCGTCGTCATTCCTGATGGCACCGCCCGCGTCGCCAACGGCCACGATCCGTGCCCCGGCTTCTGCCAAAAACTGTGCGGTAAAACTGCCGACATTACCAAAACCCTGGAGAGCGATACGCGCCCCATCGACATCGATGCCTGCTTCGTGAGCGGCCCAGCCGGTGACCATTGACACGCCGCGGCCGGTGGCGGACAGCCGTCCGCGTGAGCCGCACAGCGCCAGCGGCTTGCCGGTGACAACGCCCAACTCCATGCCGTGCGTGCGCGCGTAGGCGTCATAAATCCAGGCCATCTCCCGCGGACCGGTGCCGACATCGGGTGCAGGAATATCGTGCTCCGCGCCGAAGATGTCGTTCATCGATTCGACGAACAACTTGGTCAGCCTCTCAAGTTCCGTCGCGCTGAGTTCCCGCGGGTCGCAGTTAATGCCGCCCTTGGCGCCGCCCAGCGGCAAATCCATCAATGCCGCCTTCCAGGTCATCAATTCGGCGAGCTCGGTGGAATGCGCCACATCGATGTCGGGGTGATAGCGCAACCCGCCCTTGAACGGTCCGCGGCTCCGGTCGTGTTGCACCCGAATGCCTTCGTATATTGCCAGCGCGCCGTCGTCGCGCTGGAGCGGCAATTCGACCTGGATGGTGCGATAAGGCGTCTTCAGCAAGCGCCGCATCTGCGGCTCGACCTGAAGGTGGCAGAAGGCCTCGTCGAGGAAGTTTGAAGGGCGCTGGCCCGGTTGCTTGTCGTCGTCCATGACGCACCTGCATGTCCGTGTACGGACATCATGCCCCGGCGACCCGCCGGCGGACAAGCTGGCGTCTAGCTCGCCGGTATCGTCAATACCTGCCCGGCGCGGATCGTGCTGCCGCTCAGGCCGTTGACGGCCTGCAACGCCTGCAGGCTGACGTCAAACCGATCCGCAATGCCGGACAGCGTATCGCCACGGTTGATCACGTAGCGGCGGCCAAAGTTGCCGTCGCGTGCCGCGATCAGTGTGCCCGGCGGCGGATGGTCGTGAAAGTAGGATACAACGCCGTTCAGCACCGCCGTGGCCATTCGCTGCTGAAACCGCGAACTGCCGAGCAGATCTTCCTGATGAGGATTACTGATGAACGCGGTCTCAACCAGAATCGACGGAATGTCCGGCGACTTCAAAACGACGAACGCCGCCTGCTCGACGCGGCTGCTGTGCAGCGGCTCGAACGCGGCCATTTCGTCGAGCACGTCGTTCGCGACTTTGAGGCTGGCGCTGATCGTCGCCGTCTGCGACAGATCGAGCAGGACCGACGCGAGCATCGCGCTCTTGTCGTCCAGCTTTACGCCACCCAGGTCGTCCGAACTGTTTTCCCGGTGCGCGAGCCAGCGCGCGGCCTCGCTGGTCGCGCCGTGCTGCGACAGCGCATAAACCGCCCCGCCGTAAGGATCCGGGCTGCGCGAAGCATTCGCGTGGATGGAAATGAACATGTCGGCGTCCTTAGCCCGCGCGATAGCCGTGCGCTGTCGCAGCTTCAGGTAGCGGTCGTCCCTGCGCGTCAGCACGGCGCGCATGCCCGGCATCGCGTCGATCATCGCCGCAAGCTTCTTCGAAATTGCGAGGGTGACATCCTTTTCCAGCAGCCCGTCCGGCCCGTGCGCGCCGGGGTCAAAACCGCCATGACCGGCGTCGACCGCTATGACAATATCGCGGGGCTTCACCGCCTTGGTGGGTACCGATACCGGAATAGGCTGAGGTTTGGCGGCGTCGTTGCCGTAAACATCGACCACCAGCCGCGCCGCCTGGCTGCCGCTGGCGGGAATAAAGAAACTGCGCGGCACGCCGCGTGCGTTCAGGTCGAACACGATGCGGACGCCATGACCATGGCGGCCGCTGCGGAAATCGTCAATGAGACCCTTGCCGGCCGGCAATCGAGCGTCCAACTCGGCCGATCTGATATCGAGCACGACCCGGTCGGGGCTCTTGAGGGTGAAAATCTTGTGGTCGACCGGCCCGGACAAGTCCAGTGTGACGCGGGTATAACCCGCATGGGCGCCCACGTCGACGGCTTCGATATGCGTCGTTCCCGCAAACGCGACCGCAGGCAACCAGCACAGCAGCAGGATGAGTTTTTTCATTGCTCCCCGTGTTGTTCCCGGTACCGAATGGCGTTCCCGCCCTTAAAGATAGCGGAAAATTTCAATTTTGCAAGTCAATTTTGTAAGAAATTTAGTGAGATAGGAAGGCAAGCTAGGGTGACACGTGAGAAAAACGCCGCCACGCCGCTAACTCAGGGACGATAATAATCCCCTGGCGCGGCCTGTTTCAGCCGTCAGGTCGGCTTGCCGGCCGCCGCTTTCGGTCACGCCGATGGCGATGTCCAGGTCGGCGGCCGGCAGCAGCGGCTCGCCCCGCTCCGGCCATTCGATCAGGATGAGGTCGTCGGCGGGGTCGAGGTCGCGAACGCCGAGAAACTCCAGCTCTTCAGGATCGGACACGCGGTACAGGTCGAGATGGAAGGCGCGTCGGCCACTGAGCGCGTAGGGCTCGACGAGCGTGTACGTGGGGCTGCGGACGTGGCCACTGACGCCGAGAGTGCGCAGCATTGCCCGGACCAGCGTCGTCTTGCCGGCCCCGAGGTCGCCGCGCAACGTGATGACGAGGCCCGACTCCGGCAGCGCGGCCGCCAGCCGGCAGCCGAGCGTGATCATTTCGGGCTCGTCCGGAATGATCAGTTTCATGAATTGATAACGCCGCGCAGCTCGGCCGCGAGATCCAGCGCGGCCAGGCCGCGTTCGCCGCCGGCCGCGGCGCGATCGCCGGCAGTCGCGTGAACGAAAGCGCCGAGGCGCGCTGCATCGAAAGCCGAATCCGTTTGCCCCCAAATCGCGGCAACAATGCCAGTGAGGATATCTCCCATGCCGCCCGACGCCATACCGGGGTTGCCTCTGTTGATGAGCGCCGGTATCTCGCCCGGGGCAGCCACCAGTGTGCCGGCACCTTTCAGTACCACCGCGGCCTGATAACGTGTGCTGAGTGCGGCGGCCGCGGCAAAACGATCCGCCTGAATCTCCGCCGTCGAACAGCCAAGCAGCCGGCCGGCCTCGCCCGGGTGCGGGGTCAAAATCCAGTGGCCGCGGGCGACCGGCCGGGCGGCGAGCAGATTCAGACCATCTGCATCGACCACAAGCGGTTTATCCGTTTCCAGCGCAGCCGTGAACAGGCGGCGGCCGAAGTCACCCTGCCCCAGTCCGGGGCCCAGAGCAATGACCGACGCCTTATCAAGCAGCGTCTCAAGGCCGCCACCCGCGCGGCACATCAGTTCCGGGCGCGCGGCCACGACCGCGCCAACATGTTCCGGTTGCGTATAGACGCTCACCAAACCTGCGCCGGAACGCAATGCGGATTCCGCCGCCATGCGCACGGCGCCCGGCATGCCGTGGTCCCCACCGAGCACCAGCACGTGGCCGAACTGCCCCTTATGCGCGTCGCGGTCCCGTGGCGGAAGCGCCACGCGCAGGTCAGCATCCGTCACCAGACGCGCGGCAGGCTCAATGCCTTCGTAAACGCGCGACGGCACGTCCAGGCCGGCAAACTCCAGTGCGCCGGTAAATGCCGGAGCGCGGCCGGTGAGCAAGCCGCATTTAACGCCTATGAACGTAATCGTGCAGTCAGCGCGGACAGCACAGCCCATGACCGTACCGGAATCGGCGTTCAGCCCGCTCGGGATATCGATGGCGAAACGGGCTGCGCTGCTTTCGTTGATGGCATCGACGGCCTTGGCAAAATCGCCCCCCAGCGGGCGGTCCAAACCAGTACCCATCAGCGCATCGACCACCACTTCCGGGTCGAACGCCGCGAAGGCGTCCAAGGATTCGATGCGTCCGCCGGCACTGCGAAAGGCTTGAGCAGCCTCAATCGCATCGCCTTGCTTTGGATCGCGCACGGCAAAAACTGCAGCTTTGAGCCTTTGTGCCCGGGCATGGCGCGCCAGCACATAGCCGTCGCCGCCATTATTGCCGGCGCCGACAACCACCGCGATTCGGCGGGCCGACGGCCAGTTACGACGCAGCGCCTGAAATGCCGCTGCACCGGCGCGCTCCATCAGTCGGCCATTGCCGAGCCCGCATTCTTCCATCGCGCGCCGGTCCATTTCGCGCACATCGGCGGCGCGATAGATGTTCACGAGTGATTCGCCACCAGCTTCACATCGTCAGCGTCGCGATCTCCGACTCGAGCATGCCCGCAAGCGACGCCTCGATCTTCTTCTGCGTGGTGCCGCCATCCTGCTCGCTGAACTGGATGCCGATGCCGGCCTGACGCTTGCCCTGCGCGCCCGTTGGCGTAACCCAGACGACGCGCCCGGCCACCGGCAGCCGTTCCGATTCCTCAAGCAGATTGACCAGCACGAACACCTCGTCGCCAATGCGGTACGGCTTCGCTGTGGGCACGAACAGCCCGCCGTTTTTGATAAACGGCATGTAGGCGGCGTAAAGCGCCTTCTTGTCGGGAATATCCAGTTTGAGCAGCCCGTGCTGCGGGCTTGGCGCGTCCGCCATCTTCTATCTCCCCGGCGCCAGTGGCGCCAGCAACGATTCCAGCAGTAATTGCGGGTTTACGGAAGTATCGCGCAGTCTTTCCGCTTCATACAAGCGATCCGCCATCTTGAAAATGCGCTGCGGCCCCAGCATTTCGGCTGCCGGATCGGGCTTTACGTCAGTAAATTGGGAGCGCGCCCGCGCCGCCAGCCACATCGACAACAGCTCGAGCACCTCGCCCAGCGGCTCCTTGCTCCAGCCTTCGGCAACCGCCAGCGGGTTGCGCTTGCCGAGTACGATCTCGGTCGCTGCCTCGGGTATGGCGCGAGTTCGCTCCAGATCGGCGTCCTCGTTCAATGCCAGCGCCTTCAGGGGGCGCCGGCCCGCCACCTCGTGCAGCCGACGAGCGGCCGATTCCTCGACACCCTGGGCGATGAGCCATTGCACTGCCACGTCCTCGGCCGGCGGCACGAAACGGATCTGCCGGCAGCGGCTGCGCACCGTCGCCGGCAGACGTGCCGGCCGTGCCGTTACCAGCATCAGCAGGCTCGCCCCGGGCGGCTCTTCCAGTGTTTTCAGCAGGCTGTTGGCGGCATTGGCATTCATCGCATCGGCCGGATCGATGACGGCAACGCGCCGACCGCCGCCGTGACTGGTCAGCGCGAGCGCGTCGATCAGGTCCCGGACCTGGTCCACCTTGATCGTCTTCTTGTCTTCCGGTGGTTCCAGAACGAAGAAATCGGGCGAGTTGCCGACGGCAAACTGGCGACAGGCATTGCATTCGCCGCAAGCGGTGTCGCCGCCTTGGGCGCAGAGCAGCGTTTGCGCGAGCGCGCGGGCAAAATGCCCCTTGCCGAGGCCGGCCTGTCCATGCAGCAGCAACGCATGCGGCAGACGGTCGCTGGCACGGGCTCGCAACAGCTGATCCCACGCCCCGGCCTGCCAGGGTAGCGGTCCGGCGTTACTCAACATGCGCTCCCTCGAGCCGTTCGGCGAGCCGCGCCAGAATGTCGGCTGTCACCCGTTTGGGTGGACGGTGGCCGGCGTCAATGACGATGAAGCGCCGCGGGAATTGCCTTGCGCGGACAAGATAAGCGTCGCGGACGCGGCCGAAGAAATCCATCGCCTCCCGCTCGAACCGGTCCGAATGGCCGCGCCGCCGCGCCCGTTCAAGCCCCACTTCGACCGGCGCGTCGATCAGGATCGTCAGGTCCGGCCGGACTATGTCCGGCAGCCAGTTTTCGAGCGTTTCGATCTGCTCGGGCGGCAGGCCGCGGCCGCCGCCCTGGTAGGCGTAGCTGGCGTCGACAAAGCGGTCGCACAAAACGGTTTTGCCGGCCGCCAGCGCCGGCGCGATGACAGCTTCAACGTGACTGATTCGGGCCGCGAACATCAGCAGCAATTCCGACAGCGGCGGGACGTCGGCCTGCTCCACGCTGATGACCAGTTCGCGAATCGCTTCGGCCAGCGGCGTGCCGCCGGGCTCGCGCGTCGCAACCACGTCGTGGCCGCGCTCCTCCAGCCATTTGCGCACGGCCTTGATCTGGGTCGTCTTGCCGACGCCTTCTCCGCCTTCGACCGTGATGAACATCAGCGCCCCCCGCCCAGCTGGTATTTGCGAACGGCCTGCCGGTGCTCCGCGAGCGTCGCCGAGAACTTGTGGCTGCCGTCGCCCTTGCTGACGAAATACAGCGCGTCACCCTGCGCCGGGTGCATCGCCGCATGAATCGCAGCGAGGCTCGGCAGCGCAATCGGTGTTGGCGGCAGGCCACGCCGCGTATACGTATTGTAAGGCGTATCGGTTCTGAGGTCGTGCAGCGTGATATTGCCGTCGTACTCCTTGCCGAGCCCGTAAATCACGGTCGGGTCGCTCTGCAGCCGCATGCCTTTGCGCAACCTGCGGACGAAGACGCCGGCAACCCGCGGCAGTTCCTCAAGGGTGCCGCTTTCTTTCTCGACCAGCGACGCCAGGATCAGGCTTTTGTACATCGTATCGAGGCTCATGCTCGGGTCACGATTTTCCCAGGCTTTTTGCAAGTGCTGCTGCATCAGTTCGTAGGCGCGTTTGAGGAAGGCCAGATCGGTCGTGCCGCGCGGAAAGCTGTAAGTTTCAGGAAAGAAGCGGCCTTCGGGCAGCTCGCCGGGATGACCAATGCGCGCCATGATTTCTTCGTCGGACAAGCCGGCGAGCGTGTGCTTGATCAGCGGGTTGTTCTCCAGCCGCCGCAGCAGACCGTGGAAGGTCCAGCCGTCGATAACGGTGAAGCTGTGCAAGACGATGTCGCCACTGACCAGTTTGTCGAGCAGCGTAGCGGTGGTCGCGTGGGTGGGGATTGCATACTCGCCGGCCCGGACATCTGTTGCCTTGCCTTCGAGCCGCGCCAGCCAGACCAGGTCCCAGGCCTGGTACAGCAGACCCTGCTTTTCCAACTCGGCCGCGGTCACGCTGAGCGGCTTGCCCGGCTCGACGATGACGACCGTTTGCCCGGCCGGCGCCAGCGGACGTACGCACCAGCGCCAATAGAAATAGCCGCCTGCGGCGGCCAGCACGATGACCGCCGCCAGAATAATGCGCTTCATGGCCAGATCCCGGCCAGCGCCTCGGACAACTGCCGCGTTACCGGCCCGACTTTGAGCGGTCGACTTTCGACATTGATGACGGGCCAGATTCCCCGGACGGCGTTGCACATAAAAACCTCGTCTGCGCGCTCAAGCTCTGCCGGCTGCACGGCGCGTACTTTGCATCGAGTTCCCACGGCCGCCGCCAGCTCCATTATCTTGCCGCGCATGATGCCGGCAACGCCGGCGACGGACAAATCGGGCGTGACCAAAACGGCCCGCTCGACCAGAAACAGATTCATCATCGTGCCGTCGATGACGTAGCCCTCGGTGTCGAGCATGATACGTTCTTCAAAATCGCCCGGCTCGCCGGCAGCCAGCACCTGTTCCAGCCGGTTCAGGTGCTTGAGGCCGGCCAGCCGCGGCTGACGCGCCAGCCTTGTGGCGGCGATTCCCGCACGGATACCGCCGGAACGCGTCAGGATATCGGGTTCCTGCGGGAGCGGGTAAGTCATCAGGATACGCGTCGCGTTCATGCCGACTTGCGGCCGATAACCGCGCCCGCCACTGCCGCGGGT
>DASSNT010000015.1:0-84209 GCA_035701285.1 Gammaproteobacteria bacterium | reverse complement strand
CCTTGTGGCGGCGATTCCCGCACGGATACCGCCGGAACGCGTCAGGATATCGGGTTCCTGCGGGAGCGGGTAAGTCATCAGGATACGCGTCGCGTTCATGCCGACTTGCGGCCGATAACCGCGCCCGCCACTGCCGCGGGTGACAATCAACTTGATCAGGCCCTCCTGCTGTTGCTGCGCGGCCTCCCGAGCTTCGCCCTCGAGCTGCTGTTGTGCTGGCGGCACGATATCCAGGCGCTTGCAACCCTCCGTCAGGCGCGCCAGATGGTATTGGAGCAGAGCGATGCGGCCGTTGTGTACTCGCGTCGTCTCGAACAGACCATCGCCGTAGTGCAGGCCTCGATCGGTTGCGGTGAGTTGTTCGCTGTTTTTGCCGTTGATCAGAGTTGTCATAGTTCACGCTATGGCTGCGGTACGGCTGTCGCGGGGACGGACGGTGCGGTGACTCCTTTCAGGGACGCCGTGAATACATCCCTGTAGGCTCTGGGTTCGGCATCCTGCCTCACACAGCCCTGAAAGAAGTCCCCGAACCGTCCGTCTCGACACGTGCTCGCCGGCGACCTTCGTTACTCGCCACCAATACCGCTAGCTGGCCGTGCTCGACAGCCTTCTTCCCATCCGCCCAATGCTGCGTAGACGTGTCGAGGCGGTGCGGGGCTTTCTTCCGGGACCGTCGGCAACAGGGATGTTGACGCCGGAGCCTACAGGGATGTATTCACGGCGTTCCCGGAAGAAAGCACCGCATCGCCACCCCGCCCTTCACCTGTACCGATTCAACGCGTCTCTTAATTCTTTAGCAGCCTGCCCCGCAGCATCAGCAAAGCCAGCGCCATTCCCTGCATAAATAATGCCACGCGAGGAGTTAATCACCATGCCGGTACCGTCAGCCGTCTTCCCATTGGCAAGGCACCGCTCAACATCGCCGCCTTGCGCGCCGATACCGGGGACGAGCAGCGGCATGTCGCCGACGATGGCGCGCACTTCTCCCAGTTCGCGTGGATAAGTTGCGCCGACCACCAGCAGCACGTTGCCATTTGAGTTCCACTCGCCGGCCGCTTTTTCCGCTACGTGCTGGTAGAGCTTTTTGCCGTTTGACTCGAAGTTCTGGATATCGGCCGCGCCTGGATTGGAAGTCCGGCAAAGGATGATCGTGCCCTTGTCGACGCGGTTCAGAAACGGTTGCAGCGTGTCGCCGCCCATGTATGGATTGACGGTGACGGCGTCGGCCTTGTAGCGATCGAATGCTTCGTTTGCGTATTGCTCCGCCGTGGCGCCGATGTCGCCTCGCTTCGCGTCGAGAATGACAGGCAGGTTTGGCTGCGTCTCGTGGATGTAGGCGATCGTGCGTTCCAGTTCGGTTTCGGCACCGACGCCGGCGTAATACGCGATTTGAGGCTTGAACGCGCAGGCAAATTCGGCCGTCGCGTCAATGATCGCCTTGTTGAAGGCGAACAGTGGCATTTCGTTATCGCGAAGGTGCGCCGGAATGCGCTCGACCGCCGGATCGAGGCCGACGCATAACAGGGAATTCCGTGTTGCCCACGCTTGTTGGAGTTTTTCGAAGAAGGTCATTCGACTAAGTTTCCCTTCGGTCAAGAGCTGCGAGCATGCCTCGCGCCTTCGCGCGCGTTTCCTCAAGCTCGAACTCGGGTACGGAATCGGCGACGATGCCGGCGCCGGCGCGGAAGCTCAACCGGTTGCCTTCGACGACCAGTGTGCGAATCAGAATATTCAAATCCATGTCGCCGTCGCGGTTGAGATAGCCCATCGCGCCAGTGTACGGCCCGCGCCGCGTTCCCTCCAGTTCCGCGATGATTTCCATGCAGCGGACCTTCGGACAGCCGGTGATTGTTCCGCCGGGAAAGACAGCGCGAATGACGGCGCCCGGCGTCGTTGCCGGTTTCAACCTGGCGCTGACGTTGGAGACGATGTGATGCACGTGCGCGTACGACTCGGTGATCATCATCTCGTCGACGCACACACTCCCGGTTTGGGCAATGCGACCAAGGTCGTTACGCTCGAGGTCGATCAGCATGACGTGTTCGGCGCGTTCTTTCGGATGCGCCATCAGTTGTCGCATCAATTCGCTGTCGCGCGCGGCGTCCGCATGCCTCGGGCGGGTGCCGGCGATCGGCCGCGTTTCGACGCGCTCGCCCCGCACGCGCACCAGGCGCTCCGGCGATGAACTGACGATCGCACCGGCGCCAGAATTCGCCCAGCCCGAGAACGGGGCCGGGTTCGCTTGACGCAGCCGCGCGTAAACGTCCGCTGCTTCGCAGTTCGTGTCCAATTCCCCGCGCCACGTTCGCGCGAGATTGACCTGAAAAACATCGCCGGCGTGAATGTACTCCCGTGCCCGCGCCACGCTCTGGAGATAGTCTTCCGGTGGGTCTTCGCGCAACCCGCTGATGGGCACTTGTGGTGCCGAATCCGGTACGACCGGCGGATGTGCAAGCTCATCCCGCAGCGCGTCGAGGAGATCGCCCCGCTCCGGTTCGGCTATCGGAAAGTAATGATCGCGCTGATGGTCGTAGATAATTGCCGCGGGAATCCGGGTCGCGAACGCAACCGGCAGCGTCGATTCCATTGGCGGCAATGGCAGTGATTCGATTTCCGCAGCCAGCTCATAGCTGAGGTAGACAAACCAGCCGCCCCGGAACGGAATTCCGGCGTTGCCGGCCTTTGATGAAGTGGGCCGTTCAGCCATCCACCATTGATCCAGTGCCTCAAGAAACTGATTACTCTCCCTCACCCTGCCCTCTCCCTCGGGGAGAGGGAAAGATGGGTTGCCTTCCAGTGTGAAGTCTTGAGAGAGCGTCAGCGTTTCGCCCGGGAAGGCGAACAGGATGCTGTAGCGAGCGCTGCCGCCTTGGGCAGTGCTCTCCAGCAGAAAGGGATAGCGCTCCGACCTGGCCCGTTTGAGCGCCGGCAACAGCGCCGCCGGGGCGGCGCGGTCATGCAGCGCGGGCGCGCTCAAGGCAACCTACGCGCGGCGAAAGATCAGCGAGCCGTTGGTACCGCCAAAGCCGAACGAGTTGGATACGCTGACGTCCAGCTTCATCTGCCTGGCTTCGTGCGGAACGTAATCCAGATCGCATTCCGGATCGGGATTGTCGAGGTTGATCGTCGGCGGCGCGACCTGGTCGCGCAACGCGAGCACCGAGAAGATCGCCTCGACGGCACCGGCGGCACCCAGCAGGTGGCCGGTCATCGACTTGGTCGAGCTGACGGCGAGCTTCTGCGCATGGTCGCCGAAGCAGCGCTTGATGGCGATCGTTTCGCCCTTGTCGCCGACCGGCGTTGAGGTGCCGTGCGCGTTGACGTAATCAACGTCCTCGGCGGCGATGCCGGCGTCAGTAATCGCGTTGGCCATGCACAAGCGGGCGCCTTCGCCGTCTTCCGGCGGCGCGGTAATGTGGTGCGCGTCGCCGCTCATGCCGAAACCGATCAGCTCGGCGTAAATCTGCGCGCCGCGCGCCTTGGCGCGCTCGTATTCTTCCAGCACCACGACGCCCGCGCCGTCCGACAGCACGAAGCCGTCGCGGTCCCGATCCCACGGCCGGCTGGCTTTTTGCGGCTCGTCGTTGCGCGTGGACAGGGCCCGTGCCTGGCAGAACCCGCCGACCGCGGTCGGCGTCGTCGACATTTCGGCGCCGCCGGCCAGCATCACGTCGGCATCGCCATACGCAATCATGCGCGCCGCGAGGCCGATGTTGTGCGTCGCAGTGGTGCAAGCCGTGACGACGGCAATGTTCGGACCCTTGAGTCCGTACATGATCGACAGGTGGCCGGAGATCATATTGATGATGCAGCTCGGCACGAAGAACGGCGAAATCTTCTTCGGCTTGCCGGTTTCGAGGTACGACGCGTAGGCGTTCTCGATACCGTGGATGCCGCCGATACCGGCGCCCACCGCTACGCCGATCCGCGGCGCATCGGCTTCGCTGATCTCAAGACCGGAATCGGCAATCGCCTGCGAGGCGGCCGCGACACCGTAATGGATGAACGGATCCATCTTCCGAGCCGTTTTGGCATCGATGTACTCGGTAACATCGAAGTCGCGGACTTCGCCCGCGAAGCGGGTCGGAAATGCCGCCGTATCGAAATGAGTGATGGGACCGATGCCGCTGTTGCCCGCCAGCACGTTCTGCCAGGCGTCGGCGACATTCAGGCCGACCGGCGACACCATTCCCATCCCTGTGACGACGATGCGTCGTTTGGCCACTTGCGTTTACCTCTGCTCAAACTCCATGGCGCACGCCAAAACCGGAACAGATGTTCCGGTATGGTGCGTCATGGATAGAATCAGGCCGCCGTCACGGCCGTGACAGCGGCTTCGGGAGGAATCTCGAATCAGGCGCTGCCGAGATGTTCCTTGACGTAGTCGACCGCCTGCTGAACGGTGGTGATCTTTTCGGCATCTTCGTCGGGGATTTCGCATTCGAACTCCTCCTCGAGCGCCATTACCAGCTCCACCGTGTCGAGCGAATCGGCGCCCAGATCATCGACGAAAGATGCTTCCGGCTTGACGTCTTCTTCTTTGACGCCCAGCTGTTCGACGACAATCTTCTTAACCCGTTCATCGACGCTACTCATAGCAAATTCATCCTCCCAAACCAGGAAAAAACAGTACCGGACTCGCCGGCTTAATGACAGTCGCCGAAGCTCGGCGGCCGGGACTGCGGAGCGTATTGTATTGGAATACCCTCATGCAATCTACAATTTCGGGACAATTTCAGAGCCAATCGCTCAGACCATCAGCATTCCGCCGTTGACGTGCAGCGTTTCGCCGGTGATATAGCCTGCCTGCGGCGAGGCCAGAAACAGCACCGCAGCGGCAATATCCTCGGGCGCGCCGAGCCGGTTCAGCGGCACCTGGGCGAGCATCGGCTCGCGCTGGGCCGCTGTCAGGGCCTGCGTCATTTCCGTATCGATAAAGCCGGGAGCGACCGCGTTGACAGTGATGTCACGCGACGCGACTTCGCGCGCCAGCGACTTCGTAAAACCCAGCATGCCGGCCTTGGCAGCGGAATAATTGGCCTGGCCGGGGTTGCCGGACACGCCGACCACCGACGAAATATTCACTATACGCCCGTGGCGTGCCTTCATCATGCCGCGCAGGCAGGCCCGCGACAGGCGGTATAGTGCGCCGAGATTGGTATCCAGCACTTCGGCCCATTCCTCAGGCTTCATCCGCAGCAGCAGGTTGTCGCGCGTGATGCCGGCGTTATTGACCAGGATCGTCACCGCGCCATAATCCGCCGTAATCGTCTTGACGACCTCGTCGATCGCCTCGGAGTCGGTAACGTTGAGCACCATTCCGCGGCCGTTGATCGATTTTTCCGCCAGTGTCGCATCGATGCGTTTGGCGCCTTCGGCGCTGGTGGCGGTACCGAGCACGGTCGCGCCAGCCTCGCCAAGTGCGGTCGTAATGGCTTTGCCGATGCCGCGCGTCGCGCCGGTCACGAGCGCGATTTCATTCTTTAAATTCAATTATCTGCTCCAGTTTCTTCAAGTTCTTTATCCAGTGAGACCGAGTCATTGACGGCCCCGGCCGGGAGGCCCTTCTCGATGCGCTTGGTCAACCCGGTCAGCACCTTGCCGGGGCCGAACTCGAGCAGTCGTTCAGCGCCGCGGGCATGAATCGCCCGCACCGTATCGGCCCACAGCACCGGTTGATGGAGTTGCGCAATCAGCGCTTCCCGAATGGCTGCCGCGTCCTGCTTGCTCGTCACGTCGCTGTTATGGATGACCGGCAATTCCGGCGCACGAATTTCCACGTCTTCCAGACGCCGGGCCAGCTGATCGGCTGCCGGACGCATCAGCGCGCAGTGCGACGGCACGCTGACCGGCAGCACGACCGCCCGGCGGGCACCGCGTGCCTGCGCGGCCTCCACCGCTCGTTCCACGGCCAGGCTGTGGCCGGAAACGACCACCTGCCCCGGCGCATTGAAATTGGCCGCGGTCACGATATCGCCGGTGCCGGCGGCTTCGCGGCAGGCTTCCCGCACCGCGTCGTCGTCGAGGCCCAGAATTGCGGCCATCGCGCCCGAACCGGCCGGCACGGCCGCCTGCATCGCCTGGCCGCGGAATTCGACCAGCGCGACTGCATCTTCAAAACCGATCGAGCCCGCGGCGACCAGTGCTGTGTACTCGCCCAGACTGTGGCCGGCCAGCACATCCGGGCGCGCGCCGCCGCGCTGCTGCCAGACCCGCCAGATCGCCACGCCCGCAGCCAGCAGTGCCGGCTGGGTCCGCTCGGTTTGGTTCAGTTGCTCTTCCGGCCCCGCGGCCGCAAGCTGCCACAAGTCGTAGCCCAGTACCGCCGAGGCGGCATCGAAGGTTTCACGCACAACCGGCGACGTCTCCGCCAGCTCCGCAAGCATTCCAACAGCCTGGGATCCCTGTCCGGGAAACACCACGGCAAATTTCATGTCGACTCCTTTTCGGTCAATCCCATGTCAGTTAATCGAGTCGAGGGCAACAGGGCCAGCCCGACGATGATCCCGCCGACCGAACCCCACAAATGGGCGGCGACCACGACCGGGCCGCCGGCAGTTGCCTCGGAAAACGGCATCGGCCCCACCGTCTGTTCCCAGACCAGCTTGACGGCCAGCGCCGCGATGAGTAACCAGCCTTCGCGGTATCGCCGCGTAATCAGCAGCAACGCACCGGCTGCCCAGTAGGTGTGTAAAACGCCGGAAATTCCGACATACCAGGCGATCGACGGCGTGAACAGCAGCAGCCCGAAGCCCACCGACAGCATCCCGACCGCCGTGGCCAGCAACCAGCGCCAGCCCGCCAGCACGGGCGCACACAAAATCCACAACAACACCAGGCCCGACAGGTCCATCAGCAGATGGTCGAGACCCAGGTGCACGACATTGCCGGTGACGATACGCCACCACTCGCCGTGCAGGATCGCGTCGCGCTGATACCGGAGCAACTGGTACCAGCCGTCGCCGCCAAACGCGATGATCACGCATACCGCAATAACAAGCCCGGCCGGCCACGCGGCCCGAAGAGCTTTCAATATTGACGAGGGGTTGATTATACGGATCGCGCGCGCGCCCATCGAATGGGTTTGGTGTACTATGGGGTCTTCACTTTAATTGCCATTCCTACTATTCGCAATCCAATGATGCACAGATCGTTCCGTCGCGGCCGCCGTCACGGCGGCTTTACTCTAATTGAAGTCATGGTCGTGGTTGTCATCCTGGGCATCCTCGCCGCGATCATCGTGCCCAAGGTAATGAGCAAGCCGGACCAGGCGCGCATCACCAAGGCCAAACAGGATATTCGCGCGGTCGAATCGGCGCTGAACCTGTACAAGCTCGACAATTACGTTTATCCGACTACCGAGCAGGGCCTGAAGGCGCTGGTCGAAAAGCCGAGCACGACCCCGGAGCCGCCGCACTGGAGCGGCTATCTCGAACGCATTCCGGTCGATCCGTGGGGCCACCCGTATCAGTACCTGAATCCGGGCACGCACGGCACGATCGATATCTACTCGCTCGGCGCTGACGGCCAACCCGGCGGCGAAGGCATCAACTCCGACATCGGCAACTGGAACCTGAATTGATGTTGCGTTCAAGGCAAGCCGCCAATCGCGGCCTGACATTGATGGAAATCCTGGTGGTGCTGGTGATCGTTGCCGTGGTCGCCGGTTTCGCGGTGCTGTCGACCGCCTCCCTCGGCGGCGATACGCCGCAGGAACAGACGGCTCGACGCATCGCCGCGCTGCTGGAGCTCGCTTCCGAAAATGCAGTGATGGAAAGCAAGCAGTTCGGTGTCGAAATTCAGCCGCACGGCTACCAGTTCTACATGTATGACGGCACGACCTGGCAGCCGATTACCAACGACCCGACCTTCCGCAAGCGCCGTGTCGAAGACAACGTCGTCCTGCGCTTGCAGCTGGAAGGCCGCCACATCACTCTGCCTCAACCGGTAACCGCACTGTCGGCTATAGACGGTATGCCTGCCTCAGCGAGCGGCGAGGAAGCCGAAGCCACGCAGAAGACGCAAGGCCCGCAGCCACAAATTCTGGCGCTGTCGAGCGGTGAGCTCACACCCTTCAATCTGGAAGTCGCCAGCACCGGGGAGAACGCCAGCTACCACGTCCGCGGCCATATGAGCGGTAAGGTTCAGCTCATCCCGCCGGATTCCAAGGTGCTGAATCGCTAGCACGGGGTAATCGTGCACCGCCCCCGCCAGTCCGGGTTCACGCTCATGGAGGTGCTGATCGCGCTAGCGATCCTGGGCATCGGCATGCTCGCGGTCATTTCCACGACCGGCACCAGCACCCGCACGGCGCTCGACCTCAAACAACGCACCTTCGCCCATTGGGTGGCGATGAACGAGGCCGCCCTGCTGCGCGCCTCCCCCACCTGGCCCGACACCGGCCGTCAGAACGGCACCGAAGATCTGGCCGGCCAGACCTGGCGCTGGACCGCCGACATCAGCAAGACAGTCGACCCGGACCTGCGCCGTGCGGACATCACTGTTGCGCTGGACGACGCGCCGGACGATGAAGTCGCCAGCCTGATCGTGTTTATCGGCAAGCCATCCGCGGCCGGTCTCGGCGCAAAGCAACTGGCGGGGCCGAATGAGGGGGAACGACGATGAGCGCGCTTCCTTCTTCCCGAACCCCGAATCCCGAACCCCGAATCCCGCTCCCGCAACGCGGCTTCACCCTTCTCGAGATTCTCGTCGCCATCTCGATCTTCGCCGTCGTCGCTGCAATGGCCTACGGCGGCCTCAACGGCATCCTTCGGCAGCGCCACGCGGTGCGGGCGTCGATGAACGAGCTGAAAACGTTGCAGCAGGGCTTCACGATTCTCAGCCGCGACCTGAGCCAGGCGGTGCCGCGCCAGATCCGCGACACGGTGGACGCTATGCCCAGCCCGGCGCTCGCCGGCGCAACGCAGAATATCCCGGCGCTGGTGCTGACCCACGGCGGCTGGACCAACCCGCTCGGCGATGCGCGCAGCACGCTGCAACGCGTGGCCTACGAACTCGATGGCGACAAACTCGTGCGCCTGTCGTGGCTGGTACTCGACCGGTCGCGCGAAATAGAGCCGTTGCGCCAGGTGCTCTTCGACAACGTCGTGGCGTTCCGGCTGCGCTTTCTCGACGCCGCCGGCCAGTGGCAGCAACAATGGCCGCCGCTGAACCAGCCCGCGCAGGAGTACCTGGAACGGCTGCCGCGGGCAGTTGAAGTCGCGGTCGATCTCAAGGACGTGGGCCTGATCACCCGGGTTGTGGAGCTGCCGTGATGAGCGCTTCTTCTGCCCGAATCCCGAACCCCGAATCCCGACCCCCGCTCCACGAGCGCGGCGTCGCCGTACTTGTCGCGCTGGTGGTGCTCGCAATCGCCGCGAGCCTGTCGACCGCAATGCTCTGGGACCGCAATCTGGACGTGCACCGCACGGCCAACATCCTGCACCTCGACCAGGCACGCGAATATCTGCTGGGCGCCGCCGACTGGGCCGAGCAGATTCTGCGGCGCGACGCCCAGCACAGCCAGACGGATTCGCTGGGTGAGAACTGGGCGACGCAGCTGCCCGCGCTGCCGGTTCAGGGCGGCGCGCTCACCGGCGAGCTGATCGACCTGCAAGGGCTGTTCAATGTAAACAGCCTGGTCGCCGCGAACGGCAAGACCAACCCCGAAGCACTGGCGCAATTCGAGCGGCTGCTGGCGGTGCTTCAAATCAACCCGGCGATTGCCTCCGCAGTTGCCGACTGGATCGATGTCGACGCGGCCCCGCACCGTCCGGCCGGCGCTGAGGACGGCTACTACGCCGGCCTGGAGGTGCCCTATCTTGCCGCCAACCAGCCACTTGCCAGCGTCAGTGAGCTGCTGCTGATAAAAGGCATCACCTACCCTGTTTACCAGCGCCTGCTGCCATTCGTGGCCGCGCTGCCCGCCACCAATCTGCGCATCAATATCAATACCGCACCATGGCCGGTCATCGCATCGCTGGCCAAAGGCATCACGCCGGCCGAGGCACAGAGCATCGTCGCCCAACGCGGTCCCAACGGCTTCCAGTCGGTGGCGCAATTTCAGAGCCTACTGGCAGAACGCGTGACAACCGGTGCGATCGGCCTCGCCAGCAGCTACTTCCGCCTGATCTCCACCGCGCAGATTGGCAGTTCGAGCCTGACCATGTACAGTCTGCTTCAACGCGGCCAGACAGGCGGCGTAACTTCTATCAGACAAACGCTGGGGACGTTGTAGTGGCCTGCCGGGGCGATATTGCCATGTTCAGAACGCCTATGCGCTTCATTCACAAGGCGCGCGACCGCGGTATAGCCGTAGCTCTGCCAAGAGAGCGCAACGCCGTCAATGGAGCGCATAGGCGTTCCCGTTATATGGTGATTAACAATGCTGGGCGAGGCTGCCCGCGCCCGTGGACAGCGTTGCGCCGCTTGCCAATGGCGACAACCATTGCCCGCGCGGCCCGCCTTGCCACGAACGCGGGCAGTCTCGCTGAACATGACAATATCGCCCCGGGAGGCCACTAATGGCGGAACGCCTGATCATCAGGCTGCATGGCGAGCCGGATCAGCCCGGGCCGGTCGAATGGCTGGTGCTCGACGAGCGCAATAACCGGATCGGCGCGATTCAGCACGGCGAGCTCGACGCGCTCGTCCCGCAGGCAACAGGCCGCCGGCTCGTCGTGTTCGTCCCCGGCCTGCACGTCACCCTCCTTTCCGCCAAGCTGCCGAGCCAGAACGCGCAAAAGGTCGCGCAGGCGCTGCCTTTCGCGCTTGAAGAACGGCTCGCCGAAGATGTCGATCATCTGCATTTCGCCGCCGGTACTGCCGATAGCAGTGGCGCCCGGCCCGTCGCGGTCGTTCGCCGCAGCGCCATGGACGCGTGGCTTGAGCGATTGAGCACGGCCGGTTTGCGCGCCGACGTACTGTTGCCGGATATGCTGCTGCTGCCGATGGCCGCCGATCAGTGGCATGTCGCGGTCGAAGGCAGTGACGTGCTGGTACGAACCGGCCCGGCTGCAGGCTTTGTCGGCGACAAGGCCCTTGCGAACACCATCGTATCGCTGAAGCTGGCCCAACTCGATGACGCGCACCGCCCGGAAACGGTTGTGATACAGGCGGCAGATCCGACAGATCACGATGTCGTCGCACTCGCCGAAGCCTGCGCCGAGGCCGGCGCAGACATGCCGGGCGTCGAAGAACTGCCCGGTGAAACAGCAGCATCATTGGCAGGCGCGGGCCTGCCGGCCGCGGACAGCTTCAATCTGCTCCAGGGTTCTTATCGACCACGTCGCGACTGGGAAAAACGCTGGCGTCGCTGGCGGTTGGCGGCCGTTCTCGCCGGCACCTGGCTGGTGCTGGCGGCCGCGTGGCAGGGCGTCGGCTACTACCGGCTGTACCAGCAGGACGCGAAGCTTAACGAGGCGATCGAGGCTGAGTTTCACCGTGCGATGCCCGGCGCCCGCGTAACCGCCGACCTGCGTGGCCGCGTGCAATCGCGATTGACTCAGCTGAAAGCAGCAAGCGGCGACGGGCCGGACAACGGCTTGCTGGCAATGCTCGGCGCGCTCGGCGGCGGCATCGGCAAATCCACCACGCTCACAACGCTGAGCTGGCACAACGGCGTTCTCGAAATCCAGGTCACCACGCCGAACGTCCAGACGCTCGGAGAGTTGCGTGGCCGGCTCGAGAAAAAGACAGGGCTGAACGTGCAGATCGAATCCGCGAGCGCCAAGGGCAAAACCGTCGACGGCCGGTTGCGAATCGGAGGCCGCGCATGAAGCAGACCGACGCGCTGCGCGACTGGTACGCGGGCCTCGCCCCGCGCGAACGCAAGATCGTGGCCGGTGGCGGCATTGCACTGCTCCTGATTGTAATCTGGCTGGCAATCATCGCGCCGTGGCTGAACGCCAAGGCCTCGCTGGAGGCTCAAGTCGAGTCGGACACGCGCCTGCTCGCATGGATGCAGCAGGCGACGGCGGAAATCAACCAGCTTGAAAAGCTCACGCCGGCGGCCGCGCCGCGCAGCAAGCAGCCGTTGTTCTCGGTCGTCGAACAAACCGCCCGCACCTCGCCGGTCGGCGGCAACATTGCCAACTTCCAGCCCCGCGGCGACGACAGCGTGCAGGTACGCCTTGAAAACGCGCCCTTCGACGCACTGGTTAGCTGGCTGGGCCAATTGCAGGCGGAGCACGGCGTGCTGGTGAGCTCGCTCGGCATTCAGCATGCCGACGCGCCGGGCACGGTCAATGCCGACGTCACGCTGGAAAGGCCCCGATGAACTGGCGGCGCATCCTGCTGTTCAGCGGCGTCGGCGTGCTGGCCTACCTGTTGTTCCTCGGCCTGACACTGCCGGCCTCGCTGCTGTTCGGCTGGATACTGCCGCCGCAGAGTCCGGTTACGGTCGTCGCCCCGCAAGGGACGCCGTGGCATGGTGAAGCACAGGAACTTCGCATCAACGGCTCGCCCCTGGGTCGGGTGAGCTGGCGAGTTCACCCGTGGGCACTGTTTACCGGCCGGCTGGATTACGACCTGAGCGTCCACGGCGACATGACGCAGCTAACCGGCGAAGCGGTCCTGACGCCCGGCGGCAAAGTCATCGCAACCGGTGTAAAAGGGCCGCTGAATCTCGCCACGGCATTGCGCTGGATCGAACTGCCGATACCGCCCAACAGCGCCAGCGGTCGGCTCAACCTGAATCTCGACAAATTCGTGTTCGAGAACCGCCGGCCCACCGCCCTCGTCGGCCGTATTGCGCTTGAGAGGCTGCATGCCCTGTGGCCGCAACCGATGCCGCTCGGCAGCTACCTCGCCACCTTCAGCACAGACGACAGCGGTATTCACGGCCGCGCCCGCGATACCGGTGGCCCGATCGACCTCGACGCCACGATCGACGTCAACAACAGCGGCCAGTATCGCGCGCAAGGCACGATGATGCCGCGCGGCAATGCCGATCCGAACTTGAAGCAAGCGCTGCAATTTTTGGGCCGCACCGATTCCAGCGGGATGACCCACTTTTCGTTCAGCGGCAGCGTTGAGCTATAGCCGAACGACCGCATTCTGCTGCTAAGCCTCCCAAACCTCCTGCTCGTCGACCGGCAGCGACGGAAAACCCTCCAGCGGCGCCAGTTCTTCCTTGTCGCGCAGGAATGTCGGCTCGCTCTGGGCATAGCAGATCATCAATTCCGCGAGCGACTGCAACGAGTTCAGGTGCGTTCGTTCGTAGCCGTGCGTCGCGTCCACCCCGAAACAGGTCAGCGCAGTGCGAATATCGTTGCCTGCTTCAAGTGCCGACGCACTGTCGGAATGGTAGTAGCGGAATACGTCGCGCTGGTGCGGAATGTCGCACTCGGTGCACAACTCAATCAATTTGTGCGTCAGGTGATAGTCGAACGGCCCATCGGAATCCTGCACTGCGATGGTAACGCCAAATTCGCGCGCGTTCTGCCCCGGCGCGCTCGGCGCCGTGTCGATGGTCACCATTTCGGCGACGTCGCGATGCAGCACGGCGGAGGCGCCCGAACCGACTTCTTCGGAGATAGTGAACAGTAAGTGACAGTCGACCGGCAGCTCGACGTTATGGTCGTGCAGACTCTTGGCTGCGGCAAGCAGTACCGCCACGCCGGCCTTGTCGTCGAGATGGCGCGAGTTGATGAAGCCGGTGCTGTCGATTTCGGGATTGGCATCGACGGCGATGAAGTCGCCCACATTGATGCCGAGTTCCTTCAAATCGTGCAGATTGTCCACCACCTCGTCGACCCGAACCTCTACGTTGGTCCAGGCGACCGGTTGCGTATCAACTTCTTCATTGAATGTATGCCCCGATGCCTTGAGCGGCAGAATCGTGCCGCGCAGCGGACGATGATCCGTGAATATCGTCACCCGGGCGCCTTCCGCGAAGCGCGCCGACCAGGTACCGACGGACACGATTTCGAGCCTGCCGTTGTCCTTCAGACTCTTGACGATGGCGCCGATGGTGTCGAGATGAGCAACGATCGCCCGGTCGGGGCTCTCGAGCCGACCCTTGAGGTCGGCGCGGATCGCGCCCCGGCGGGTCAGTTCGAAGGGGATGTTAAGCTCTTTGAGGCGCTCGCCGGTGTAATGGACGATCTCGTCGGTGAAGCCGGTCGGGCTCGGCATGCGCAGCATTTCGAGCATGACTTCACACAGGTAATCGTTGTCGATCGGGAGCTTGGACATTCATCCTCCTATGCCGTTGCCGGAAACAATAAATCTATGAACCGCTCGGCTGTCGGTTGCGGCTCGTGGTTGGCGAGGCCCGGTCGTTCGTTGGCCTCCAGTATCGCGTAGCGGTCGCCATCGACCGCCGGCACGATGAAGTCGAGCCCGACCACCGGGATGTCGAGTGCCCGCGCCGCCTCCTCCGCCGTGTGGCGCAGCGCCGGGCTCAGATCGGCAGTCACGTCTTCAAGCACCCCGCCGACGTGCAGGTTGGCAGTATTGCGCACCTTGAGTACCTTGCCGGTCTGCAGCACGTGGTCAAACCGGTAACCTTGCGAGGCGATGCAGCGGCGTGTTTCATCGTCCACCGGGATGCGACTCTCACCGCCGGTTGCGGCGGCTCGCCGTCGGCTTTGCTTGTCAATCAGCTGGGCGATCGTATGCCGACCGCTGCCGGTGACTTCCGGCGGCCGGCGAACCGCCGCGGCGACCAGCTTGCAGTCGATCACGACCAGCCGCAGCTCGGTGCCGTCGAGATATTCTTCCAGCACTACGTCGTCGCAAACCTGGCGGGCAGCGTCGATCGCCGGCGCAAGCTCTTCTTCGCGCGTCAGATTAACGCTGATCCCGCGGCCCTGTTCGCCGCGCGCCGGTTTGACGACGAGCGCGCCGTATTGTCTGAGAAACGCGCCGTTGGCCTCCCTGTCTTCAGCGGACTGCTGCGCCGGCACATTGAGGCCGGCGCGCGCGAGCAGCCGCCGAGTGGCACGCTTGTCGTCGCAGCGGCTCATCGCGACCGCCGTCGTCAGTTCGCTCAGCGATTCGCGGCAAACGATACGCCGGCCGCCGAAGCTCAGCGCGAAGTAGCCGCCTTCGGCGTCGAGCACTTCCACTGCGATGCCGCGCCGTCGAGCCTCGTCGACGATGATCGTCGCATACGGATTCAGGCGTTCCTCCGGCTGTGGGCCGATGAACAGCTCCTCGTTGATCGGGTTCTTGTGCTTGATGCAAAACACCGGCACGCGCTGAAAGCCGAGCTTCTCGTACAAATGGATGGCGGACTCGTTGTCATGCATCACGGACAGGTCCATGAACGCGCGGCCGCGCGCATGGTAGTGATCGGCGAGATGCGTCACGAGCGCTTCACCGACGCCCGGGTACCTGGCCTGCGGGTCGACCGCCAGGCACCAGAGGCTGGAGCCGTTTTCCGGATCGTCGAATGCGTGTGCGTGATCGACCCCGGTAACGGTGCCGATAATCCGGCCGTCGCAGTCGTCTTCGGCGACGAGATACGTCAGGTTGCGTACCTTGCGATGACGCCAGACAAAATCCGGATCGACCTCGACCATGCTGCGCTTGCGGTAAATCTGGTTGACAGCCTCGGCATCGCCGCGCGTACGCAACCGGCGGACGTTGAAACCACGCGGGCGTACGCGTGCCGGCCGGTAATTGTGCATCCACAGGCGAAACGTGTGCGACGGATCGAGAAACAGCCGCTGCGGCGCAACCGACAACACGACGTGCGGGTCCTGGATGTATAGCGCTATGTCGCGGCAATGCGGCGATTCGTCTTCAAGCGTGTCGGCCAGCAACTGCGCATCGTCGAACGTATGGCCGAAAATCAGCCGGCCCCAGCCGCAGTTCAGCACGACGTTATGCGGCAACTTCTCCTGCGTCGTCTGGTCGCCACCTTCATGCCAGGTCTTCAGCGACGGCGCGCTCTGGCGCTCGACGCGGTGGTGCAGTCGGTTTCTGTCAGCCATGACAATTCATCCTGATCTGCAATAGCTACTGCAGATGCGTCTGGAACCAGTACTCCAATAATGCCACTTGCCAGAGCTTGGAACCGCGCAACGGCGTGATGTGCTCTTCCGGCTCCTGCAACAGGCGCTCGACGTAGTCCGGCCGGAAGACGCCGCGCGTGCGCGCCGCCTCGCTGCCGAGCACGTCTCGCACGAACTCCAGATACGGGCCGCGCAGGTACTTGAGCGCCGGCACCGGAAAGTAGCCCTTGGGCCGGTCAATCACGGCCGCCGGAATCACCCGGCGCGCGGTTTCCTTCAGCACGTGCTTGCCGCCATTGCTGGCCTTGAATTCCGCCGGGATACGGGCGGCCAGTTCCACCAGCTCGTGGTCCAGAAACGGCACCCGCGCTTCCAGCCCCCACGCCATCGTCATGTTATCGACGCGCTTGACCGGATCGTCGACCAGCATGATCGTCGTGTCGAGGCGCAGCGCCTTGTCGATAGCACGGCTGGCGCCCGGCATGGCGAAGTGGTCGTGAACGAAGCGCCGGCTGTAATCGTCGCCGACCAGCTCCGGCATGACTGCCTCGGCAAATTCGGAATGGTCGCGGTCGAAAAACACCCGGGCATAATCGGCAACGGGATGGCGGCTGCCGACCATCGGCGGGTACCAGTGATAACCGCCGAAGACTTCGTCCGCGCCCTGCCCGCTCTGCACCACCTTGACGTGTTTCGCCACCTCGCGCGACAGCAGGTAAAAGCCGATCACGTCGTGACTGACCATCGGTTCGGACATGGCCGCCACGCAATCGGCGAGCGCGGGCAGCAGTTCGTTCGAATCGACGAACAGCTTGTGATGGCGCGTCTCGAAACGTTCGGCGACGACGTCCGAATACTGAAATTCGTCGCCCTTTTCCCGTCCAACGCTTTCGAAACCGACGGAAAACGTTTCCAGGCCGGTTTGTCCCGCCTCGGCCAGAAGGCCGACGATCAGGCTTGAATCGAGGCCGCCGGATAACAGCACGCCGACCGGCACATCCGCCACCAGCCGCCGCTGCACCGCCGAACGCAGCGCCTTAAGCAGCACGTCCTGCCATTCGTCGAATGACACGGACTCGTCAGCGGCATAATCGAGTTCCCAATAGCGCCGTTCATGGCGGCGACCGTCCGGCTGAATCACCATGACGGTCGCCGGCGGCAGCTTGCGCACCGACCTCAGGATCGTGTGCGGCGCCGGCACGACCGAGTGAAATGTCATGTAGTGATGCAATGCGACCGGATCGACGGCGTGATCGCTGACACCGCCGGCGAGCAGCGCAGGCAGCGAAGAAGCGAACAGGAACGCATGGTCGTCCGCGTGGTAATACAGTGGCTTGATGCCCAGCCGGTCGCGGGCGAGTATCACGCGGCCGCTGTCGCGCTCGGCGACCGCAAACGCGAACATGCCGTTGAAGCGTTTGACGCAATCCTCGCCCCAGGCGTGGTAGCCCTTCAGGATGACTTCGGTGTCGCTGGACGAAAAGAAATGGTAGCCCTTGTCTTCGAGTTCGCGGCGCAGCTCCCGGTGGTTGTAGATGCAACCGTTGAAGGCCAGCGTCAGCCCGAGTTCGCTGTCCACCATCGGCTGCGCGCCGCGCTCGGAAAGATCGATGATCTTGAGGCGCCGATGGCCGAATGCCACCGGCCCATGCGCGACCAGACCGTCGCCGTCAGGTCCGCGGCGGCGCATCGCCGCGACTGTGTTAGTCAGCCCGCTGAAATCCGCGGCGCGGTCGTCAAAACGGATTGCTCCTGCAATACCGCACATAAGTCATATCCTTATCAACAATCGTCAGTCCGGACTCATACAGACGCGGTTGCCGCTCCCTTCGCGCGCATTGCGCAGTGCGTCACTCGCGGCGTGCAACATCGTCATGAAGTCGGCCCCGGGATCACCGTTACAGGCTACGCCGATGTTCATGGCCAGATTATCGATGCCGGTTTCCGCACCGGAAGCGTGCAACAGCCGTTCTGCGACCCGGGCGGCTACGACGCGATCGGCTTCCGGCAGCAGCACGGCCAGCGTGTCGGCTTCGTAGCGCCCAACGACATCGAAATAGCGCAGGCTGCCGCGAAACGCATTCGCCACCTGGCGCAGGACCGCGTCGCCGGCTTCGCTGCCTTCACGCGTGTTCACCGTCGCGAGCCCGTCGACGCCGCACAGCAGCACGGCGAGCGAACGCTGGTACCGCAGGCTGCGGTTGTACTCCAGCTCGAACAACTCCAGGAAGTAACGCTGATTGTGCAACCGCGTCACTGCGTCCTGAGTGGCCGCTTCCTTGAGCGCGTCGCCGAGACGCATCGCTTCAAGCCGCGCGAGCGCGTATCCTGCCGCCGCTTCGACCAGTCGCTTCGCCGCGTCCCGGGAAATCACCTTCGGCGGGTGCAGCGCCACGACCGCCGTCTGGCGGTGATCGGTGATGGCGACAAGCGCATAACTCGCCGCGCCATCCTTCAGCCGAACGACGCGCGCCGTCTGCGATGGTGCGGCCAGTGCGGCGTCGGCGTCCAGTTGCTGGCGCAACGTTTCCGCGTCCTCTGGCTCGAACCCGCGCGTTGCGCGCAAGCGAAACTCCACGTCGTCTCGCAGGTACAGCGCCAGCGCCTTGCAATGAAGCCGTTCGCCCAACTCCTCGAGCAACGCCGCGCCCAGGTCGTCCGGCTGCTGAATGCGGTCCAGCCGGCCGATAAGCGCCGTCAGCGTCTGCGCCGATTGTGGATTGGCGCGCTGCTTGAAACGCTGCCGAATGCGGTGATAGATGCTGGCGCACAGCAGGCCGATAATAAAGGCGACGCCGACAAAGACATACGTGGCCCCCACAAGCTACGCCTTCACTGACTGCCGACGGAAAAAATCGAGCATCAGCGTCCACGCTTCACCGGCGACTGCAGCATTGTAATTCTGGCGTTCGTCGCAGAAAAACGCGTGCCCGGCATCCGGAAAGACATGCAGGCCGTAGCGCAACCCGGCGCCACTGAGCGCCTCCGCAATCCGGCCATGCTCATCCGGCTGGATCGACTGGTCCTGCGCGCCGTACAACAACAACAGCGGCGCGCGCATCCGTTTTATATGCCCGAGCAACGCCTCTCGGCCGAAGCGGTCCTGCCGCGGGGCAATGCCGCCGCCATAGAAGCATGCGCTGGCAGCGACCCGGTCAGCCAGCACCGCATGGCCCCGAAACGCCAGGCGTCCGCCAAGGCAGAAACCGACCAGCATCGTGCTGTTCTCGTCGCACTCGGGCCGCCGGGCGACCGTGTCGAGGGTGGCGGCCGCTTCCGACATGACCTGCTTTTCGTCCAGCGAGCGGATCCTGCCGAGCGCGCTGTCCAGATCGTCGTACGCAAATACGTCGCCGTGGTAGATATCCGGCACGACAGCGCAGAAACCGGCTTCGGCAAAGCGCTCGGCGACATTGCGGAAATGATCGGTGACGCCGAAGGCCTCGATGAAGCACAACACGACCGGGTAAGGGCCGCCACCGCTCGGCGCGGCATACCACGCCCGCAGCCCGGCATCAATCGGCAGCCACTCCGCCTTTATGGTGTTCCTGTCCATGGGCCGTTCTCCTTTCCCTGTTCCATTGTAACGGGAATATCAATACCCCGCCGCCGAACCGGCGGGTTCCCGCGGATCGCTGGCACCACGCAGGAGGCCGGTTTTCGGATCGACCAGGATGGCTTCCGCGGCGCCCCAGGGGTTGTGCCGCTTGAACGTGTAGCCTCGCTGTTCCAGCGTCTCGCGCACGGCCGGCTCGAGCGCGCCCGGCTCCAGCAGCACCTGGTCCGGCAGCCATTGCTGATGAATACGCGGCGCATTGATGGCCTGCTGAACATTCATGCCGTAGTCGATCACGTTCAGGATGCTTTCCAGCGTAATCGTGATAATCCGCGAACCGCCGGGGCTGCCGGTGACCATGAACAGATCTCCGTCGTGCGTGACGATCGTCGGCGTCATCGAACTCAGCGGCCGCTTGCCGGGCGCAACGGAGTTCGCTTCGCCCTGCACCAGGCCGAAGCTGTTGGGGACACCCGGCTTGGACGTGAAGTCGTCCATTTCGTTGTTCAGGAAGAAGCCGGTGTCGCCGGCGATATGGCCGCTGCCGAAGTACCAGTTGATCGTGTAGGTGACTGCGACGGCGTTACCGGCCTTGTCGACCACCGAGTAGTGTGTCGTGTCGTCGCCTTCGGGCAGACCGAGGCCGCCGTTCAGCGTGCTCGACGGCGTCGGCTTGCGCGGGTCGATCTGTGCGCGAATGGCGTGGGCATGCTCCGCCGACAGCAGCTTGTCGATCGGGTTGTGCACGAAAGCCGGATCGCCGAGCTTGGTGTTGCGGTCGGCGTAGGCATAACGCATTGCCTCGACCAGGTAATGCACCGAATCGACCGACTGAAACCCGAACCTGGGCAGCGGGTAGCCGCTCACGATATTCAGTATTTCGCACATGGTCGTGCCACCGGAGCTGGGCGGCGGCGACGAAAACACGTCATAGCCGCGGTAGTCGCAGTGAATCGGATCTTCCCACTCCACCGTGTACTGCTCGAAGTCCTTCCGGGTCAGCAGCCCGCCGTGGGCTCGGCTGGCCTTGACCAGCGCGCCCGCGATCGGGCCTTCGTAAAACGCCTTGGTGCCCTGCTTGGCGATAAGTTCGAGCGTTTCACCGAGCTGTTGCTGCACCAGCCGATCGCCGACCTGGTAGGGCTTGCCGTCATTGAGAAAAATGGCCGCGACGTCAGGTTGCGCGGCAAACACCTTCGTGCGCGTGTGCAATATCCGGACGTCGCCGGGCGCGAGAATGAAGCCTTTCGTAGCGAGCCGGATCGCCGGCGCCATCACCTCTTTCAGGCTCATCGTGCCGTACTTCGCCAGCGCGGTGTTGAGGCCCATCACGGTGCCGGGAACGCCGATCGCAAGCCAGCTTTGGGTGCTCAAATCGCCGATGACGTGTCCGTTTTCGTCCAGGTACATATCGGCAGACGCGGCGAGCGGCGCCTTCTCGCGAAAGTTCAGGAACACCGTCTTGCCGCTGGCCAGCCGGATCAGCATGAACCCTCCGCCGCCGATATTGCCGCAGCACGGATGCACGACCGCAAGCGCGTAGCCGACCGCGACTGCCGCATCGACCGCGTTGCCGCCGTGCTTCAGGATGTCGACGCCGACCTGGGTGGCCAGGTGCTGTGCGGTGACCACCATGCCATGCTGCGCCACCACCGGCCGGGCAACGTCGCGCGCCACGGCCAACGGCGCGGCCGTCACGACCAGCACAGCGAGTACGAACGAATGGAAAATCTTCGTCATCGTCAAACCTTGTGGAAATTGCAAGCTTTTCATTGTGACGCGAGCATCGGCGGAAGTCCAAGCTGACGGTATAATGGACCCTCAGCCTCCACTCGAATAACACATGAAGAAGACGGTATTGATTACCGGGGCCACGTCCGGCCTCGGCCTGGCGACTGCGCATGAAATGGCGCGGCTCGGCTATCGCGTGATCGTCGGCGGGCGCACCGAGCGGCGTTGCGAGAGGGTTGTCGATGAAATTCGCGCCGCATCCGGCAACGATGCTATCGAAGCGGTAGCGTGTCCGCTATCGTCGCGAGACTACGTGAATCGAGCCGCCGACGTCGTCCTGGACAAATTCGATCGGCTGGACGTATTGATCAATAATGCCGCGACGCTGCTGCAAACGCGCCGCATCACGCACGACGGCCTCGAAGCCACCTTCATGGTGAACTACCTGGCGCCGTTCATGCTCACGCAGCGGCTGCTGGACCGGCTGACGGCGAGCGCGCCCGCGCGCATCCTGAACATTACGTCCCGCACACACCAGCGCGCCGACCGGATCGATTTCGACGATCTGCAAAGCCGGAACGACTATGAGCCGTTTTACGGCGCATTTGTGCGGTCCAAGCTGGCGCTGACAATGTTTACCTATGAATTGGCGCGCCGGCTGGAGGGTACCGGCGTAACGGCGACCTGCGTAGACCCCGGCTACTTCCGCACCGCCCTCAGCGACTCGCCGGCAACGCCGTTTTACGTGAAACTGCTTCGACCGCTGCTGTTGAGCACGCCGGAGCATGCGGCGGAAACGGTGGTCAAAGCCGCTGATTCAGCCGAGTACGATGGCGTCAGCGGCGTGTGCATCGGCCGCGATGGCAACGTTGCCACGTCCGAGGCGTCGCTGGATCGCGACGCGCAAGCGCGACTGTGGGAGGCCAGTGTCGAACTGGCCGCCGGCTAGAATTTCTCCGCGCGGTCGTGCGGCGTGGAAAAATCGATTTCCGGCCCTATCGGCACGATCCGCGTCGGGTTGATCGTCGGCTGGCTGCGGTAATAGTGCTGCTTGATGTGGTCGAGATTCACCGTCTCGGCCACGCCCGGCACCTGGTACAGTTCGCGACAGTAATTCCACAGGTTCGGGTAGTCGCGAAGCTGACGCGTGTTGCATTTGAAGTGGCTGTAGTAGACGCTGTCGAACCGGAACAGTGTCGTCAGCAGCCGCCAGTCAGCCTCGGTAATCGCGCCGCCAACCAGGTAACGCTGCCGGTCAAGCAAGGCTTCAAGCTCATCGAGCGTAACGAATAACGCATTCGCCGCCTCTTCGTAGGCGCCTTGCGTCGTTGCAAAGCCGGCCTTGTAGACGCCGTTGTTGACGTTGTTGTAGACCGTTTCGTTGATCGCGTCGATCTCCGTGCGCAGGGCTTCCGGATAATAATCGCCCTCTGCCGCACCAATGCCGTCGAACGCGCTGTTGAATATCCGGATGATCTCGGACGACTCGTTATTGACGATGGTCTGTTTTTCCTTGTCCCACAGCGTCGGCACGCTGACGCGGCCGGTGTAGCCGGGCTTCGCCTTCGTGTACAACTGGCGCAGGAACTGAAAGCCGTTGACCGTGTCCGGAATGCAGCCGGGACCCTCCGAAAAGAACCAGCCGTCGTCGCCCATGAACGGATCGACAATCGACAGCCCGATCATCGATTCGAGCCCCTTGAGCTTGCGGAATATCAGCGTGCGGTGCGCCCACGGGCAGGCCAGCGACACATACAGGTGATAACGTCCGGCCACGGCCGGAAACTCCGCATTGGGATCGGGTTCAATGCGATTACGAAACCCCGCGTCCGGCCGCACAAAACGGCCGCCGCTCTTTTCGGTGTCGTACCAGTCGGTATGCCATTCGCCCTCGACGAGTAATCCCATTGCTACTCCCGACAGAGTTTGTGAGTAATCTGGGCCATGTGACGAGCCTGGAAGCGCATCACGCCCAGCTCGTTGTCGCTCGGCTGGCGGCTGCCGTCCGCGCCGGCGATCGTGGTTGCGCCGTACGGTGAGCCGCCGCTGATCTCGCCGGATTCGCTGATGCCCGAGCACGTGTACGGGCAGCCGATAACGACGAACCCCAGATGAAACAGCGTGGTATGAAACGACGTAATTGTCGTCTCCTGCCCGCCGTGCTGGGTGTTGGTGCTGGCAAAAACGCTTGCGGCACGCCCCGTCAGCACGCCCGTCTGCCACAGCGGCCCGGTCTGGTCGAGGAAGTTGCGCATCTGGCCGCACATGTTGCCGTAGCGCGTCGGCGTGCCGAACATGATGCCATCGTAGTCACCCAGTTCGCCCGGTTCGGCGACCGGTGCTTCCTGATCAAGCTTCACGCCGGCTTTCTTCGCCACGTCTTCCGGAATCAGCTCCGGCACCCGCTTGATCGTCACTTCCGTATCCGGCACCTCGCGCGCGCCGGCCGCCGCTTCCTGCGCCATTCGCTCGATGTGGCCGTACATGCTGTAGTACAGTACCAGTATGTGCGCCATGATTCGCCTCCTTGCGAAATATGAGTAACATTGAATCTCTATGCTTGCACCGGCGATGGCTGCTGTCCAGCCGCAGCGCGCAGACAATGCAAAAGCGGCCGCCGGAATCCGGCGGCCGCGTCTGGTTCTTTGACTGCCTAGGGACTGACTTTACTGATCCGCGTACCCCAGTTCGCGAGGTCGAGTCGCGGTTCGTCCGGAACGAATTCCGTCGCCAGCCAAATGTCGCCGTTCTCATCGGCAACAGCGGCTGAATAGTCGCCCCACCTGGATACGCGTGAGTTGTTCCCCGGCCACGGATAGCCGGTAAAGCCGTCATTAGCGTTTGCGCCAGGAGCCAGAATTTGAACCGGGCCGGCCCCGTCTTCGATGCTAATGCGCGAATACGCGGCAGCCGGCAGGTGATCGCGCCCGATCAACGTGTAGGAAACGATCGCCTCGCCTCGGGCGTTCACGCCGATCGACGGGAAGACCACGCTGTTCTTGTCCACAGCAATATAGCCTTGATTGGCCATGGCCGCCGTCAATGCGCCGTTGTCAAAGCCCGGCGTGACCGCAAACCAGGCAATGCCTGTCTGCACATGCCCCTTTGGCTTGACCACCGTGTTTACACCGCTCCATAGCGTTCCGTTCGTGTAAACGACCTGATTCATGCGGTCATCGTTCGACGCAACCAGTTGCTCGTGAGCGTTGGTCGGTTCGGCAGCAAGGCGCGAGGTGCCCTCCCGCAACGCGGCAGCCAGCGGCAGTTCGCTCGTATATTCCGATACGGGAATTTCCGGCTGCTCCATCGCGGCGGGTTCGCCGTAGCTCTCGCTCGGGATCACCACCCGTTGCAGGTGGACATCCGGTTCGCTGGACAACGATGCAGTATTCGTCGCGGCGAACACTGCGATCCTGTCCACCAGGCCGAAGTAATCGACCGAACTCAGAAAATATTCCGTGCCATTATTGGCCAGCTCATATTCACCATTGGGCGGGGTGATTGCCGGTTGTACCGAAAACGGCGGGGCGCCGCTCAGAAACCCGCTCGTGTAGTTGGTCAGGTTGAACTGCTGGGCGTTGACCGTCGGAGCACCTTCCGCCAGCGCCTTCTTGTCCAGAGCCGTCACCTGGACGCCGGTGAAAAAGCCGCCGGCAAGCGGGAATTCATTCGTGCTGATGAAAAAGCCGTTCGCGTCCGCCCCGATGAGCGGCTGATCGCCAAAGCAGGGGCACCCAGGAAGGTCGGCGTCGACCGCGCTCACGAAATGGATATTCCAGTCGCCAGTCGGATCGCCGGTCTGGCTGACGGCGATCAGCGTGCCTATGCGGTCGCTGCTTTCGACGAGGATAGTAGCGAAGAACCGGTTGGTCGGTTTGTCGTAATAAACCTTCGGGTCCGAGGTAAAAGCTGTAGCCGGGACGTCGAAGAAGTCGTTCAAACCAATGGCCGGCGTTAACCGGACGCCTGACTCCGCATCGTAAACCGCCACCGCGAGATTCACGCCTTCGACCACGAAGCCATTGCCGACAGCCAGCCCCTGATCGGGCGGTGCGACGATAAAGCCACTGGCGATGCCCTGCTGGCGAACCGTCAACCCATCAAAGCTCAGGTGGCCGGGGGCATTCTGCACCGGCAAGCTATCCGGCGTCGGCACATGGGCGGCCGGCCTCCTGGCGGAACCGAGAGAGCCGCTGCCAAGCTTATAGAAGTTGCGCTCCACTTCCTTCATCGCCCGCGGCTTGAGTTCCTGCCCGGAATACTGGCGCGCAGGTCCCTGCATGCTGGTGACGCCGATCTTGTGGATTTCAAGCGCGTGACCGGCCGGCGCTGCAAAAACCGACCATGGCGCCGCACCGAGTCCGACCGTCAGCGCCGAAACGAATACCAATCGCAATTTCATGTCCACTCCTCCGTGTGGAGTTCGGGCTTCTCCATGGCCATGCCGTCGGTTGCGATTGCTTTTCGTTTTCGTGGCCGCACGAGGCGACAAGGCTGGAGGAACTCGTCCTCCTGCCTGACAGGGCCGGCTCAGCAAGAGCCAGGATCATGGCAAGCCCAGCCCAAGTATGATCTAACCCTGCCTCCGTTACGGGCTTGCCCTGACCAGTCTAGTCCGTTTCTGCGGCTTATCAAGCAGAAGCGGCAAAAAAAAGAGGCGGCCATTGTGGCCGCCTCCCTTGAGGCCGAAGGAACCTCGGACGCCCGCTATACCTCCCGGCCGACCGCCACGTCGCCCTCGGGCGTTTCCGGCTTGAAGCCGTCGCCGCGCAGCGACGGATCCTCGCCGATCAGTCGCTTGAGCCACGGGACCAGCAGAGCCGCGATGATCGCTGCAATCAACGCCGCGATGCCGAGCTTTGTAAACAGGCCCGTGAACAGCGAAATCGATTGAGACGGATCGGTGACGTGTTCCGGAACGGACGCAATCGTCGCCACCACGCTGCCAAGATACTGGCTGATGGCCGTGGCGAGGAAGAACGCTCCCAGCAGCAGGCCGCGGAGCCGCTCCGGCACGAGCTTGACGATCATTGACAGCCCAAGCGCGCTGATAATCAACTCGGCGATCGATTGCAGGCCGTAGCCCGCCACCAGCCACCAGCCCGACACGATGCCGTCGGCCCCGGCGGCCAGACCGCTCGCCGCGAAGATGAAGAACGCGAGGCTCGAGACGAACAGGCCGGCCGCGTACTTGGTCGGCATCGAAAAATCGCCTTTCGTGTTGGCGCGATGCGTGTAGTAAGCCGCCATGATCGGGCTCAGGATCACGATCCAGAACGGATTCAGGTCCTGGAACTGCGCCGGCAGGAGCCCCCCAGAAGCAGATCCTGTTACTAACGCAAACGCAAAGAACGCGAATACCGCAATTGCTAGCCCGACAAGGTACTTGATGGGCATGGAAAGCTTACCCATCGTATTGCTGCGATGTACAAAGAACGTTGCTATCGGGCTGGCCAACACTATGGCCAAAATGGACCACCAGCTCCCAAACAGAGTTGATAGCGCATCTTGTGCGCCCGTCATTTGAGCGTTGTACACGTTGTGCTTCGCGAACAGCGTCAGCGATGTGGACATCTGCTGGTAGTAAATGAAAAATACGATCACGATCGCGAGCAGAACCAGGCAGGCCGCAAGACGGCCGCGATATTGCGGCTCCGTCTTCATCAGGTAGGCGAAAATCCCCAAGGCCACGATCGCGAAAGCGATAATGACTCCTCTCGTGACGTCGTTGTAGCGGATGACGTAGGAGACAATAGCGGCGATTATGAGCGAGCCGACGATCACGGCAATCAACTTGCCCCAGTGCAGCTTCTCGAAATCGGGCGCCGAACCGTACGGCTGCACGGCCTTGCGCATGAACAGGTAGTTCAGCAGGCCGAGCGCTAGTCCTATCGCGCTGACGCCAAAAGCGACATGCCAGCCTAAATTGTAGGCGACAATGGGCGTCGCCGCGATGGAAATCAGCGAGCCGATGTTGATCGACATGTAATAGATGGTGAACGTCGAGTCGAGCTTGCTCGGATCGTTCGGATACAGCCTCGATACGAGGTTGTTCGGGTTGACCTTGAACAGCCCGTTACCGATCGAAATCACGCCCATCGCAAAAAACAGCGTGGCGGCGGATGGAATCGCCAGCAGCGCGTAACCGATCATCAACGTGATCGCGCCCAGCGTCATCGTGCGCCGCGCGCCCAGCACCTTGTCGCCGATGAAGCCGCCGACCATCGTCAGCGCGTACACCATCGAGACCATCGCGCCCCAGATCAGCACGGCGCGCGCTTCGGGGTTGCCACCGTCGAGGCCGGCTGCCCTGGCGATGTCGGCGTTGTTCGTCAGCGCGTCCACCAGGAACAGCACCATGATGGCCTGCATGCCGTAGTAGCCGAAGCGTTCCCACATCTCGATGAAGAACAGTGCAGCGAACGCCTTCTTCGGCTGTGCTTGCAGTTGATCAGGCTGTTGCATACAAATTACCCCTAAATTGCGACCGCCAAACCTTACGGGTTTTTCCTACGGGCGTCTAGCGGGATTGGCAATAAACCATCCATGGTGCGGGCACCAGCCTGCGCATCCAGCGCAGCCGTTCGGCCGGGCCGGAGCAGTGCTCCGGCTTGATCCGGCCTCACCCTTACGGGTTTTCCTACGGGCGTCTAGCGGGATTGGCAATAAACCATCCATGGTGCGGGCACCAGCCTGCGCATCCAGCGCAGCCGTTCGGCCGGGCCGGAGCAGTGCTCCGGCTTGATCCGGCCTCACCCTTACGGGTTTTTCCTACGGGTGTCTAGCGGGAATCGGCTCAAGATGCTCGACGACAAGCTGTAACCGGCTCTCGCCGCGCCAGACGTTCACGTCCGGCCGATAAACCAGCCGGATGCGCTCGCAGCCGGCCACGGCGCTTTCGTCGATGTTAAACGCAATCGCCTCGAGCGGTGGCGCGGTCTCCGAAAGCCGCACTCGCAGACGCAAATGCCGCTCCCCGACTACGCGCGACTCGGCGATGCCGAACTCGCCGTCGAACAGCGGCTCCGGAAAAGCCTGCCCCCACGGCCCGGCCAGGCGCAGCAGCTCTGCCATCTCGAGCGTCAGTTCGTCCGGTTCCAGCGCGCCGTCGGTCAGGATGTTCTTGATCAATTCCTCGTCGCCTAGTGCCAGTCGAACTTCGGCATCGAACGCGGCCGCAAAATCATCGTAATGCGCAGCAGCAAGCGTCAGCCCAGCCGCCATCGCGTGGCCGCCGAACTTGCGCAGCAGCCCCGGCCGCCGCGCGTCGACCGCCGCCAGCACGTCGCGGATATTGAGCCCGGGCACGGAGCGTGCGGAGCCTTTCAACGTCTCGTCATCCGCGCGCGCGAACGCAATGACCGGCCGGTGCGCGTGATCCTTTACCCGCCCGGCGACCAGCCCGATCACGCCCTGATGCCAGCTTTCCTCGAACAGACAGAGCCCGGTCGCGCCTGCACCGTCCATTTCCGCCAGCAGGGGCTCGATCAGCGCCAATGCCTCTGCTCGCATGCCGGCTTCGATCTCGCGCCGCTCCCGATTCAACTCATCCAGCCGCGCTGCCAGCGCCAGCGCCCGAGCCGACTCATTGGCCAGCAGGCATTCGATTCCCAGCGACATGTCATCCAGCCGCCCGGCGGCATTCAGCCGGGGCGCGATGGCGAAGCCGAGGTCAGCCGGCGTTATTCGCGCCAGATCGCGCCCGCCCAGTTGCGCCAGTGCCGCAATGCCGGCGGAGCACCGGCCTGCGCGCATCCGTCGCAGGCCCTGCTCGACCAGGATGCGGTTGTTGTCGTCGAGCGGCACCATGTCGGCGACCGTCCCCAGCGCCACCAGATCGAGCCAGTCGGCCAGTGCCGGCTCGGCCAGCCCACGCCGGCCGAACCAGTTGCGCTCGCGCAGGCAGCCACGCAACGCGATCAGCACATAGAACATGACGCCGACCCCGGCAAGCGCCTTGCTCGGGAAAGGATCGTCCGGCAGGTTCGGATTGACGATGACGTTCGCCCGCGGCAGCGTCTCGCCGGGCAGGTGGTGATCGGTCACCAGAACGTCGATGCCACGCTCGCGCAACGCCGCCACGCCGGCAACGCTCGAAATGCCGTTGTCTACCGTCACCACCAGCGCCGGCTCGCGCGCGACGGCCAGCGCCGCGATTTCAGGCGTCAGTCCATAACCGTATTCGAAGCGATTCGGCACCAGGTAACCGACATCCGCCGCGCCCAGCGCGCGTAGCGCGCGCATCGCCAGCGCCGAGCTGGTCGCACCGTCGGTATCGAAGTCGCCCACAATCAGGATTGGACGCTGGTTTTCTATCGTATCGGCAAGCAAAGCCGCGGCGGCGTCTATGCCGCTCAAGCCGTTGCAAGGCAGCAGCCGCGCCAGCCGGTAGTCCAGAGCGTCTGAAGATGCAATGCCGCGCGCGGCGTAAAGCCGTTTCAGCAGCGGTGGAAGCTGGCCGTCGAGCTCATCCGCAACACCGGCCGGTCGCCGCTTGATCAAAGGCGGGGGTGTTATCATGGGCGGGCATTATCCGCGTAACCGCCTCAGCCCGTCCAATGAAGATCGAAAGAGCAACCATCCCGGAAGAAAACGCCCGGATCGTCCGTGGTTACGGCGACGGCTACATAGTCGTCAACGACGAGACGATCGAGACCAGCGTGATCCTGTCCGCCACGACGCTCAACGCGAGTTGGCCGCCGGAGACTTTTGACGATCTGAACGCCACCCACCTCGAAGCGCTGCTGGCGACGGAGCCCGACCTCGTGCTGCTGGGCACGGGACGCTCGCAACGGTTTCCGGCGCCGGCAATCATGGCGCCGCTGTATCGCAGCAACGTGGGCATCGAAATCATGCATACGGCCGCCGCCTGCCGCACGTTCAACATCCTGCTGAACGAAGGCCGCAAGGTCGTGGCCGGCCTGTTGATGATCTAGTTGATGATCTACTCGAAAACTGACTCGCCCGACAGGCCGTCCGCTTCGAACATCAGCCGCAGTTTCCGCAGCGCATCCAGCTGAATCTGCCGCACCCGCTCGCGGGTGACGCCGACCTGGCGGCCGACTTCATCCAACGTGCGCTGGCCGTGGCCGTCAAGGCCGAAGCGCAATTCGACGACGATGCGCTGCTTGTCGTTCAACCGCGCCAGCCAGTTGGCAATCGCGGCCTCCATATCCACGCCTTCGAGCTGCTGGAACGGGTCCGGGTTGTTATCGTCGGGAATCGCGTCCAGCACCGGCCGGTCGCTCTCGTCGCCGAACGGCCGGTCGACCGACATCGTCGGCTCACACAGGCACAGGAGACGCTCGATATGCGCCAGCGGCCGCCCCAGGGTCGCAGCGACCTCCTCGCGCCGCGCCTCGCGCTCCAGTTGCTGGGCGAGCTTCCGCGACGTCCGTGAATACAGGCTGACTTCCTTGACGATGTGGATCGGCAGGCGGACGGTGCGCGACTGGTTCATCACGGCCCGCTCGATCGACTGGCGGATCCACCAGGTTGCGTAGGTCGAAAACCGGAAGCCGCGCTCGGGGTCGAACTTCTCGACCGCGTGAATCAGGCCGAGATTGCCCTCTTCGATCAGGTCCAGCAACGGCAAGCCCCGGTAGATGTAGCGCCGGGCGAGGCTGACGACAAGGCGCAGGTTGCTCTCGATCATCCGCTTGCGCGCGCCCTCGTCGCCGACGCGTGCAAGACGGCCGAAGTGCACTTCTTCGTCGGCTGTCAGCAGCGGCGAGAAACCTACCTCGTCGAGGTACATACGAGTGGCGTCGAGTTGCTCGTCGTTCGCGTCGTGGCGCGCATTCAGCCAGTGGTCGCCGTTGCGATCGACATCGTTCCGCAGTGGCTCGTCCATGTCCATTTCCGCGCCTTCGTCGGCCATGGCTACTCAGCTGCGCGACGGCAGATAATGCAGCGGATCGACCGGCTTGCCGTCGTAACGGATTTCAAAGTGCAACAGTGCCTCGCCATTGTTGCCATGCCCCATTGTTGCAATTTCATCCCCGGCTTTGACTTCGTCGCCTTCCTGCACCAGCCGCTTGCGGTTGTGCGCGTAGGCGCTCAGATAATGGTTATTGTGTTTGATGATAATAAGCTCGCCGTAGCCGACGAGTCCACTGCCGCTGTAAACGACGCGGCCATCCGCCGCCGCGCGCACCGGTTCGCCGAACTGTCCGCCGATGTTGATGCCCTTCGCGGTGATCTTGTCCGGGTCGAAATGGCTGACGATGCGGCCTTCGGCCGGCCATAGCCAGTCCGAGACTGTCTTGCCGGCATACTCATCGGGAGCAGGCGCCGGAGTGCGCGTCGGAGCCGGATTGCGGGCGACCGTGGTGGAAGACGGCGTGGAGACCGTGCTCGATGCCGCGTACCCTGCCTTCGCACGGCTCAGCACCAGTTTTTCTCCCGGGTAAATCCGATATGGCGGATTGATGCCGTTCCAGGCGGCGAGGTCGCGATAATCGAGGTCGAAGTGCCAGGCAATGGAGTACAGCGTGTCGCCGCGCTGCACGACGTAGTCGTAGTGCCGCCAGCGCAACGCGTTCGTGCAACCGACTAGAGACAGACAAACAGCCGCGAGCAGCGTCAGCCGGACCAGCCGCTTCATCAGGCGCGCGGGAAACTCATTGCGTGCCGCCCAGCAGCGGCACGAAGCTGACCTTGTCGAGCGACTCCTGCTCGTAGTGGTCGTTGCGGCGAGTAATGCGCAGCAGCTCCTGGAAGCCGCGCCCGCCGACCGGGATTACCATCCGCCCGCCCGGCGCAAGCTGCTCCAGCAGCGCGGCCGGCACTTCCTCGGGCGCCGCTGTCACCAGAATGCCGTCATAGGGTCCCTGCTCCGGCCAGCCCCAACTGCCGTCGGAGTATTTGAATTTGACGTTGCGCACGTCCAGGCCGCGCAACAGCCGGCGCGCGCGCTCGATCAGCGGCTGAATGCGCTCTACCGTGTAAACCGCCGGCGCGAGCTTTGCCAGAACGGCGGTCTGGTAGCCCGACCCGCTGCCGACTTCCAGTACTTTGTCCGGCACGCCGCCGGCGAACAGCGCCTCGGTCATGCGCGCCACGATGAAGGGTTGGGAGATGGTCTGGCCGTGACCGATTGGCAGCGCGGTGTCTTCATAGGCACGGCTGGCCAGCGCCTCGTCGACGAACAGGTGCCGCGGCGTTTCGCGGATCGCGTTCAGCACCGGCACGCTCTCGATGCCCTTGGCGCGCAGGCGCGCGACGAGACGCTCACGGGTGCGCGCGGAGGTCATGCCGATACCGCTAGCCTCTGTCATCATGAATCAAGCACTCACTTGCCCCTTTACAACCGCCGGCCCGTCACGATCGGCCAGGCCCTCCAGCCAATCGCCCAGCTCAGGCAGCGTCTCGTGTCGCGTGAAGTCGACCTTCAGCGGCGTGACCGAAACGAAACCGTCGCGCACCGCGGCAAAATCGGTACCGGGTCCGCCGTCTTCGGCCGTGCCGACCGCGCCTACCCAGTAAATCGGTCGGCCGCGCGGGTCTTTGGCGCGAACGACGGGCTCGGCGCGATGCCGGTGCCCGAGCCGCGTCGCAATCACGCCGGCGAGTGCCGCTTCGAGCCGGTCCGGTACGTTCACGTTCAGAATTGTATCAGGCGCCAGGTTGCCGCGGGCCAGCATCGTCACCAGCCGGCGCACGACGACTGCCGCTGTCGAATAATGCTCCGGGTGCGAGGAAGCCAGCGACACCGCGATCGCCGGCAGGCCCAGAAACCGCCCCTCCATGGCAGCCGCGACGGTGCCCGAATAGAGCACATCGTCGCCGAGATTCGGACCGGCGTTAATCCCTGATACGACGATGTCCGGCTCTTCGTCCAGCAGCCCCGTAATTGCGAGATGTACGCAATCGGTAGGCGTCCCGTCCACGCAATATACACGTTCTCCATGCTGGTGCACGCGCAGCGGCGAATCCAGCGTCAGCGAGTTGCTGGCGCCGCTGCGGTTCCGATCCGGCGCCACGACGGTCACGTCCCCAAGGTGCGCCAGCTCGTCTTTCAGGCACAGCAGGCCCTTGGCCTGGCAACCATCGTCATTGCTCAGCAGAATTTTCATCGGGCGTACTATACCAACAAGCCGGCTAGTAGCGCGTTACGCGCGGCGCCATCGCGCGTTAAAATGATCCAATGCCCAAGCGCTGGACCATTTCCGCTGAAGACGCCGCGCTGTTCCGCGAGCACGTCGGTGACATCTGCCGCGTGGAGGTCGATACTGTTTCGCACGAGCGTAAGCTGCCCTCCCCGCGCGCCCGCTTCCGGCGCGCCGACGATGTCATGGTGCTGAACGAAAGCTTGGGCGATTCGCTCGATCCGGCTGAATTCGGCAGCGGCGACGAGCTGTTTTTCGCCCAGCCCGGGCTCGATCAGCGATTGCTCAAGCGCCTGCGCCGCGGCCAGGTATCGATCGGTGCCGAGTGCGACCTGCATGGCCTCACCGTCGCTGACGCGCGCGCCGTGGTGGGTGAATTCCTGACGGAATGCGCGGCCTTCGGCGTGCGCTGCGCGCGCATCATCCACGGCAAGGGCCTGCGCTCCGGCCACCGCGGACCGGTCCTCAAGCAGCACCTCGGCGGCTGGCTCAGTCAGCGCGCTGACGTGGCCGCATTCTGCTCCGCACGCCCCAGCGACGGCGGAACCGGCGCTGTTTACGTGCTATTGAAAAATGGCTGATTTCGCATTTGCCGCAGCCGAGGTTACTCCCTATACTCAGTAACCCTATTTCCCTGATCGCCAACCTGGACGGCGCAATGACTGAACCCGCCCGCGTGACGCCCTCACAAGCGCCGTTCGCCACCCAAGGTGAAATGGCTGCGCTGGTGCGCGCACATGACTGGTCCGGTACGCCGCTCGGGCCGCCGGAAAGCTGGCCGCAGGCGCTGCGAACCTGCGTCGACCTTATTCTCGACTCACCGCTGCCGAACCTTGTCTGCTGGGGCCAGCAGCTCATCTGCATCTACAACGACGCGTATCGGCCGCTGCTCGGTGCGAAACACGACGCCCTCGGCAAGCCCCTGCTGGAGGTGTGGTCAGAAGTGCGCGAGGCAATCGAGCCTCTGATCACGAAGGCCTGGAACGGCGAATCGAGCCGCTGTGAGCAGATACCGTTCACGCTGCTGCGCAACGGAAGCCCCGAGTCAACCTGGTTCACCTTTGCGGTGAGTCCCCTGCGCGACGAGACCGGCATCATCGCCGGAATGCTCAATAGCGGCATCGAGGTAACCAGTTCAGTGCTTGCAGAAGAGGCGCGACAGCGGCGCTACGACGCGCTGCTCTCCGCCATCCCGGATCTCGCCTACATTTTCGACCTCGACCACCGGTTTATCTACGCCAACCGCGCCACCCTCGCGATGTGGGGCCGAACGTGGGATGAGGCCATCGGCAAGAATTGCCTGGAACTGGGTTATCCGGACTGGCACGCTGCCATGCACGACCGCGAGATCGATGAAGTCGTCGCCACGCGGCAGCCGGTCAAAGGCGAAGTGCCATTCAATGGCACCAACGGCAGACGCGTCTACGAGTACATCCTCGTGCCGATCCTTGACCCCGGCGGCGAAGTCGAGGCCGTCGGCGGCACGACTCGCGACGTGACCGACCGCAAGCGCAGTGAAGAGCACGACAACTTTCTCGTTGCGCTCACAGACACGCTGCGCGAGGTGACCAGCAGCTCGGCGATCATGGAAACCGCGAGCCGCATGCTCGGCTCCCATCTCGGCGTCGGCCGCTGCGGCTACGGCGAGGTCGACAAAAGCGAAGAACTGTTTACCGTCAGGCGGGACTGGACCGACGGCAACATGCTGACTCTCGCCGGCACCGTGCGGATACGCGACTTCGGCGAAAGCGTTGCGCGCGACTACCGCATGGGCAAAACCGTCCGGGTAAAAGATCCGCAGACCGACGCGCGCACACGCGGCGCTGAAGAAGCGTATGCCGAAGCCGGGGACGTGCGTAGCGGCATCGGTGTCCCGCTGATCCGGCATGACCGCCTGGTCGCTATCTTCTATGTCCATCAGACCGCGCCGCGCGCCTGGAGCGATGAAGAAGTTGCCTTGGTCGAGGAAGTGGCCGACCGCACCTGGGAAGCCGTCGAACGCGCCCGGGCGGAAAAGGCGCTGCGGCGCAGCGAGCAACTCCAGCGCCTGGCAATTGAAGCCGGCGAGATCGGCACCTGGGATCTCAATCTTGAGAGCGGCGAAAGCACGATCTCGGCGCAGATGGCGAAATTGATGGAGTTCGGCGCAAGACCCATGCGGATACCCGCCAGTCGCTGGGAGAATGTGGTCGAGACCGCCGACCGCCGCAACATGATGGCCAGACTGGCGGAATGCGCACGAACGCGTCAGTCGTTCGAGATGGAATTCCAGGCCCGGCTACCCCACGGCGGACACCGGTGGCTCTACTCCCGAGCCACCATCGCCGACGATCACGGCAAGCCGCACGCCTACGGCGCCACGATCGACGTCAGTGAACGAAAAAGGTCGGAAGCCGATCTGCAATCCGCCAGTCGGGCCAAAGACGAATTTCTCGCCATGCTCGGCCACGAACTGCGCAATCCGCTGGCGCCGATCGTGACAGCCTTGCAGTTGATGCGCATGCAAAACCCGCACGTGCTGACCCGGGAACGCGGCATCATCGAGTCGCAGGTGCAGCACATGATCGGGCTGGTCGACGACCTGCTCGACGTGTCGCGCATCGCGCGCGGCAAAATTGAACTGAAGAAAGCGCCGGTAGATCTCGGCGAGATTGTCGCCAAGTCTCTTGAAACGGCAAGTCCGCTGATCGAAAAATACGAACAGGCTGTGCACACAGAAGTGAATGACCGGCTGGTCGTCGAAGGCGACGCCCGCCGGCTCGTTCAGGTCATCACGAACTTGCTGACCAACGCCGCGAAGTATTCGCCGCCGCAACGGGAAATCCAGCTTGCGGCGTGCGCCGAAGGCGACCAGGCCGTGCTGACCGTGCGCGACGAAGGCGTGGGAATCGATCCGGACCTGCTGCCGCGCGTATTCGATCTGTTCACGCAGAGCGCGCAGTCGCTCGCGCGGTCGGAAGGCGGCCTGGGGCTGGGTCTCTCACTGGTGCGAAACCTGGTCATGCTGCACGGCGGCAGCGTCGAAGCGTTCAGCGAGGGGCACAATCGCGGCAGCGAGTTTGTCGTGCGTCTGCCGCTGCTGCAAGGCAGGCCTGCCGAAGCGGTCGCAACGCTGGCTGCACAGGCCGGGCCACAGATGCCGACGCCGGAAACCACCCGCGGGCAAGTCAAGGTGCTGATCGTCGACGATTATGTCGATGCCGCCGACAGCATTGCGGAACTGCTGGGACTGGACGGCTTTGAAACCCGTGTCGCCTACGACGGCGCGGCGGCGCTGGGTGCCGCCAAAGAGTTTCTGCCGACGGTTGCGCTCATCGACATCGGACTGCCGGCAATGGACGGCTACGAAGTCGCCCGGCGGATGCGCCAGGTAACCGGCCTCGAAAAAATTACTCTGGTGGCGATGACCGGCTACGGACAGGAGAGCGACCGCAGGCGCGCCCGTGAAGCAGGGTTTAACGAGCACTTGGTGAAGCCGCTCGATCCCACGATCATAGGACACTTGATCGAGTCATTTGCGAAGAAGCACATCGATGACAAATCCGGCCAATAGACAGGACGATTCCCAGGCCCTTATTGACGAACTGCGTGAGGCGAACACCGCCCGGGAGGCCGCACGGCGCCGCGCGGAACAGCGTGACGCGCTGCTGGCACAGGAGCAGCGCGTTATCGAACTGATTGCGGCCGGCGCCCCGCTCTCCGCCGCCCTCGACGCGTTGATACGCGGGTTCGAAACACGTTTTGCAGCACGGCGGCCCCGCGCCTCGGTGCTGCTGCTCGACGAAGATGGCCTGCATCTGAGGCATGGATCCGCACCAAGCCTGCCGGACGATTACAACCGCGCGATCGATGGCACCCCCGTCGGCGAGGGTGTCGGCACCTGCGGAACGGCGGCACACCGCCGCGCCCGGGTTATCGTCAGCGATATCGCGTCGGACCCGCTGTGGAAGAACTTCGCCGACCTGGGGCTGCGCCATGAACTGCGCGCCTGCTGGTCAACACCGATCATCGGCTCGCATCGGCAGGTACTGGGTACGTTCGCGATTTACTACCCCGAGCCTCGCGGGCCGGCGGCCGAGGAGATGGAAGCTGTCGATTTCCTTAATCGCGCCACCGCAATCGCGATTGAGCGGCATCGGGCCGACGCGGCGCTGCGCAAAAGCGAAGCGCGCTACCGCACGCTGTTTTCAGCGATTGACGAAGGTTATCTGCTCGCCGACGTCATCTTCGACGAGAACGGTCATGCCATCGACCTTGAATACATCGACGCGAATCCGGCCGTGCTTGAACTTGCCGGAACGGATATCGTCGGTCACCGGCTGGGCGAATCCGGAGAGCGCTATGAACCTTACTGGTTCGAGCTGTGGGGGCGCGTCGCTCGCACCGGCGAAAGCGAGCGCGCGGTACATTACCTGTCGCTGCAAAAGCGCTGGTATGACTTCTACGTTTTCAAAATGGAACCGGACAACAAGGAAAGCCGGCGGCTGGGCGTGCTGTTCCAGGATATTACCGACCGGAAGCGCGTCGAGGAGGATCTTCGCCACTCGCGGAACGCGCTGCAGGAAGCGAACCGGGCCAAGGATGAATTCCTCGCCATGCTCGGCCACGAACTGCGCAATCCGCTGGCGCCGATCTTCACCGCGCTGCAACTAATGCGCATGCGCCAGCCGGAAGCGCTCGCCAGGGAGCGTAACGTGATCGAATCGCAAGTGCGTCACCTCGCCGGGCTGGTCGATGACCTGCTCGACGTGTCGCGCATCGCCCGCGGCAAGGTCGAATTGAAGAAGAAGCCCGTCGGCATTGGTGAAATCGTTTCCCGCTCATTGCAAACGGTCGAGCCGCTGATAGAACAACGCCAACAGGCGGTGCAATCCGCGGTCGACGACGACCTGCTGGTAGAGGGAGATGCGCGGCGGCTGGCACAGATCGTCACCAATCTGCTGTCCAACGCGTCGAAATACTCCCCGTCTAAGAGCACGATCCATGTCAGCGCGATGGCCGAGGGCGATGCAGTCATACTGCGGGTGCGCGATGAGGGTATCGGTATCGACCCGGACCTCAAACCGCACGTGTTCGACCTGTTCAGCCAGAGCGCACAATCAATCGAACGCTCAGAAGGCGGCTTGGGGCTCGGTCTGGCGATCGTACGGAACCTCGTGGTGCTGCACGGCGGCAGCGTTGAGGTGCTGAGCGAAGGCCGCAATTGCGGCAGCGAGTTCGTCGTGCGCCTGCCACTGCTGCAAAGTCCGCCGACACAACGCGCCGTCGAGCCTGCCAAACCGGCAGCGCGTTCCGGCAGCAGCAGTTTGAAGGTTCTGGTTGTCGACGACTATGCCGACGCCGCAACCAGCCTTGCAGAGCTGCTTGAACTGACCGGCTACGAGACGTGCATCGCCCACGATGGCGCCGCCGCGCTCACGGCCGCGGCTGAATTCGAGCCCGCAGTCGCGCTGATCGACATCGGTCTGCCGGTAATGGACGGCTACGAAGTGGCCCGTCGGTTGCGCCAGATGCCGGGTCTGGAAAAACTGACGCTGATCGCCGTGACAGGCTATGGCCAGGAGAGCGACCGGCAGCGGGCCCGGGAGGCGGGTTTTGACGAGCATCTGGTCAAACCACTGGATCCAAGCGCGATCGGACAGCTGATCGAAAATTTTGGTGCCGCGAATGAAAAATAAGGCCAGCGTTCTGGAAAATTAATACCGCAGCGCCCGCCGATCGAAGTCGGAAGCCTCAAGTAGCGGATTGTTCCCAATCGACCTATACTCGGTAGAACATATCGCCAGCTGGACGGCGTGATGACAATGGCGGAATACGCAAGCGATGATCGAGTTGCGCCGTTCCCGGGCGACAGTGACATGCATGCGCTCGTGCGCAGGCATGACTGGTCGCGGACGCCGCTGGGGCCAATAGAACACTGGCCGCCAAGCCTGAAAACCGCCGTGGCGATCTGCCTCGACGCCGGCTTCCCCCACTACGTGCTGTGGGGGCCCGACCTGATCCAGATTTACAACGATGCCGCCACCGCAATCCTGCGTGCCCGGCACCCGGCCGCGCTCGGCCAGCCGGTGCGCGAGTGCTGGGCCGATATCTGGCCCACTATTGGACCTGTCCTGAACAAGGTTCTCGCGACCGGCATTGCAGAACGGCTCGATCGATCGGAACGGCTGCTGGATCGGGATGGCGCGCGCGAGCATGCCTACTTCAACTCCTGCTACAGCGCACTTCGTGACGAAGCCGGCAACATAGTCGGCGTCATCGCAACCACCATCGAAACAACGGACCGCGTTGCGGCCGAAGCAGCGCTACGACAGAGCGAAGCCACCCTCCAAACCGCCATCGACGCAGCCGAACTCGGAGTCTGGGACCTCGACCTTGCAACCGGCCGCTCCGAGAAGCATTCGCTGCGACACGACCGGATGTTCGGTTATCCGGAGTCCCAGCCAGAGTGGTCGTGGCACACCGCTGAGCGACACCTGCTGGATGAAGACAAGCCGCTCTTCCACGAAGCCGTCGCCCGCGCCCGGGAAAGCGGCGTGTTCTCGGTCGAAGCCCGTGTCCGCTGGCCGGACGGCAGCATCCACTGGATAGCGCCGCTGGGGCGGGTAATCTATGACACAGCCGGCAATCCGGTGCGTGTCGCAGGTGTTGTCGCCGACGTGACAGAGCGCAGGGAAGCTGACGATGCGATTAAAACCGCCAGCCGCGCAAAAGACGAATTTCTGGCGATGCTCGGCCACGAGCTGCGCAACCCGTTACAGCCGATCATGACAACCTTGCAGCTGATGCAACTGCGCCAGCCGGACGCACTCGCAGACGAACGCGCGATCGTCGAATCGCAGGTACGTCATCTGGCAGCGATGGTAGACGACCTGCTCGACGTCTCCCGCATTGCCCGCGGGAAGGTCGAGCTGAAAATGGGACCACTGGATATCGGCGACATTATCGCCCGCGCAATAGAAACGGCGCGGCCGATGCTACAGGAACACGAGCAGACGGTCGAAACAGCGATTGAGGACGGATTAACCGTCAATGGGGACCGGCGGCGACTCATCCAGGTGATCACCAATCTTCTCACCAACGCCGCGAAGTACTCCCAGCCCGGCCGCGTTATTCACGTCAGCTCCGGCACGGAGCGGGACCAGGTTGTCATCCGGGTGCGCGACCAGGGCATCGGCATTGACGCAGGATTACTGCCACGCGTGTTCGACTCGTTCACACAGGATGCGCAGTCGATCGCGCGTTCACGCGGCGGACTCGGGCTCGGGCTGTCCATCGTCCGCAACCTCGTCGACCTGCATGGCGGGCATGTCGAGGCGCATAGCGAAGGCCGCGATCGGGGCAGCGAATTCATCGTGCGGCTGCCGCTGCTGGAACGGCGGCGCGTGCCCGACAGGCGCCGTCTGGAACCGGCGATGCAGACCCGGTCGGCAACGCACGCAAGTCACGCCAGGGTCCTGATAGTCGACGATTATGTCAACGCGGCGGAAAGCCTGGCGGCACTACTGGAGGGCGATGGTTTCGAGACCCGGGTCGCCCACGACGGCGCGACCGCCATCGAGGCCGCCGCCGAGTTCAGGCCGGCGGTCGCGCTGATAGACATCGGCCTGCCGGTCATGGACGGCTACGAAGTGGCGCGCCGTCTGCGCGCCATGCCCGAGTTGAAGGGCACGCGGCTGGTGGCCGCCACAGGTTACGGCCAACTCGACGACCGGCGGCGCACCCGCGAAGCCGGTTTCGACGAGCACCTGGTCAAGCCACTGGACCCAAAAGGCGTCGGAGCCTTAATTCAGGAACTTGCGAGACACTAAGGCGCACGCTGCGGAAATTATTTTCCAGAGCGTGTTCGACAGGATGTCGAACCCGGAGCCTACAGGGACGTATTCACGGCGTTCTGGAAAATGATTGCCGCTGCGGGTGCCGTTCGAAGCCGACCCGCTACGCCTGCAACTCAATATCTTCGACATCCACCGGCTCCCGCGCCGCCTTGGCGCTGTCAGAACGCAGCAGTTCAAGATGACGCAGGTATTGCGGCGTCACGTCGCCGGTAATGTAGCGTCCGGAAAACACCGAGTCGTCGAATTGATCCAGACCGGCGCGCTCGTGCTTGACCGCGTCGATCAGGTCGTCGAGGTCCTGATAAATGAGCCGATCCGCGCCAATGATCTCGGCGACCTGCGCTTCGGTGCGCCCGTGCGCCACCAGTTCCGGCGCCGACGGCATATCGATGCCGTACACATTCGGAAAACGCACCGGTGGTGCGGCAGAGGCGAAATAAACCCGGCGCGCGCCCGCCTCTCTCGCCATCTGGATAATCTTCTCTGAAGTCGTGCCGCGAACGATCGAGTCGTCCACGAGCAACACGTTCTTGTCCTTGAACTCAAGATCGATGGCATTGAGTTTCTGCTTCACCGAGCGCTGGCGCTGCTGCTGGCCCGGCATGATGAACGTGCGGCCAATGTAGCGGTTCTTGATGAAGCCTTCGCGGAACTTGATGTCCAGCATGTTTGCGACTTGCAAGGCGCTGGTGCGGCTGGTATCGGGAATCGGGATCACGACATCGATATCATGGTCCGGCCATTCGCGATTGATCTTCTCTGCAAGCTTGTCGCCCATCCGCAGGCGCGCCTTGTAGACCGAAATCCGGTCCATGATCGAATCGGGCCGCGCAAAGTAAACGTACTCGAAAATGCACGGCGTGAGTTTCGGATGCTCCGCGCATTGCCGGGTATGCAGATCGCCGTTGCTGTCGATCAGCACCGCCTCGCCCGGCGCCACGTCGCGAATCATGTCGAAGCCGAGCACGTCGAGCGCGACGCTCTCCGATGCGATCATGTATTCGTCGCCGTCCGGCGTCGGGCGGCTGCCGTACACCAGCGGCCGGATGCCATTCGGGTCGCGAAACCCGACGATGCCATAGTCCGCAATCAGCGCGACGATCGAATACGCGCCCCGGCAGCGCCGGTGCACCGCCGCGACCGCGGCGAAAATATCCTCGGGGCTGAGCGAGGTCTTGCCGCGCTGCTGCAATTCATGCGCGAATACGTTGAGGATGATTTCCGAATCGGAATCGGTATTCAGGTGCCGCAAATCTTCGCGGAACAACAGCTCCTGCAGCTCGGACGCGTTGGTCAGGTTGCCGTTGTGCCCCAGGCCGATGCCGTAAGGCGTATTGGTATAGAGCGGCTGGGCTTCCGACGTGTGCGACGAGCCGGCCGTTGGATAGCGAACATGGCCAATGCCCATGTTGCCCGTCAACCTGAGCATGTGGCGCTGCTGGAACACGTCGCGCACCAGGCCATTCTTCTTGTGCAAATGCAGCCGAGGACCGTCGGCCGTCATGATGCCGGCCGCATCCTGACCCCGGTGCTGCAGAACGGTGAGCGCGTCGTACAACGCCTGGTTGACGTTGCCGTGTCCGGCGATGCCGACGATGCCACACATTTATCAGTCCTCCTCGGAATGAAGCATTGCCGCGGTTTCGACAACTTGTTTGCCGGAAACCTGCGGATGAGATGAGTCGATCGGCAACACCCGCCTCAGCCAAACGGCGACCGGATCGACATAGGGCATAAATCTCGAATGCTGCCAGCTCTCGCTCTTCGGCAGCTGCGTCCAGTTCGCCACCAGCACCAGCGCGGCGACGACGACGAGACCCCGGCCGAAGCCGAACACGGCGCCGATCAGGCGGTCCGTGCCGGACAGGCCGGTCCTGTCGACCAGCACGCTGATTACGTGATTTACGACCGCGCCCGCAATCAGCACTACGACGAAAAGCAGCGCAAATGCCAATATGATGCGCAATGCATCCGATTCAATGGCGGTGAACCAGCGGCTGAACGGGTTGGCGAAGGTCAGCGCCAGCCAGAAGGCGGCGATCCAGGTACCCAGCGAAACGGCTTCCTTGACGAACCCGCGCATCAGGCTGAACAGCACCGACAACGCGACGACGCCGAGAATGAAGTAGTCGATCCAGACCATCGGGTGGGTGGCGAACCTGTGCGGGTCGTGGTGCGAGCGGCTATTTTACCACTATGGATTCGATACGACCTCTGTCGGGCCGCCGGACGCGGCAGCAACCACGGGCGCAAGCTTTTCGGCGTCGCGGCGTGCGCCGAGCGGGCCGATCCGGACGCGGTACACTGTCCGGCCGCCGCTGGACGCGCGCAGCATGAACGCGCTGAAGTCCTTGTCCTTCAGCCGCCGCGTCAAACGCTCGGCATTATCGCGGTTGGCGAAACTGCCGGCCTGCACAAACCAGCCGGACAAAGCCGCAGCCTGATTTTCGGGTACGTTATCGACAGCCGCAGGTTCAGCCTTGGCCACCGGCTGCGATTTTGTCGGCTCGGGCAGATCGACTGGAACAGTCTTCGCGGTCGTCGGCTCGGGCGTCGTGTCAACAGTCACATCGACTGTGCGCGTTGCCGGCGCGGCGGTGCGATCGATTCGACCGCTGCGCGCCTCGGCCGGCGCCTTGCCGGCGGCAACCAGCGGCGAGATCGGCTCCGGCGGCGTGTTGCGCGTGAGGCTCATCTGAAACGCGCTCACAGCGGTGGCGGACGCCGGCAAGTCGACATCCTTCGTGACCATTCCTGCCGGAGCGGGTTCTTCAAAGAACATCGGAATGAAAATAACGGCGAGTGCCACCAGAATGCACGCACCGATCAATCGCTCTTTCACTGCCTCCCTCCGATTACTGCTCCATTCCGCGCGTACCACTGTTGACGCACTTCCGCGACGGTAACGAACGAACCGCACACGATGATCCGGTCGCCGGGCTGCGCTGCCGCGCGGGCCTGCTGCCACGCCTGCCATGGCGCAGCCGACAATTCCCGGCCGGCCGGCGCGACAACTGCCGCTACCCTGTCCCGCAGCGCGTGCGCATCAAGCCCGCGCGGACCGGGCAACCCGGCCAGATACCACCGGTCGACCTGCGCCGCCAGCGCCGCCGCCACCTCGTCGACTGCCTTGTCGCGCATCATACCGAGAACTGCCAATGTGCGGCCCCTGCCCCGCGTGTGTTCGAGCGCTGCCGCCAGAACACGCGCCGCATCGGGATTATGCGCAACATCGAGTATTGTATCCACTTCGCCGGGGAGAATTTCAAATCGGCCGGCCAATTTCGCCGCGCCGAGGCCGGCGCGGATCGGGTCCTGCCCAACTGGCAGTGACCTGCTCAGTGCCTGCAGCGCAGCCAATGCGGCGGCTGCGTTGTCGAGCTGGTGCGCACCGGGCATCGGCGACAGTGGCAATTTGTCACAGCTTCCGTTGCGGCCGTCAAAACGCCAAAAAGAATCCCCCTCCAGCTTCCCCTTCCCCACTTCGCGGGCAAAGGGGAGAGAAAGATGCGAGCTGTTCCCGCCCCCTTTGCCGGCACTGCCGGGAAGGGGGGCAGCGCCAGAGGCGCGGGGGGATTCTTCCATCTGCCAATCAAACTCACGGCCAATAAGCTGCAGGTCCGCGCCGATTGCCGCTGCGTGGTCCAGCAGCGATGCCGGCGGGTGCCGGTCGCCGCAAATCGCGGGTTTGCCGGCACGAAAAATGCCGGCCTTCTCCCGCCCGACCGATTCACGATCCGGCCCCAGCCACTCAAGGTGGTCCAGCGCGACGCTGGTCACGATGGAGCAGTCGGCATCGACGATATTGACGGCGTCCAGGCGGCCGCCGAGGCCCACTTCGAGCACCGCCACATCCACCTGTTCACGCCAGAAAACGTCGAGCGCCGCCAGCGTGCCGAATTCGAAATATGTCAGGCTTGCGTCTTGCCGCGCGTCGTCGACACGCTCAAAGGCAGCACATAATGCGGCGTCGTCCGCGTCGCGCCCGTCGATCCGGACCCGCTCGTTATACCGCTCGAGATGCGGCGACGTATACGCGCCGACGCGGTAACCGGCGGCTTGGAGAATACCTTCGAGGTAACGAACGCAGGAGCCTTTGCCGTTGGTGCCGCCGACGGTGATGACGCGCGTCCGTTCAGGCCGCGGGGCCATTCTGGCTGCAACGGCCGCAACCCGGTCGAGGCCCAGGTTGATCGCCGTTGGGTGGAGGCTGGACTGCCAGTCCAGCCATTCTGAAAGAGTGCCGAAGCGCACGCGCCCCTCCTGGCCTCTCTGCCTCAGGCAGAAGGCTGGGATGAGGTCGGGTTATTTCTCGACAGCAGCGCCTGCACCGGCTGGTGCATCAGCATCGTCAGCAGATTCGCGAGGCGGTCACGCATTTCACGGCGGTCGATAATCATATCGATCGCGCCATGCTCGAGCAGGAACTCGCTGCGCTGAAATCCTTCCGGCAATGTTTCGCGCACCGTCTGCTCGATCACCCGCGGCCCGGCGAAGCCGATCAGCGCCCGGGGCTCGGCGACGTTAACGTCCCCCAGCATGGCAAGGCTCGCCGAAACGCCGCCGGTGGTCGGGTCGGTCAATACCGAAATGAACGGGATGTGGCGCTTGGCCAGCTTGGCCAGCACGGCGCTGGTCTTGGCCATCTGAAACAGCGACAGCAGCGACTCCTGCATGCGCGCGCCGCCGCTCGCCGTGAAGCAGACCAGCGGCGCCTTCTCCTCGAGCGCCGCATTGGCCGCACGAGTGAAGCGCTCGCCGACCACGGAGCCCATCGAGCCGCCCATGAAGCGGAATTCAAAAGCGCACGCCACCACCGGCTGCCCCTTCAGGCTGCCCTTCATGGCCACGAGCGCATCATTTTCACCGGTATTCTTTTGCGCCTGCCCGATGCGCTCCTTGTAGCGCTTGCTGTCCTTGAACTTCAGCGGATCGAGCGGCTGGATGCTTGCGCCGATTTCGGTACCGGAATCCGGGTCGAGAAAGGCGTCCAGCCGCTGCCGCGCCGTCAGCCGCATGTGGTGGCCGCACTTCGGACACACCTGCAGATTGCGCTCCAGGTCGGCACGGTACAGCACGCCGTTGCAATGCGGGCATTTGCTCCACAAGCCTTCCGGGATATTCCGCTTGCGGCTGCCTTCGGTATTGATGCGCGAGGGCATCAGCTTTTTGAACCAGTTCATACTCTATCTCTTTTAAGCCGGTGCGGCCGTTGCAGTATCCAGCGCGGCGCGCAATTCGCCGACAAAATTGCCGGCGGCCTGGCGCCGGGCGGCGTCATTGTCGGCCGCAACGATGCGTTCTATCAAGGCGCTGCCGACGACGACCGCATCCGCGGCCGCCGCCAGCGCGGCGGCGGACTCGCCATTGCGAACGCCAAAGCCGACCGCAATCGGCAAATGGGTATGGGTGCGGATTTCCGCCAGCTTGCCCGCCACGGCGGCGGTATCCAGATTGCCGGCGCCGGTCGTCCCCTTGAGCGACACATGATAAACGAAGCCGCTCGCCAGGTCGGCGATCCGCTCGATTCGCGCCGCGGTCGTCGTCGGCGCTATCAGGAAAATCAGATCGATGCCGCGCTCGCGCAGCAACGCGTGCAGCGGTTCGGCTTCCTCCGGCGGCAGATCGACCGCAATGACGCCGTCTACGCCCGCGGCGGCCGCCGCGTCGGCGAATGCCGTCTCGCCCATCGCTTCAATCGGATTCAGGTAGCCCATCAGGACGACCGGCGTCGCATCGTCGTCGCGACGAAATTCAGCCACCATGTCGATCGCATCGGCCAGCCGCACGCCATGCGCCAGCGCCCGCTCGTGCGCAGCCTGAATCGCCGGGCCGTCCGCGGTCGGATCGGAGAACGGCACACCCAGTTCCAGGACGTCGGCGCCCGCCGCCGCCAGCGCGTGCAGCAGGCCGGCCGTGGTCTGCGGCGCCGGATCACCGGCGGTGATATAGGTCACCAGCGCGCGGCGGTGTTGCGCCGCGAGGTCGGCAAAACGACGCGCCAGCCGGCTCATACGTCCATCCCCTCCAGCGTCGCCACGGTGTTGATGTCCTTGTCACCGCGCCCGGACAGGTTGACGATCATAACGGCGTCACGCCCAAGCTCCGGCGCGAGCTTTGTCGCATAGGCTAACGCATGGCTCGATTCCAGCGCGGGCATAATGCCTTCGGCGCGGGTCAGCAGATGAAACGCGGCCAGCGCCTCGTCGTCGCTGACGGTCACGTAGGTGGCGCGCCCGCTGTCTTTCAGCCACGCGTGCTCCGGCCCGACGCCGGGATAGTCGAGGCCGGCCGAAATCGAATGGGTGGGCAATATCTGCCCGGCGGCGTCTTCCAGAATGTAGGTGCGATTGCCATGCAGCACACCTGGCCGGCCCGCGGTCAGGGACGCCGCGTGTTCGCCGTTGGCCGAGCCCTTGCCGCCGGCCTCGACGCCATAGATCGCGACCTCATCGTCGAGGAACGGATGAAACAGGCCGATCGCATTGGAGCCGCCGCCAACGCAGGCCACCAGCGCGTCCGGCAGACGCCCTTCCGCCGTCACAATCTGCTCGCGCGCTTCGCGACCGATCACAGTGTGAAAGTCGCGCACCATCATCGGATACGGATGCGGGCCGGCCACCGTCCCGATGATGTAGAACGTCGAATCGACGTTCGTCACCCAGTCGCGCATCGCCTCGTTCATCGCATCCTTGAGTGTCCGCGACCCCGACTCCACCGGCACCACGGTCGCGCCGAGCAGGCGCATGCGATAGACATTCACAGATTGGCGCGCAATGTCTTCGGCACCCATATAGACGACGCACTCGAGACCCAGCCGCGCAGCGACGGTCGCGGTGGCCACACCGTGCTGTCCGGCACCGGTTTCGGCAATGATGCGGCGCTTTCCCATGCGCTTCGCGAGCAACGCCTGGCCGATCGTGTTGTTGATCTTGTGCGCGCCGGTGTGATTCAGGTCTTCGCGCTTGAGGTAGATGCGCGCCCCGCCGGCGCGTTCGGTCAGGCGGGCGGCGAAATAGAGCGGCGTCGGGCGCCCGACGTACTCGGCCAGGTCGCGCTCGAACTCGGCACGAAATTCCGGATCATCCCGAAATTGCTCGTACGCGGCAGCAAGTTCATGCACCGCCGCCATCAGCGTTTCGGCGACGTAGCGGCCGCCGTAGTCGCCGAAGCGGCCGTTGGCGTCGGGCCAGATTCTCTTAGTGGTAGCCGGCACGATTTACCTCTTCGATGAAAGCCGCCAGGCGTTCACTGCTCTTGATGCCCGGCTCCGACTCGACGCCGCTCGATACGTCGACCGCCCACGGCTGCACCGTCGCAATTGCTCGCGCAACATTGTCCGGTGCCAGGCCGCCGGCGAGCACGACCGGCCGCGGCAGCTCAATGTGCCGCCACGCGAACGTCTTGCCTTGCCCGCCCGGCTCACCCCGCGCGTGGGCATCGAGCAGCAGAGCGCGGGCGCGCCGGTAATCCCGAGCGGCCGCGTTCAAATCAATGTCATCCGCCATCGGCAGCGCCTTGATGTATGGCCGGGCGAACGACTCGCAAAATGCCGCCGGCTCGTCGCCATGAAACTGCAGCAGGTCGATCGGCAGCGCGTTCAGCACCTGCTCCACTTCGTCACGCTCCGGATCGAGAAACAACGCCGCGACCGTCACGAATGCCGGCAGCGCACCGATTACCGCACGCGCCTGATCGAGCGTGACCGCCCGCGGGCTCCGCGAGCAAAATACGACGCCGATGGCGTCCGCGCCCAATCGCGCCGCGCAGGCGGCGTCTTCGGCACGAGTGAGACCACAAACTTTGATGCGGGTGCGCGGCATGAAAGGCCAGCCGGATTAATCGTACAGGATAACAAAAATGCCTAAAGCTCGACCGCTTGAAAGACCGCCCGGCTCTCCGGCCCCAGCGGCATATCAAACTCGTCCGGGTACAGCACGCCCATGAATCGCAGCCCGCCTGCGGGTGCGGTGACGCCACCCGCGCTGCGGTCGCGGCCGGCGAGGACGGTTGCCGCCCACTCCGGCGGCTGCTTGCCAGTGCCGATCGCGATCAGCACGCCGGCAATATTGCGGACCATATGGTGCAGGAAGCCGTTCGCCACTACGTCAATATCCATCCGCTCGCCGTGCTGTTCGACCGTCAGCCGCAGCACGCGCCGCACCGGCGATGCAGCCTGGCATTCCGCCGCGCGGAACGCCGAAAAATCATGCTCCCCGACCAGCGCCTGCGCACCCTGCCGCATAGCGTCAATATCCAGCGGCCGGCGCTCCGCGGCAAGGTAGTCGCGGCCGATCGCCGGACGCGTGTCGCGGTTGAGTATCGTGTAGCGGTAGTGCCGCGCCCGCGCACTGAAGCGGGCATGGAATGCCGGCGGAGCAGCACGCAACCAGCGCAGCACGACGTCGGCCGGGAGATTCGAATTCGTGCCCAGCAGCCAGGAACGCTCACTGCGCCGGGCGTCGGTATCGAAGTGAATCACCTGCCCTTCGGCATGCACGCCGGCATCCGTGCGCCCGGCGCAAATAATCTCAACAGGCCGATCGGCGACCACCGACAGCGCCACTTCCAGGTCGCCCTGCACCGATCGAGCATGGTGCTGGCGCTGCCAGCCGAAGAACTTCGCGCCATCGTATTCGACACCCGCCGCGAAGCGAAACATGAACTTTTCACCAGCCATCGAGCGGACGACACATGCCGCTCTACGCGGTTTTCCAGTCTTCCCCGAATCCCGAATCCCGAGCCCCGAATCCCGGCGTCTTCATCAACCGACCTTGTCCAGCAGTGACCGCGCCCGTTCCTGGTGATCCGGGGCGCCTTCCTCGATGACTTCCTCAAGGATGCTGCGGGCGCCTTCCGGATCGCCCATGTCCATGTAGGCCCGCGCAAGATCAAGCTTGGTGTCCATTTCGTCGACGCCGTCGTCGTCCTCATCCTGGAAGGCGCCATCGGAATCGCCAGCGTCGAATCCGCCTGCATTCGGCATGGTGAACTCGGGCTCATCGGCGGAGTCGCTCGACGCCACTTGCGTGGCCTCCGGCTCGTCGCCCGTATCCTTGGGGAAATTCGTGTCGACAAACTCCGACAGCTCGCGAATGGCCTCCTCAAATTCTGTTTGCGTGTCGAGGAGCGGATTGCCAGCGTCGGCCTGGCCGCTGTTGTCGGAACCGCCCAACTCGGCTTCGAGACCGGACAGGTCGAAATCCGCCGTGCCGCTGACATCGGTTTCGTCCCCGGCTATCGGCTGCGTCTCGGTGCCCGGCGCGTCGGCACCCAGGTCCAGGTCGATCGAGTTGTCGTCGCCGTCGCCCCCGAGGAGACCGCTGGTATCGGTGGCCGTCTCGGCGCCGGTAAAGTTGTCCTCCGCAGGCTCACCGAGATCGAAATCGATGTCCAGCGCATCATCGTCGCGCGGGTCCGCGACAATTTCATCCTCCGCAGAAGAATCACCGGCAGAGGTGTCCAGGCCGAATTCCGTCGAGACTTCAGTAGCGGTCTCCACGCCCAGCTCGGCGGGCAGTTCCGTCGGCGTCTCGGCGGTGGGCGCCGCGGCTCCATCCTCGTAGCCGGCCGCGAACAGCGGCTCGTCGGGCACCAGCTTGCGGCCCATGGTCGTGACTTCGTCCCATTCGGCCGGGTGATCCGCGCCCCAATCCGACGCATATTCCTGGGCCGCAGCCCGGTATGCCGGCGCATCCCCGGCCGCGAAATAAATCTGGAACAATTTCAGCTTGAGCGCGTCCCGCTCCGGATCGTCCGCAATGCCCTTGCGGATGATGTCCGCCGCCTGGTCGTACAAGCCGTAATCGATATGAAAATCGGCTTCCGCGATGGGGTCCGCCGGCTCGGCAGACGCTTCAGGGAGAGCCGCTGCTGCAGTCGCCTCCGCGACTTCCGCCGTAACTGCAGCACCGGCCGCCTCAACATCATCGGCTGCGTCCGGCTGCTCCGCAGTCTGTGCCTCATCGACCACCGGCAGTATCGGCTCGCCCGACTGGGCCGCGACAGCCTTTCGCTGCTGGCGCCGAATGACGACGGCGCCGACGATCAGCACAAAGACCACCAGCAGCCCTATCAGGAACAGGGGCGCGGTCACAAAGGCGATCGCCGTGTCGACAGCGCTGGCATCGTTCGCCGGCTGCTGCGCCTGCTGCTGGACCTGTTTTTGCAACTGACTGAGCCGCTGGTCCTGCACGCTCAGCAGACGCTTGGTCTCAGCGAGTTCTTTTTTGAGCGAATCGATCTGGCTGCTGAGCCGCGCATTCTGGCTGGTGGCAGCCTCGGCACGCTGTTGCGCCGCCGCAAGCTGTTCCTTGAGTTGGGCGGCCGCTGCGACCGCGGCTGCAGCCTGGCTGTCGCCGGGAGCAGCTTCGCTTCCATCCGCCGCCCCGGGCGCCACCAGTTGCAGATGCCCGCCCGCGGTCGCGGCTTCGCCGGTATCGGCCGCCGCTGCGTCCGTAGCTTCAGCCACTGCCGGCACGACGTCGGCTGCGGCATCGTCGGCTGCACTGGCGTCTGCCACGTCCTCCGAGGGCGCTGCAAATTCCAGGTTGGCCTGGCGCACGGCGGCGATGGCCTCGCGCGGGCTAATGGCGCGAACGCTGTCGCCGTCCGGCACGCGCAAAACGTGGCCGGCCTTCATGCGATTGATGTTGCCGCTGAATGCGTTCGGGTTGGCCCGATAAAGCGCGATCATCATCTGATCGACTTCAGCCGGTTCGCCGGAAGTCAGATTATGAGCGATGCTCCACAAGGTCTCGCCGCGCTGGATCGGACCATAGTTACCGCCGGCGGTGGACATCGTTTCGGCCCGGGGAGCGGACCTCACCGGCTGCGGCACAGCCGCGGCAGACATCTCGGTGGCGGGCACGTTTTGCGTCACCGGCGCCTGCACCCCACCGCCGGCCGCCGCGTAATTAGGCGGGTCGAGCAGCACGGTGTACTCACGCAGCATCTGGCCGCTGGGCCACTGCGCCGCGACCAGGAACGTCAGGAAGGGCTCCTTGACCGGCTGTGTGCTGCTGACGTGGACGTGGTAGCCGCTGGAATCCGGAACCACCGTGAACTGGAGCGACTGCAGTATCGCCGTCTGATTGATTTGCGCACGATCGAACTCGGCCGCCGAGGCGAGGCTCACTTTGAGACCAGCCGTGGCCTGCTTATCGGCGCCTACGAGGGCGATATCCGCGTCCAGCGGCTGACCCAGCGCGGAATGCAGCTGGATGTTGCCCAACCCCAACGCGAACGCACCAAACGAAAGGGACCCAAGCGCCAGGATCAGCCCTGACAGGGCCAGTAATCGCTTCATTTTCGCTCCCTGTTCCGCCCGCGTCCGGGCCCTCATAAATCCGGTTAATGCCAACAACGCCAAGCAATTTGGCGATTTTCTTCAAGCATCGCCTTACGACATTGCGCCAACTATAGCCGATAAATGGTTTTCCACCAATATTTCGGCAATCTGCACCGTATTCAGCGCTGCGCCCTTGCGAATATTGTCCGCAACCACCCAGAGGTCGAGCCCGCGCGGGTGCGAAATATCTTCCCGGACACGGCCGACGAATACCGGGTCATGACCCGCCGCCTCGGTCACCGCCGTGGGAAATTCGCCTTTGCCGAAGCCGTCCAGCATTTCAATGCCCGGCGCCTTTGCCAGCAAACTGCGCGCGTCATCGGCGGACAGTTTCTTGCGCGTTTCGATATGCACTGCTTCCGAATGGCCATAAAACACCGGCACCCGCACGGCGGTAGCGTTGACCTGAATGGACGCGTCGCCGAGGATCTTGCGGGTTTCCCACACGAGCTTCATTTCCTCGCGGGTGTAGCCGTTGTCCTGGTACTCGTCGATCTGCGGCAGCACGTTGAACGCGATCTGCTTGGCCATCTTGCCCGGCTCCACCGGGCGGCCATTCAGCAGATTCGCCGTCTGGTGCGCCAGTTCTTCCATTGCCTGCTTGCCCGCACCCGATACCGCCTGATACGTGGCGATATTGATGCGTTCGATGCCCGCGGCATCGTGCAACGGCTTCAGCGCAACCATGAGCTGCATCGTCGAACAGTTCGGGTTGGCGATGATGTTGCGCTTGCAATAACCGCCGATCGCCTCCGGGTTTACTTCCGAAACGACCAGCGGCACCTCATCGTCGTAGCGATACTTGGACGTGTTGTCGATCACCACGCAGCCGGCCGCGGCCGCCTTAGGCGCGTATTCGCCGGACACCGAGCCGCCGGCGGAGAACAGCGCAATATCGACGCCGCTGAAATCGAACGTGGCGAGGTCCTGCACCTCCAGTTCACGATTGCCGAATTCGACGGTGCGCCCGGCCGAGCGGCTGCTCGCCAGCGCAATCACTTCGCTTGCCGGAAACTTCCGCTCGGCAAGTATCGACAACATCGTTTCTCCGACCGCGCCCGTCGCACCGACCACGGCCACCTTAAAGTCCTGCATTAAAAATCCTTGAAAATAGCTGAAAATTCAATCGCGTAGCTGTTCCATTTTAACGAATCCCAGACTCGCCCGCCAATGTCGGTGCTGGCGAGCGGACATCCGCGTTCTGTGCGCGATGACGTAAATAATGATCCATTAGAACCAGCGCGAGCATGGCTTCCGCGATAGGCGTCACCCGAATGCCGACGCACGGGTCGTGGCGGCCGTGCGTAACCACCTCCACCGGCTCTCCAGCAGTGTTTACGCCGCGTCCGGGCAGCCGTATGCTCGACGTCGGCTTGAGCGCGATGCTTACCATAATCGGCTGACCGCTGGAAATACCGCCGAGAGTACCGCCGGCGTTGTTGCTCAAAAAGCCTTCCGGCGTCATTTCGTCGCGATGCTCGGTTCCCGTTTGCGTGACGGCATCGAAACCGGCGCCGATTTCGACGGCCTTGACAGCGTTGATGCCCATCATCGCGTGGGCGATCGCCGCGTCGAGCTTATCGAAGACGGGCTCGCCGAGACCCGGCGGCACGCCGCGCGCCACCACTGTCACCCGAGCCCCCACCGAATCGCCGGACTTGCGCAACGCGTCCATGAAGCCGGTCAGCTCGTCGACCTTCGACGGATCGGCGCAGAAAAACGGGTTGTCATCCACCGTCGCCAGATCGACCGGTTCAAGCGTTATCGGGCCGAGCTGCGCCAGGTAGCCCTGGATTTCGATCCCCAGCCGTTCGCGCAGAAACTTGCGCGCAATGGCACCTGCCGCCACGCGCATGACGGTTTCGCGTGCCGACGCGCGCCCGCCGCCGCGATAATCGCGCACGCCATATTTGTGCAGATAGGTGTAGTCGGCATGTCCGGGCCGGAAGCGGTCGGCGATTTTGGCGTAGTCCTTCGGTTTGGCATCGACGTTGTCGATGACGAGCCCGATCGGCGTGCCGGTCGTCACGCCTTCGAACACGCCGGACAGAATCCGCACCGTGTCCGGTTCGCGGCGCTGCGATGTGTGGCGCGACTTGCCGGTGCGGCGGCGTTCGATATCCGCCTGCAGGTCCGCTTCGCTCAGCGCCAGCCCGGGGGGACAACCATCCACGATGCAGCCGAGCGCGGGGCCATGGCTTTCGCCGAAGGTGGTGACGGCAAACAGTTTGCCGAAGGTGTTACCCGACATCGCAATCCTCCAGATCGGCGGCCGTGATCAGAAACACGCCGCTGCCGCCGCGCTCGAACTCCAGCCATGTAACCGGCAGCTCGGGAAAGCGCGCCTCGAACGCCGGCTGGCTGGCGCCGACTTCACCGACGAGGATGCCGTGGGGCGTGAGGTAGTCGTGCGCGTCGCGCAGGATGTGCGCGATGCAGTCCAGCCCGTCCTCGCCCGCCGCCAGACCCAGCGCGGGTTCGTGGCGAAACTCGGGCGCCAGCGCGGCCATCTCGGCGGCATCGACATAGGGCGGATTGGTGACGATCACGTCGTAGCGCGTGCGCGGCACATCTGTTAGCAGATCCGACTGAATCAAATGTACCTGCTCATCCAGTCCGTGCCGCGCGACATTGTCGCGGGCCACCGCAAGCGCGTCGCTGGAAATGTCGACAGCATCCACCTGCGCCTCCGGCAGATAATGCGCGCAGGCAATCGCGATGCAGCCGCTGCCGGTGCCGATGTCGAGCACGCCCTCGATTGAATCCGGATTCGCCCACGGTTCGAACTGATGTTCGATCAGCTCCGCCAGCGGCGAACGCGGCACAAGCACGCGTTCGTCGACGTAAAATTCGAGTCCCGCAAACCATGCACGGTGTGTCAGGTAGGCGAGCGGCTTGCGGCTGTCGATCCGCTCGTGGGCGAGTTCGGCAACGGCTGCCTTTTCCTTATCGGTCAGGCGCGTATCGAGCAGCCACGGCGGCAGATCGTGATCGAGATGAAGCGCATGCAGCACCAGCGCCAGCGCCTCGTCAACAGCGTTGCCCGTGCCGTGGCCAAAAAAAAGGCCGGCTTCGTTGAACCGGCTGGCAAGATAGCGCACCCAATCGGCGATCGAGACTAACGCGGCCTTATCGTCGTCCATAGTTGTCGAAGAGCAGGAGAAAAGAGTGCGTTACTATACCGCAACGTGTAGTATCCCCGCCGCATGTCCGCCTACGACCCCAATCGCTCCGACCGCATCGCCGCGCTGGCGCAATACCCGCTGCCGCAACATGGCCTCTCCCGGCTTTGGCGCTACGTTACTCGCCGCGAGCAACCGTGGCTCAAGAACCGGCTGATTCATGCACTGATCAGCCGCTACGGCATCGACCTGGGAGAGGCGGAAGATCCCGATCCGGCGCATTACGCGAGCCTCAATGCCTTCTTTACGCGCGCGCTGAAAACGGGCGTACGGCCAATCGACAGCGCGCCCGATAGCTGCGTCTCACCGGTCGACGGGCGCGGCAGCCAGTTCGGCAGCATCAACGAGGGCCGCATCTTTCAGGCGAAAGGCCGGGAATTCGATGCGCGGGAACTGCTCGGCGGCGACACGGCACTCGCGGAATGCTTTGCCGGCGGCAGCTTTACAACGCTGTATCTTGCGCCGCGCGATTATCACCGCGTGCACATGCCGCTCGACGGCACGCTCGAACGCATGATCCACATCCCGGGCCGGCTGTTCAGCGTCAACCCGGCGACCACCCGCGCCGTCCCGCGCCTGTTTGCCCGCAACGAACGCGTTGCGATGCTGTTCGCAACGCCGGCGGGGCCGATGGCTGTGGTGATGGTGGGCGCGATGCTGGTCGGCAGCATCGAGACCGTCTGGGCCGGCGAAATCACGCCGCCGCACGGCAAGCGGATCCGCGACTGGCATTATGGCGACGGTGGCGAGCCGGGTGTGACGCTGAAGCGCGGCGACGAACTGGGCCGCTTCAACATGGGCTCGACCGTCATTCTGTTGTTCGCGCGCGGCGCGGTCGAATGGGCCGCCGGACTCGGCGCCGATTCACGCGTGCTGGTCGGACAGCGGATCGGCACGATATCTGGTCAAGATTAACTGCCAACACGGGTCAGCGGCGAGAACGCCACCAGAAGAATGCGCACGTCTCGGCGGTGGGTCGGCAGGGTAATGTAGGCGCCCTTTTTAAAATGCGTCTTCGGCAACGCCAGCGCCTGCTGCACTGCCCGCTGAACCTGAATTTGCTGAGTGGCCGTCTCCACCCGCTCGCGCCGCTGCCGGTGCTAACACGAGAATTTGTCCATGGGTCGCAGTCGACGCGCTTCCGATTGTGTTCTTACCTCCTTTTAAGATGCCATTGAGAGCTGCTGCTACGCTCACTGCACGCCCGTCAGGCACTTTATAGGTGCGTAGGACCAGCGAGCTGTTCCCGCCGAGGTCGCTCGCGCTATCGCCACCACCGTTGCAGCCGGCCAACCCCATCACGAGCGCCAAAATGGCAAGTCCAAGCAATATCTTTGCTGAATTTCTCATCGGTATTCTCCATAGGTCCTGGTACTAAATACACGTGAGCAGCAAAAACTTTCATTTATCCGGCGTCATTCGGCCCGGTCATGGAGAAGCTCAGCCCACGGCACGATTTCGATGCCGCTTCGGCGCTGAGAATCGCTGCCCCCATAAACGAGCATCGCCGTCCCCGCCGCTTCTCCGGCCAGCTCCAGCCATTGTTTCAGCCCGCGCAGCGCATCGCCGGCTACCGTCGCCCCCGCTTTCACTTCCACCGCCATTGTCCGCTCCGCATCTTCTTGGAGCAGATCGATTTCGTGGCCGCTGCGATCCCGCCAGAAAGCAAGATTGGATGGGTGTCCGGCGTTCGCCCGCGCTTTGAGAAATTCGCTCACCACCCAGGTTTCAAACAGCGCTCCGCGCAGCGGATGCGTGGACAACTGCCTTTCCTCCTCAATCCCCAACAGCCATGCTGCGAGCCCTACGTCCACGAAGTGGAGCTTCGGTGTCTTCACCAGCCGCTTGTTGAAGTTGCGGTGATAGGGCGGCAAACGGTGAATGACAAAGCTCGCCTCGAGCACCGACAACCATTGGCGAGCGGTGTTGTGACTGACGCCGGCATCGTCACCCAGCGCCGACAGATTCACCAATTGTCCAGTCCGGCCCGCGCACAAGCGAAGAAACCGCTGGAATTGCGTCAGGTCGCGCACGTTGACCAGCTGACGCACATCGCGCTCGAGATAGGTCCGCACATAGTTAGCGTACCAGGTTGACGGATCGAGGCCGCGATCGTGAATTGGCGGATAGCCGCCATTCATGAGAAACGCGTCGAGCCGCTCGGGAAGCCTGCCTGCTGAACGTATCTCGTCGAGGTCGAACGGCAGCAAGCTGACGGTTGCGACCCGCCCCGCGAGACTCTGCGTAATGCCGGCCTGAAGGCCGAACTGTTGGGAGCCGGTCAGGATGAAGCGGCCGGGCGTGCTGTCCTCGTCCACCATTCGCTGGAGATAAGCAAACAGATCGGGCGTCCGTTGCACCTCGTCGAATATGACCCCGTCGTCGAAGCCGGCAAGAAACCCGCGCGGGTCCTCTTGCGCGTATTCGCGAACATCGGGATCTTCGAGCGACGTATAAGCGTGCCGCGGGAAAAGCCCCTTGGCGAGCGTGGTTTTACCCGACTGCCGGGGCCCCGTGATGGCGACAACCGGGTAGTCTTCCGCCAGCTTGCGAACCGCCGGGGTTATGGAACGGCGTATCATGGGCTAATTGTAACTTGAACTTACAATCAGCCGCAAATCCTAAGCCACCGTCTCCAGCAGCACCGCCGCTATCTGCTCCAGGCCTGCCTGATCGTCCGCATCGAAACGAGCCAGATTCGGGCTGTCGATATCCAGCACGCCCAGCAGTTGATCGTTCGAAACCAGCGGTACGACGACTTCCGAGCGCGAGTCGCTGTCGCAGAAAATGTGGCCGGCAAACGCGTTCACGTCCTCGACCACCAGCGACTTACGTTGCGCCGCCGCGGTGCCGCAGACGCCCTTCCCCATCGGAATACGAATGCAGGCCGGCTTGCCCTGAAACGGCCCGACGACCAATTGGTCTTCCTTCAGCAGATAAAAGCCTACCCAGTTGACGTCCGGCAGCGCGTAAAAAAGTAATGCGCTGAGGTTCGCAGTGTTGGCGATCAGATCCTTTTCATCGTGCACCAGCGCGCGTGCCTGTTCGACCAGTTCCGCGTACAGGGACTGCTTATTGCTGTTATCGACTTGCTTGAGTTCGAACATCACGCGTTCTCCGCTGTGAAAGCTGTAACTTCGCCAATGCGGCCGGCGCCACACGCGAGCATCACCACCCGGTCCAACCCGATCGCCACGCCGGCGCACTCGGGCAGCCCCACTTCGAGTGCTGCCAGAAACCGTGCATCCATCGGCGGCTCGGCGCGCCGCTGTGCGCGTCTGTGCGCCAGATCGTGCTCGAAACGCCGCCGCTGCTCGTCGACATCGGTCAGTTCGGTAAAACCATTGCCGAGTTCAAGTCCGTTGAACAGGACTTCGAAACGTTCGGCCACCGGCGGCTCGTCGTGTCGCACCCGCGCCAGCGCGGCCTGCGATACCGGAAAATCATGAATAAAGCAGAGCCGGTCCTTGCCCAGCGCCGGATACACGCAAGCGCCCGCGAGCAGGTCCAGCCAGCCGTCGCGATCGAGCGGTCCGGCGTCGCCCAGGCCAGCATGATCAGCGGCGGTTTCGAGCACGTCCACCGACGCCGGGAAAGGGTCGAGGCCGAGCTTGTGCACGAACGCGTCGCGATAGCTCACGTACTCGGACTCGATGTCGATAGCCAGCACCTGCGCCAGCAGCTCCGCCACTTCCGCCATCAACCGGCGGTAACCCCAACCGGGGCGATACCACTCCAGCAGCGTGAACTCCGGGTTGTGATGGCGCCCGGCTTCGCCGGCCCGGAACACCTTGCAGATCTGGTAGATATCGCCGGCGCCTGCGGCGAGCAGACGCTTCATGGCGAACTCCGGTGACGTGTGCAGGTAGCCGCCGCCGGCAGCGATGCTGTCCAGGTGGATGTCGGTTACCGCGGCGCCGGAGAGCAGCGGCGTTTCGACTTCCAGAACGTCGCGTTGTGCAAAGAAGGCGCGAACGACGGCGAGGATTTCAGCGCGTTTGCGGAGGTTGGCGATCGGCGCTGTCGGGCGCCAGGAAACCGGAGTTCGGGATTCGGGGTTCGGGGTTCGGGCAAAAGAATCCGCGCTCCCGACTTCTACCCGAGTCCCGAATCCCGAACCCCGAACCCCGCTCTTGCTCACTCCTTCGCCCGCGCCACGTACGTCGCGGTGCGTGTATCGACCTTGATCATCTCGCCCTGATCGACGAACAAAGGCACGCGCACCACAGCACCGGTTTCCAGCGTCGCCGGCTTGCCGCCGCCGCCACTGGTGTCGCCGCGCACGCCCGGATCGGTTTCAGTAATCTGCAGAATGACGAAGTTCGGCGCTTCGACCGACAGCGGGTCGCCGTTCCACAGGATCACGTTACACATGTCCTCGGCCTTCAGCCACTGCACGGCACCTTCCACCGCAGCGGGACCGGCGGCAAACTGTTCGAAGGTATCCGGCTTCATGAAATGCCAGAACTCCCCGTCATTGTAGAGATACTGCATTTCCGTTTCGACGACGTCGGCACTATCGACCGTTTCGCCGGACTTGAAGGTGCGGTCGATCACCCGGCCGCTCTTGAGGTTGCGGATCTTGACGCGGTTGAATGCCTGGCCCTTGCCAGGCTTGACGAACTCGTTCTCGACGATCGTGTACGGATCGCCGTCGAGCATGATTTTCAGGCCGCCTTTGAATTCGTTGGTGCTGTACGTTGCCATAAATGTAAACTTGCCATCCCGCAGATTTAAACGTCTTATGATAACCGGAACGCAGACACGCTGGCAGACTGAATTGCAGCAGGCCGTGACCGATCCGGCGGACCTGCTGTCGATGCTCGCGCTCGATCCGGCGCTGCTGGATGGCGCGCGCGCCGCCGCCCGGCTGTTCCCGCTGCGCGTTCCACGCGGCTTTGTCGCCCGCATGCGGATCGGCGACCCACATGATCCGCTGCTCCGCCAGGTGCTGCCGCTGAATGCCGAGACCGCGTCGGCGCCCGGCTTCACCACAGATCCGGTGGGCGACCTGCCGAGCGCCGCGCGGCCGGGCCTGCTGCACAAATACCACGGCCGCGCGCTGCTGGTTGCAACCGGCGCCTGCGCCGTTCATTGCCGGTATTGCTTCAGGCGGCACTTTCCCTACGGACAGGAGAATCCGCGCGGCGGCCGCTGGCGAGACGCGCTCGATTACATCCGTGCCGATACGACCATCGCTGAAGTCATCCTCAGCGGCGGCGACCCGCTGTCCCTGACCGACCGCCGACTGGCGGAACTTGCCGCCGCGATTGCCGACATCCCTCATGTGCGCCGCCTGCGCATCCACACGCGCCAGCCGGTCGTGCTGCCGTCGCGAATCGATGACGCGTTTCTCGACTGGTTTGCGCCGCTGCCGCTGCGGAAAGTCGTCGTCGTGCACGTGAACCACGCCAGCGAGATAGACGCACCCGTCGCTTCGGCATGCGACAAATTGAAATCGGCCGGCGCTACGCTGCTGAACCAGTCCGTGCTGCTGCGCGGCGTGAACGATTCCGTCAACGCGCTGGCCGCCTTGAGCGAGTCGCTGTTCGCCGCGAATGTCATGCCCTATTATCTGCACCTGCTCGACCGCGTGGCCGGCGCGGCCCATTTCGACATCCCCGTCAGCACAGCGCTTCAACTGCATACGGAATTACAGGCCCGGCTGCCGGGCTACCTGGTGCCGAAGCTGGTTCGCGAAGACGCCGGTGCACCGTCAAAGACGCTGGTTCCAGCGGCGGTTGTCGAGTAAGATCAACCGGATAGATAAATCAGGTAAAGTAATCATTAAATATACGGGGAGCGACTGACCCTTGCCTGAACAAACAACTCTGCTCATTCTCGTCGCAAGCAGAACCCAGAACGACGCGGAGCACCTGAACGGCCTGTTGCGCAGCCTTGGGATGCGCGTCCGCTCGTCCTGGGGCGGCGACACCGAGGTGCTCGACAAGTCGCTCGGCAACCATCCGGAATTGCTGTTCTTCGTAGCCGACGACCCGCCGGTCAGCCTGCCCGATCTCGTGCGGTTGCGCGATGCGCGTGCGCCCGATGTGCCGATCATCGCGCTGGGCAAGCAGGCTGACGCGCTCGACATCGCCGCGCTGATGAGCCAGGGCGCGCGCGACCTGGTCACCATGGCGAACTCCTCCCACCTGAAGGCGGTCATCGAACGCGAATTACCGGTCGCGCGGATGACGGCGCAGTTGCAACGCTACGAGGACGCGCTGTCGGACTACGAGACGCGCCTGAGCGAGCTGCTGAGCGAATCGGCGGATGCCATCGCCTACATACAGGACGGCATCCACATGCACGCCAACCCGGCTTATCTCAAGCTTTTCGGCTATGCCTCGGCTGACGATATCGAAGGTATTCCGGTCATGGACGTATTCGATGCCGACTCGCAGGGGACGCTCAAGACTGCCATTCAGCAGGCGGTCAAGCACGGCCACGCCACCGACGATCTCGAGCTGCAGGGTATCAACGCCAGGGGCGAAGCGTTTCCGGCAACCATTTCGCTGGCGCCCGACGTCGTGGACGGCGAATCGTGCATCCGGCTCGCGGCGCGCGTTGCTCAGCTGTCGCCGGAGCTGGAACAGCAACTGGGCGAACGTGAACGCGAGGCGGCGGCACTGAAGGCGTCGCTAGCCGACATTCGCCACCGCGACCCGCTGACCGGCCTGTATCACCGCGCCTACTTCCTCGAGCAACTGCGCAAGATCAAGGTCGACGACAAAGCCGTGCGGGCGCTGGCGCTGGTGACGGCGGATGAATTCGCCGCGGTTGAAACGAGTGTCGGCGCCTACGCCAGCGGCCGCATCATCGACCGGCTGGTGGAACTGGTGAACGCCAGCATCAACAAGGATGAGCCGGTCGGCCGTTTCGACGACGACACATTCGTCATCGTGCTGACGCGACCGGCAGTCAAGGATATCGAGAAATGGGCAACCACTCTCTGTAAATCCGTCGCTGATACGGTATTCGAAGCCGGCAGCGGCTCGACCAGCATGACGTGCAGCATCGGCATTACCGAAATCGAAGCGCTGGCCGAGCCGGAGCTATTGCTGTCACAGGCGCTCGAAGCCAGCCGCAACGCCACCCGGAGTGGCGGCAACCGCCATGTCATTTATCAGCCCGCGGACGTTGGTACGGAAGAAGGCAGCTCGGACGCGAGCTGGGTCAAGCGAATTACCAGCGGGCTCAAGAATAATACGCTGCAACTCGTGTATCAGCCGATTGCCAGCCTGGAAGGCTCGAGCGTCGACCTGCAGGACGTACTGGTGCAACTCAAGGAAGGTGACGACACGATCATACCGGCGGCTAAATTCATGCCCTATGCCGAGCGGCACAAGCTGATGCCGGCGATCGACAAATGGGTTGTCGCCCACGCGCTGCCCGTCGCGATCCGTCACAGCAAGGCGAACCAGAACTCGCGCTTCTTCCTGCGCGTTTCGTCGCAATTTCTGCTGGACCCGAAGATGAACGAATGGCTGCAGGGGCTGCTGAAGAACGCGCCGTCCCTGCCCGCGGAGAGCCTGATATTTCAGGTGCCCGAGGATTATCTCGACAAGCACCTGCGCGAGGTCAAGGCGTTTATCGACCTGCTTCGGAAAGCCGGCTGCGCCGTCGCCATCGCACAATTCGGCATGGGCCGCAATTCACTGGGCGTGCTGGACCATCTGAAGGTCGACTTCATCAAGCTTCGGGACGACCTGGTGCGCGACATGAATACCGACAATGAAAAACGCGGCCGCGTCGAAGCGCTGGTCGAAAAAGCGAAGTCGAAGAACACCGAAACGATCGCGCAGCGCGTCGAAAGCGCCGACGCGATCGCGATGCTATGGCAGATGGGCGTGCAGTATATTCAGGGCAATTATCTGCAGGAGCCGGGCGCCATCATCGAACACTCCGGCCCGCTGAACAGCAAGCTCAAGTACGGCGTCCAATAGCGCCTGGCGCTACGCCTTGGACGCCAGCACCAGCCCGTCCACCTTACGGAAGCCACGCGGCAATTTCGCGCCGCGCCGGCCGCGCTCGCCGACATAGTCATCAAGTTCGGCGGGTTTCAGGCGCATGTGCCGCTGACCGCTCAGTATCACCAGTGTGTCATCGGCCGGCACACTCAGCATCGCCACGAGGTATTCCTCCCGTGCGGCGGCCTTCTTCGCCGGAATTGCCATCAGCTTGTTGCCTTTGCCGCGTGCCAGTTCCGGCAGCTCGCTGACCGGAAATACCAGCAGCCGGCCCTCGTTGTCGACCACGGCCAGCCGGTCAGTCGCCGGATCCGCCACCGCCGTCGGCACCAGCACCGCCGCGCCCTTCGGGACATTAAGCAATGCTTTGCCGGCGCGGTTGCGCGACGACGCCTCGCCAAGGCGCAGCACAAAACCGTAGCCCGCATCGCTGGCGACGATCCAGCGATCGTCCGCGTCTCCGGCCATGACCCCTGCGAAAGTTGCGCCGTCCGGTGGATTGAATCGCCCGGAAAGAGGCTCGCCCTGCCCGCGTGCGGATGGCAGCGAATGGGCGACGGACGTATATGCGCGCCCGGTCGAGTCGACGAAAATTGCCTGCTGATTACTGCGCCCTTCGGCTGCAGCCAGGAAAGCGTCGCCCGCCTTGTAGTTCAAACCCGCCGCGTCAACATCGTGTCCTTTTGCCGCGCGAATCCAGCCCCGCTGGGAAAGCACCACCGTCACCGGCTCGCTCGGCAGCAACTGGGTTTCATCCAGCGCCTGCGCGGCCTGACGCTCGACCAACCTTGAGCGGCGCTCGTCGCCAAACTGCGCGGCGTCCTGCTCCAGTTCGGTCCGTACCAGCTTGCGCAGGCGGGCCCTGGAACCGAGCGTCTTCGTCAGCGTGTCGCGCTCGGCCGCCAGATCGGCCTGCTCGCCTCGGATCTTCATTTCCTCGAGCTTCGCGAGATGACGCAATTTCAGTTCAAGAATCGCTTCGGCCTGTTCATCGCTCAACTTGAAGCGTGCAATCAACTCGGCCTTCGGATTGTCCTCGTGACGAATAATCGCGATCACTTCGTCGATGTTCAGGAACGCGATCAGCAAGCCGTCGAGAATGTGCAGGCGCCGTTCGACCTTCTCCAGCCGGAATTGCAAACGCCGCGTGACGGTGTGCAGGCGGAACTTGAGCCATTCGTCGAGAAAATCGCGCAGGTTCTTGACCCGCGGCCGGCCGTCGGTGCCGATCACGTTCATGTTGACGCGGTAGCTGCGCTCGAGATCCGTCGTCGCGAACAAATGCGCCATCAGCGCATCGACGTCGATGCGGTTCGAGCGCGGCGTAATGACCAGCCGGATCGGGTTTTCGTGATCCGACTCGTCGCGCAGGTCGTCGACCATCGGCAGTTTCTTCGCGCGCATCTGCGTCGCAATCTGCTCCAGCACCTTGCTGCCGGATACCTGGAACGGCAGCGCCGTGATGACGATGTCGCCGTCTTCGCGCTCATATACGGCGCGTACGCGCACGCTGCCGTTGCCGGACGTGTACATCGCCAGCAGTTCTTCGGCCGGCGTGATGATTTCACCACCGGTGGGGAAATCCGGCCCCTGGATGTGCTCGACCAGTTCGGCAACGTCCGCCTTCGAATTGTCCAGCAGGTGAATGCAGGCCTGGGCGACCTCGTTCAGGTTATGCGGCGGGATGTCGGTCGCCATGCCGACGGCAATGCCGCTGACGCCGTTCAGCAGCAGGTTCGGTAACCGCGCCGGCAGCAGCCTGGGTTCTCCGAGCGTGCCGTCGAAGTTCGGCTGCCAGTCGACCGTGCCCTGCCCCAGTTCGGACAGCAGCACCGCCGCGTACGGCGTCAGCCGCGACTCGGTGTAGCGCATGGCCGCGAACGACTTCGGATCGTCGATCGAGCCCCAGTTGCCGTGGCCGTCGATCAGCGGGTAGCGGTAGGCGAACGGTTGCGCCATCAGGACCATGGCTTCGTAGCAGGCCAGGTCGCCGTGGGGGTGGAACTTGCCCAGTACGTCGCCGACGGTGCGGGCGGATTTTTTCGGTTTGGCGCCGGCGTTTAGCGCCAGTTCGGACATGGCGTAGACGATGCGGCGCTGGACGGGTTTCATGCCGTCGCCTATGTGGGGTAGCGCGCGGTCCAGGATTACTGACATTGAGTAATCGAGGTACGCCTTTTCTGTGAACGTTTTTAGGGGTTGGCGTTCGTAGTTGATTACGTCTGTTGTGCTCATGGATTAGGTTTTGTGCGCGCTCCGCGCGGTGAATTAGGTGCCGGGTCCCGGCCCGGCGGCCGGCCTACTTTTGTTTTGGCAAAAGTAGGCAAAACCATGCTCATGGAGCTTGGTCGTCAGCACATCCCTGTGCTGACGACTTCCCGAAGATCGGGCCGAAAAAGGGGGCCGGAACATAACTCAGCCATCCATGGCTTCGGACAATGTTCCTTGTTTCCCCCTTTTTTGGCCCGATCTTCGGCTGCGCTCAAATCGCAGTTGAAGAGCCGGCCTTCCTGGCCGGCAGGCAATTTATCCCCTCGTCCCAACCTTCTCCCTGAGGGAGAAGGAGCAAGGGACCAGCCAAAGCTCTCTTAGCCCCCTCTCCCTTCGGGAGAGGGTTGGGGTGATTCACGACAACCAGCCAAACTTCGCCAGGTCGACCCTGCCGCGTCGATCGAAAAACACGCCCTCGTCCTCCAGCAACGTACGCTGCTCGGATGCACCGTAACCGGATTGTCGCGTGCTGACTTCGCCTCTCGAATTGATGACCCGATGCCACGGCACATCGCTGCCGGCCGGCAACGCGGCCATCGCATAGCCGACCTGGCGCGGCGTCGACGCCCCGACATGACGCGCAATACCGCCATACGTCGCAACGTAGCCCGGAGGAATGTCACGCACCGCCGCATAAATGCGCGGATAGATCGGTTTCTCTTCCCGAACCCCGACCCCCGAATCCCGAACCCCGACCCCCGAATCCCGAACCCCGCTCTTCCTCATACCTCCGCAAGGTTGCCCTTCTCTTCCAGCCACGCCTTGCGGTCCGGCGAACGGCGCTTTGCCAGCAGCATGTCCAGCAGGTCGTCGGTCTTGTCGTTGCCGTCGATCGTCAGTTGCACTAGGCGGCGCGTGTCCGGCGAGATTGTGGTCTCGCGAAGCTGTAGCGGACTCATTTCGCCCAGCCCCTTGAATCGGGTGACCGATACCTTGCCCTTGAGCTTTTCCGCTTCGATGCGGTCGAAGACGGCCTGGCGTTCGGCGTCGTCCAACGCGTAAAAAACCTGCTTGCCTACGTCGACGCGGTACAGTGGCGGCATCGCGATGAATACGTGGCCCTGTTCGACCAGCGGGCGGAAGTGCTTCAGGAACAGCGCGCACAATAACGTAGCGATGTGCTGGCCGTCGGAGTCGGCGTCCGCCAGCACGCAGATCTTGTGATAGCGCAGGCCTTTCAGATCGTTGCTGCCGGGCTCGACGCCGATGGCGATGCTGACGTCGTGGACTTCCTGCGAGCCCAGCACCTGCGCCGGGTCGACTTCCCACGTGTTCAGGATCTTGCCGCGCAGCGGCATGATCGCCTGGTATTCGCGGTCGCGGGCCTGCTTGGCGGAGCCGCCGGCGGAGTCACCCTCGACCAGGAACAGTTCGCCGCGGGTCGGATCCTGGCTGGTACAGTCGGCGAGCTTGCCGGGAAGGGCCGGGCCGCTGGTGACTTTTTTGCGCACCACCTTTTTGCTGGTACGCAGGCGCGCCTGGGCGTTTTCGAGCGCCAGTTCGGCGATCTTCTCGCCGGCATCCGTGTGCTGGTTCAGCCACAGCGCGAACGCGTCCTTGACAACACCGCCGACGAAGCTCGCGCACTGGCGCGACGACAAACGTTCTTTTGTCTGGCCCGAGAACTGCGGATCGTTCATCTTGACCGACAGCACATATGACAGCCGGTTCCAGACGTCGTCCGGCGTCAGTTTGACGCCGCGCGGGATCAGGTTGCGGAACTCGCAGAATTCGCGCACCGCGTCGGTCAGGCCGGTGCGCAGGCCGTTGACGTGCGTGCCGCCCTGGATGGTCGGAATCAGGTTGACGTAGCTTTCCGTTATCAACTCGCCTTCCGCCGGCAGCCAGGCCAGCGCCCAGTCGACCGCTTCGGTCGTGCCTTCGAAGCTGCCGACGAATGGCTCTTCGGGCAGCCGTTCCGCGTCGCCAAGCGCTTCGGCCAGGTAATCCGTGAGGCCGGCCTCAAAGTACCATTCCTTCTGTTCGCCACCTTCGGCCGTCAGCGTGACATGCAGGCCCGGACACAGTACGGCTTTGGCGCGCAAGACGTGTTCCAGGCGCGGAATGGAGAATTTGGCCGAGTCGAAGTATTTGGCGTCCGGCCAGAATCGTAGCGTGGTGCCGGTATTCTGTTTGCCGACCTTGCCGATGGCTTCGAGGGCGGACACCGTGTACCCGTCCTTGAAGGCCATGTTGTATTCCTGCCCGCCGCGTCGGATCCAGATTTCGAGGTGGCTGGAGAGCGCGTTGACGACCGATACGCCGACGCCGTGCAGTCCACCGGAGAAGCGGTAGTTGCGCGCGGAGAATTTGCCGCCGGCGTGCAGCCGCGTCAGGATCAGTTCGACGCCGGGGATTTTTTCTTCCGGGTGCAGGTCGACGGGCATGCCGCGGCCGTCGTCGCTGACTTCCAGCGAACCGTCCTTGTGCAACGTGACGTCGATACGCTTCGCATGACCTGCCAGCGCCTCGTCGACGCTGTTGTCGATGACTTCCTGGGCGAGGTGGTTCGGGCGGGTGGTGTCGGTATACATGCCCGGGCGCTTGCGCACGGGGTCGAGGCCGCTTAGAACTTCGATAGCGGCGGCATCATACTGGCTGCTCATGGCGAGCGATTGTACCAGTCGTTGGGCGTCAATCGAGATCGGCGAGCAAACTTCTCCGGATATTTTCGAGGATCGGGCCCACCGAGTGCTGGTACTCGGGGTGGTCGACGCCGGCGCTGACAGAGGCGCCGTCCTTGAGCGCGCGGATGGAGGCGTCGTCGAGGTCGAAGCGCAGGAAGTGGACGGCGGCGGTTTTTTCGGGCGTGCCGCGTTCAAGGTCTTCGTCGGCCACGGCGACGATGCGTTCGCAGCCGTTCACCTGCACCCAGACTTTGTCTTCGATATCGATTAATCGCGCCAGGGCCTGGCGGCGCTCGTTGACGTCCGGAAATTCGATCAGCATGGTCGCTTTCCAGTTGCGGCCGTCCGGAATCAGCGGGTTGTAGGCGTCCAGTTCGTCCTGGATGCCGGCCGATTCGAAGATGCGTTCGACACGCAGCATTTCCTGGATCTGGTACTGGATGGTCAGGCGGTCTTCGAACAGCAGCGTGACGTTGGGCCCGATGGCGAGGTTGCGGTCGCGTTTGTGCGCCAGCGCGCGCTGGCGGAATTCCATGCGTTTATCCGCGTACTGTTCCAGGCTCAGCAGATCGTCGCGCGTCAGTTTTTCCATCGGATTGTCCTGTTGATGTTGCTTCGTTGCCGGCGCCCGCACCGGTAGCTATTTTCCGGGACGCCGTAAATCCGTCCATGGAGGCTCCGGGTTCGGCATCCTGCCTCACACGCCCCGGAAAATAGCTACCGGCACGTGCGCCTGCGCTCACGCGGCGTGAACGCTCCACCGGCTAAAGCTAAAGCCGACTCTTTAGCTCCCTCTCCCTCAGGGAGAGGGCCGGGGTGAGGGGTGTTAATTGCCCCCCTCATCCTAACCTTCTCCCTGAGGGAGAAGGGACAAGAACCCCGGGCAGATTTTAAATACCGTAGGCCTTGCGAAGAAGGCCCAGCGGATGTGCCGGTTTCTCGTCGCTCTCAAGACCATTCATGATCTGGTCGGCGGCCATCGGGCAATCGCTGGCGTAATGTGCCGCCTCAGCCTTTTGTACCCGATTGACTACCGGCTTGCCAATTTTCATTGACGTTTCATGAAATTCGGCTTTCACGGCATAGGTGCCGTCGTGCCCGGAGCAGCGTTCGATCGCCTGCACTTCGGTGTCGGGAACGAGTTGCAGCAGGTCGCGGGTTTTGAGGCCGATGTTTTGCACCCGCAGATGGCACGGGACGTGGTAGGCGACCTTGCCGAGCGGGTTTTTGAATTCGGTATCCAGCTTGCCGGCCTTGTGGCGCCGCATCAGGTATTCGAACGGGTCGAACGTCGCGTCGCGCACCTTGGCGACGTCGGGGTCGTCCGGGAACAGTGACGGCAGTTCGTGCTTGAACATGAGTACGCACGACGGCACCGGGGCAACGATGTCGTAGCCTTCGTCGACCAGTTTCGCGAGTACCGGGATGTTGCCGCTTTTGAGTTTCTCGACCGCTTCCAGGTCGCCCAGTTCGAGCTTGGGCATGCCGCAGCAGTTTTCCTGCTGCGCGAGGCGCACCGGGATGCCGTTGTGTTCGAAGACGGCGACCAGGTCTTCGCCCATTTCCGGGCGGTTGTAGTTGCCGTAGCAGGTGGTGAACAGCGCGACTTTGCCGGTGGTGCCTTCAGCCGGTTCAGGCGTGAGCGCCAGCTCCGGTCGGTTTTTCAGGCGCTTGCGCAGCGTCTTGCCGTGGAACTTCGGCAGCACCGCGTCCTGATGGACGCCGAAGGTTTTGTGCAGTGCCTTGCGGGCGATGCTGTTGTTGTTCACCGCGTTGACCGTTTCGGCGACGATCGGGATGCCGGCGAACTTGCCCATCGTGTCGGTGGAGCTGAGCGTACGGTCGCGAAATGTCGTGCCCTCGTTTTTGCGCTTGACCGCCTTGGCCCGCAGCATCGTGTGGGGGAAGTCGACATTCCACGGGTGCGGCGGCACGTACGGGCATTTCGACATGTAGCACATGTCGCACAGGTAGCAGTGGTCGACGACTTTCCAGTAGACCTTGCGGTCGACGCTGTCGAGTTCCATCGTTTCCGATTCGTCGATCGCGTCGAACAGCGTCGGGAAGGCATTGCAGAGGTTGAAGCAACGCCGGCAGCCGTGACAGATGTCGAAGATGCGCTCCATCTCGCCGATGAGCGCTTCCTCGTTGTAAAAGTCGGGGTTGCGCCAGTCAATCGGATGGCGCGTAGGGGCGACCAGGCCGCCTTCGCGGGAGTTTTCGTCAGACATGGAGATCCGTGGACGTGTGCCGCGGAGCGGCATGTGCCGCCCCGCGGTGCATCGATTGGGCGGCCTTTAGCCTTCCAGCCCGTCCAGCGCCTTCTGAAAGCGGTTGGCGTGCGAACGCTCGGCCTTGGCCAGCGTTTCCATCCAGTCGGCGATTTCGTCGAAACCTTCGTCGCGGGCGGTCTTGGCCATGCCCGGGTACATGTCGGTGTACTCGTGGGTTTCGCCGGCAATCGCGGCCTTCAGGTTCATGTCGGTCGCGCCGATCGGCAGGCCGGTGGCCGGGTCGCCGACCGCCTCGAGGTATTCCAGGTGGCCGTGCGCGTGGCCGGTCTCGCCTTCGGCAGTCGAACGAAACACCGCCGACACGTCGTTGTAACCTTCGACGTCCGCCTTGGCGGCGAAGTACAGGTAGCGGCGATTGGCCTGCGATTCGCCCGCGAACGCCTCTTTCAGGTTCGATTCTGTCTTGCTGCCCTTGAGTTCCATGCCTTCCTCCAGCTTCTACTAGTAGTATTCAGTTTAGACTAAGTCTAAGCCCCCGGAAATGTAATCTGCGCCCGGAACAAAGTCAACAATGATAATTTGCGGGATTACCGGCCGCACCTGTTAAAATGGCGGTTTGACCTTTTGCGTTCTGGCGGGGACATGCCCAAGAAAACGACATCGGCCGAGACGGCCCCGGATTTCGAAAGCGCGCTCAAGGAGCTGGAATCGGTCGTGGCGGCGCTCGAACAGGGCGACATCAGTCTCGATACGGCGCTCAAGCACTTCGAGCGCGGAGTAAAACTGACGCGTGTCTGTCAGCAGGCGCTTACCGAGGCCGAGCAGAAAGTCGAAATCCTGCTGAAAGACGGCAGCGTCGAGCCGTTTGCGCCGGAGGAGTAGCCTGATGGATATGAAACGAAAACGCCCGGCGACACCGATCGCGGACGTGCAATCCAGCGCGGACACCCGCCACATCCCGATCCAGAAGGTCGGCATCAAGGACATCCGCCATCCGGTCCGGGTCAAGGACCGTTCCGGCGGCGAGCAGCATACCGTGGCGATGTTCAACATGTACGTGGACCTGCCCGCGCACTTCAAGGGCACGCACATGTCGCGCTTCGTCGAGATACTGAATTGCCACGAGCGCGAGATTTCGGTGGCCTCGTTCCAGGACATGCTCGGCGAGATGACCAGCCGGCTCGAAGCGCGGTCCGGGCACATCGAGATGAATTTCCCCTACTTCATCAGCAAGCAGGCGCCGGTGTCGGGCGTCACCAGCGTGCTGGATTACGACGTGACCTTCATCGGCGTACGGCGCGGGGACGAGAACTGCATCATGGTGCGGGTTGTCGTGCCGGTCACCAGTCTGTGCCCGTGCTCGAAAAAGATCTCGGACTACGGCGCGCACAACCAGCGCTCGCACGTCACGCTGACCGCGCGCATGCGCGGTTTCGTCTGGCTGGAGGAGCTGATCGACGTAATCGAGGCCGAAGCCTCCTGCGAGCTGTACGGGCTGCTGAAACGGCCGGACGAGAAGTACGTCACCGAGCGCGCCTACGACAATCCGAAGTTCGTCGAGGACATCGTTCGCGACATCGCCGTGCGCCTTGACCGCGATGACCGCATCCGTTATTACCAGGTCTCCTCGGAGAACTTCGAGTCGATCCACAATCACTCGGCTTACGCGCAGGTGGAGCGGGACAAGGATATCTAGCCGGGGTTGAGTGCGGTGGGATTGGATCAATATCAGGGAGCCGCTCTAAGGCAGAGGACGAAACGACAGCCATGGAAATCGTCGAAAACGCCATCTCCGAGGCGCCGCTTCAGCGCGAAAACAAGCTGCTGATCGGACAAACGTGTGTGCTGGAGATGATCGCAGCCGGGGCACCGCTGAACGAGACGCTGACGGCGCTGACGCAATTTATCGAAGCGCAGGAAGACGACCTTCGCTGCTCCATCCTGATCGTCGACGACGACGGAGAACGTTTTCGCCGGAGCGCCGGACCGAGTCTGCCGGAAAGCTTTCATCAGGCGCTGGATGGCGCCTTGGTCACCTCCCCCTATCTTGGCTCCTGCGGTGAAGCCGCGTATCACGGCCGACCGGTTGTCGTGAAGGATGTTGCCACCGAGCAGCGCTACGCCGAAGCGTGGCGGGCACTGATGCTCGACTGTGGCGTGCAGGCGTGCTATTCGTTTCCTGTCCGTGGTGCGGATGGAAATGTACTTGCGTCCTTCGCGGTGCACCGCAGTCAGCCCGGCGACCCCAGCCCCGCACGTCCGCAGTTGATGGAAATTGCTACGCACCTTGCCGGCATTGCGATCGAGCGGGAGCGTTCCGCCGTCGCGCTACGCGCGAGCAAAGCGCGCCAGGCCACTGAACTCGCGGCGACGCAGCAGTTGCAGGAGTTCAGCACCCTGCTCATTCAGGAGGACGACCCGGATGCGCTGTACCGGCAACTGCTGGACGCTGCCGCCGCCGTCATGCGCTCGGACGCGGCCAGCGTGCAACTCCTGCCCCAGGGCAACGACGAGCTGCACCTGCGTGCATGGAAAGGGTTTAATCCCGCTTCCGCCCGCTTCTGGAAGCGGGTGACAGCCAGCTCCGGCAGCACCTGTGGCGCAGCTCTCGCCAGCGGCAACCGCACAATCGTCGACGACGTCGAGACCTGCGACTTCATGGCCGGTACCCAGGATCTGGAAGAGTACCGCCGCTCGGGCATCCGCGCGGTGCAGTCCACGCCGCTGATGTCCCGCCGTGGCAAGCCGCTGGGCATGATTTCGACCCACTGGCGCGAGCCGCATCATCCGAGCGCCATCGATCTGCGCCTGCTGGACGTGCTGGCGCGGCAGGCGGCCGACCTGATCGAGCGCGCGCGGAGCGAAGATTCGCTGCGGGCTGAAATCGAACGGAGTCGCCGCATGGAGCGCGCCGCGCAGCAGCTTGCCGCGATCGTGGAGTCGTCCGACGACGCCATCGCCAGCAAGGATCTCAACGGCATTATCCAGACGTGGAACCACGGCGCCGAACGACTGTTCGGTTACACGGCACAGGAAGCAGTGGGCAAGTCGGTCGATATCCTGGTCCCGAATGACCACCAGGATGAAGAGCCCGAGATACTTGCCCGTATCCGGCGCGGCGAATCGATCGACCATTACGACACCGTGCGCCAGCGCAAGGACGGAAGCCGGGTGGACATTTCGCTGACGGTGTCGCCGATCAGGGACAGGAACGGCACCATCATCGGCGCATCGAAAATTGCCCGCGACATTTCCGATCGTCGCGCCGCGGAAGTGCATCGGGAGCTGCTGCTCCACGAGCTGAGCCACCGCGTGAAGAACACGCTCGCGACGGTGCAGTCGATCGCGATGCAGACGCTGCACAGCACCACCGACCGCAAGACGTTTCAGAAGGACTTTATTTCGCGGCTGATCGCGCTGGGACATACGCACGAACTCCTGATGCGCAGCAACTGGCACGGCGCCTCGCTGCACGACCTGATAGGACTGGAGCTGGCGCCCTATCAGTCGAAGGCTCAGCCGCGCTGGACAGCCCATGGCGATGAGAGTATGCAAGTGAACGCAAAGACCGCGCTGGCGCTTGGCATGGCGCTGCACGAACTTGCCACCAACGCCGTGAAGTACGGCGCGCTGTCGACGCTGCAAGGCGTCGTCGACGTGCATTGGCACATACGCGATGAAGGCGGGAGGCAGCACCTCCACCTCAAATGGGTCGAGCGCGGCGGTCCGCCCGTGACCAAACCGCAGCGGCGGGGATTCGGGTCGCGGCTGATTGAACAAGGCCTTAAACACGAGTTGCGCGCCGGCGTGACGCTGGACTTCAAGCGCGGCGGCCTGTGCTGCGACATCAGCCTTCCGCTGGACACTGCACAGGCATCTCTTGCTGTCGGAGCCATGGCATGAATCTGTTTGAGGGGGAAAATGCGGTACTGCCCGGCAAGCATCTGCTTGTCGTCGAGGACGAGATGATGCTCGTCATGCTGATCGAAGACTGGCTGGGGATGCTCGGTTGCACAGCGACCACGGCCGCATCCGTCGAGCAGGCGCTCGAGCTGGCCGAATCGGAAGCCTTTGACGGCGCGCTGCTGGATGTGAATCTGGGAACCGAAACGAGCTACCCGATTGCGGAGAAGCTCGACGAACTCGGCATTCCTTTCATCTTCATGACGGGCTACGGCGTCGACATGCTGCGCGAGGATTACCGCGACCGGCCGACGGTGCGCAAGCCGTTCGAACTGGACCATTTCGAGCGGCTGATGGCCGAAACGTTCGCGGAAGAAGGATCAGAGGTTAGCGGCGAAGGGTAAAGGCTTCAGTGCGCCCCCAGCCGCTCGAGCAGCGTATATAAAAACTGCTGGGTGAACTTCAACTGGCACTCCATCGACGCCCGCTGCATCAGCGCAGCATTGACGCGCACCACTGCCGTGGGCGCGACGACTTCGAGCGTGACCGTCCGGCGCACGCCGTTCAGGTAAGCCATCTCTCCGAAGCAATCGTCCCGACGCAGCACGCGTATCAGGTTGCCCGCCTGCCTGACGGCGACTTCACCGGAGACGAAGATCAGAAAGCAATCTTCCATCTCGCCTTCCGTCACGATGCGCTCACCCTTGTGATACTCGCACCACTGGCTCGCTTTCATCAGCTCCCAGACTTCGGGATAGCTGAACTTGCGGAAGAACTCCAGCTTGCGCATCTGGTTGAAACGATCCTGTTCCGCGAGTTCCGCCACTGAGCGGTCGAGCTGCCGGAACGCGCCGGTCAGGTCGCCGGCAAATTCAAGGCCGGTCTGATAGCGCCGCTGCGGATCCTTGTGCAACGCGCGAAACACGATCTGCTCGAGCGCCGGCGGAATGTCCTTGCGCAAGCGATGCAAGGGCAGCGGCGTCGACCAGGCGATCCGGCGACGCAGCTCGTCGAGATCGGCGCCGATAAACGGCCGCCGCCCCGCCAGCAGTTCGTACATGACGATGCCCAGCGAAAAGAGGTCCGACTGCGCCGTCACCTCGGGGTTCTGCTCGCGAATCTGCTCCGGCGCCATGTAGCTCGGCGAGCCGATCAAGCCGCGCTTGCCGTTGAGCGCCGACTGCGCGGTCTGCGCAATGCCGAAATCGACGATGCGGATGCCGCCGGTCTTGTTCAGCAGAATGTTGCTCGGCTTGATGTCTCGATGCACCACGCCGCGCCGGTGGGCGAAATCGAGCGCCTTCGCGCAGCGGAAAATCAGGTCGGCCACGCCATGGACCGGCAACAGATGCTCCGGCCGGGTGTAAGCGGCCAGCGACTCCGAATTGCGCACGTACTCCATCACGATGTAGTACCGGCCGTTGTCTTCGCCGGCGTCGTGAATCGGTACGATGCTGGGGTGCTGCAGCATGCCGACCAGGTGCGCCTCGTTGAAAAACACGCGTCGATGCACGCGCGCCCGCCCGGCCGGCAGATCATCGGATGCGGCGTACAACTTAAGCGCGACGTCTTTGCGCAGGTATGGATCGTGACACAGATAGACCCGGCTGGTGCTGCCACTGCCGAGCTCGCGCGTGACTTCGTATTTACCGATTCTCGCCGGCCTGCCATCGGACAGAGCGGAGGGCGTCCCCGGCGCCGATACCTTTTTTAATATATCTGCGGTATCCATTGCGATATCCCCCACCAGATGACTCCAGCATAAATGCCGGCAGCGACGTCGTCCAGCATGATTCCAGTCCCGCCGCCAACGTGGCGATCCAGCCAGCCGATCGGCCAGGGCTTCGCGATGTCAAAAATGCGGAACAGCACGAAGCCTGCGATGACGGCCAGCCAATTGAACGGGACGGCGGCAGTCGCAATCGCGAGCGTGATCAGGTAGCCGACGATTTCGTCGAATACGATGCCCGAAAAATCATGCACTCCCAGCCGCCGCGCGCTGGTGCCGCAAATCCAGACGCCGGCAGCGAACAGCAGGACGATGACGGCCGCATGCCAAAGCGTGGGCAGCAGCGCCAGCGCGTAGGCAACCGGCACCGCCACCAGCGTGCCGAAGGTGCCGGGCGCACGCGGCGCGAGCCCTGAGCCGAAGCCGAAAGCCATTAAGTGGACCGGGTCGCGCAGAATCCGGTTGGTATCTATCCGCATCAAAAATGCCGGTAGCCGGGTGCGTCAGGTTGCCACAACGTGCCGTCAGGCGCGATGCATCGCAGCGTCCGTTGGTCGGAAATAACGCCGATCTCGTGCAGTTCGGCCCATTCCGGCTGCCAGACCTGTCGCAGCGCGTCGAGTCGCTCCGGCTCGATCGTGAAGCACAGTTCGTAGTCGTCGCCGCCGGTCAAGGCCGTTTCGCGCGCAGTGGCGCTGTCGAAGCTGGCCAGCGTCGGCGCCAGCGGCACCTGGCCTGCTGCCACCTCGGCGCCCACGCCGCTCGCTTCGATGATATGCCCGAGGTCTGCCAGCAACCCGTCTGAAATATCGATCGCCGCGCTGGCGTAGCCGCGCAACGCCTGCCCTTCAGCGACACGCGGCTGCGGGTACAGATACCGTCCTCCCCCGTCGGCAAGCGGCCAGGCTTTCAGGCCGGCCGCGGCTTCCCCCAGCGCGCCGGTGACGACGATGCGATCGCCGGGACGCGCGCCACTGCGGCGCAAGGCTGTGCCGGCCGCGACGACGCCGTACATGCCAACGGTGATCGTCAGCGGACCGCGGGTCACGTCGCCGCCGACCAGCGCCACGTCGAACGCGTCGGCCAGTTCAAAGAAACCTCGTGAAAAAGCCTCTATCCAGGCTGCGTCCGCGCCGGGCAGCGTCACCGCCAGCGTTGCCCACGCCGGCGTTGCGCCCATCGCGGCGAGGTCGCTGAGATTGGTAGCGAGGGCGCGATACCCTATGCCATGGGCTGGCGCGTCGGCCGGAAAATGAACAGCCTCGACCATCGTGTCGGTCGTAACGGCCAGCTCGTGACCCGCCGGAACCTGCAGCAACGCGGCATCGTCGCCGATACCGAGGCTGACGCCGCGTGCGTTGTCACCGGGGCGGTCGAAATAACGGCGGATCAGCGCGAACTCGTCCATGCCGTTCGCGATCAGCGCGTTTCCAGGGTTCTCAGCTCGGCCGCAGCGCGGTCGAGTACCGCATTGATGTACTTATGACTGGCTTCGGCGCCATAGCGTTTCGCCAATTCAACCGCTTCGTTGATGACGACCCGGTACGGCACTTCGATGTGGTCGCGAAACTCGAGCAGGCTGATCCACAGGATCGCGCGCTCGATCGGGTCGATCTGGGCGAGTGGCCGGTCGAGATATTGCCCGGCCAGCGTATCGAGGTCATCCGCCGCAGCGGCAGCCTCCGAAAACAGGGTTTCGAAGTACTCGGTCTCGCGGCGGTCGCGTTTCTCGGCCAGGAACTGCGTCAATATCGCCCGCGGTTCGTCGGCGGTGATTTGCCACTGGTACAGGGCCTGCAGCGCCCGGCTGCGGGCGCGCGAACGGAAATTCGAGCGGGTCATTACAGCGATGTCCCCTCACCCATCCGCCGCAGCACATCGACCATTTCCAGCACGGCGAGCGCCGCTTCCTCGCCTTTGTTGCCTTCCTTGGAGTTGGATCGCTCCATTGCCTGTGCGTCGGTGTCGCAGGTGAGCACACCGAAGCCGATCGGCAGGCCTGTCTCCAGCATGACCTGGCCCAGACCGCGCGTGCACTCGCCGGCGACGAACTCGAAATGAGCGGTATCGCCGCGGATTACCGCGCCGAGCGCAACAATACCGTCGAAGCGCCCGGTTTCGGCCAGCTTCTTTGCGGCAAGCGGAATTTCGAATGCGCCCGGCACATACACAAGTTCCATCGCGTCATCCGCGACACCGTGACGCGCAAGCATTCGGCGCGCCCCGTCGATGAGGCCGTTGACGATAAAGTCGTTGAAGCGCGATGCCACCATGACAATGCGTGCGTCAGAGACGGACAAATCGCGGTCACCGGCGGGAGTAAAATCCGACATGGTCAGCTCACGTATTCGACGACTTCCAGGCCGAAGCCCGAAATGCCGTGCATTTTCTTCGGCGCGCTCAACACGCGCATGCGGCGCACGCCGAGGTCGATCAAAATCTGCGCGCCGACGCCGTAGGTGCGCAGCACCTGCGCACCGTCCTCATTCTCCGCCGGGGCCGGCTTGGCCGGCAGCGATTCGAGCGTCCTCGCCAGGTCGGCCGGCGACTCCGGCTGGTGCAGCACCACCGCGACGCCACCCTCCTTCGCGATACGCGACAGCGCGTCCCGGAACGGCCAGCCGAGCGCGTCGGAGCGGATCGCCAGCACGTCGCTCAGCGCGTTTTGCAGATGCACGCGCACGAGCGTCGGCTCGTCCGCAATCAGCTCGCCGGCCACCAGCGCAAAATGCGCCGCCTGGCTGACGTGATCCTTGTAGGTGATCAACCGCATATCGCCGAACTCGGTCGAAACCTGGCGCTCGACAATCCGCGACACGCTCTTTTCGTTCTGCATGCGGTAATGAATCAGGTCGGCGATCGTGCCGATCCGGATGCCGTGCTCGCGCGCGAACGACATCAGTTCCGGCGCCCGTTTCATCGTGCCGTCGTCATTGACGACTTCGGAAATCACCGCCGCCGGCGATTCGAGGCCGGCCAGGCGCACCAGGTCCACCGATGCCTCGGTATGGCCGGTGCGGAACAGCACGCCGCCTTCGGTATAGCGGAGCGGAAAGATGTGGCCGGGCCGGTTAAAGGCATCCGGCGACGAGGCCGGGTCGGCCAGCGCGCGGATCGTCTTCGCCCGATCATGCGCAGAAATCCCGGTGGTTGTGCCGATTTTGCAGTCGACGGAAACCGTGTAAGCAGTGTGGCGCGTGTCGGTGTTTTCCGACACCATCTGCGGCAGGCGCAGCTCTTCGAGCCGCTTGCCCATCATCGGCATGCAGATGATGCCGCTGGTATAGCGGACGAAGAACGCGATGGCCTCCGGCGTCGCCTTTTCGGCAGCGATGATGAGATCGCCTTCGTTCTCGCGGTCTTCGTCGTCCATCATGATGACCATGCGGCCGGCGCGGATGTCGGCGACGATGTCTTCGATGGAGTCGAGTTCCATCTGGTCGGACTCTTCAGGTTGCAGCATTGGACGTATCTGAGGCATTAAGCCGTTCGAGGTAACGCGCGATGATATCGCATTCGAGGTTCACACGCGTCCCTGCAGCATAGTCAGCGATAATCGTGCGTTCCAGTGTATGCGGGATGATATTGACGCCGAACCGACCGGCTTCGACGGTATTCACCGTCAGGCTGACGCCATCGACCGCGATCGAACCCTTGGCCGCCACGTACCGCGCCAGCGCCACCGGCAGCTCGATATCGAACCGCACGGAGCGGCCGTCGTCGCGGCGCTCGACCACCTGGCCGACGCCATCGACGTGCCCCAGCACCATGTGACCGCCCAGCAGCGTGGTCGGCGTTGCGGGGACTTCAAGATTCACCTGCGTGCCGGGTTCCAGCGCGCCCAGTGTCGTGCAGGCGAGCGTTTCGCCGGAAACGTCGGCGCCGAATCCGACGCTGGCCAGCGTCGTAATGGTCAGGCAGACGCCGTTGACGGCGATGCTCTCGCCGAGGCTCAAGTTGCTGAAATCCAGTTCGGGCGCGGCGACTTCAATGCTCGCGTCGCCGCCGGTCGTATGGATTGCGGTGACTTCGCCAAGCGCCTGAACGATGCCGGTAAACATTCAGTTCTCCACTTCGGGTACGTACGTCAATCGCCAGTCATCCCCCAGCGGCCGCTGATCCACGAGCCGCAGCCGGGGCCGGTCTGCCAGCGTCGCGAGCGCGGGCAGCGAAAACATGCCCCGGCCGGCGTCGCCCAACAGCGTCGGAGCAAGATACACGACAACTTCATCCACCAGGCCGGCTGCAAGCAGCGCGCCGTTGAGTTGCGCGCCAGCCTCGACCAGCACCTCGTTGCATTCCAGCTCCGCGAGCCGGCGCAGAACCGCTTCAAGATTCAAATGATCTCCGCGCCGATCGACGCATTCGACTGTCGCGCCCGCCAAGTCCGGTTCCGCACTGGCAGCCTCAGTCGCCGCAAAAACAATCGTCCGGCCGCCGTCGTTCAGCATTCGCGCCGTCGAGGGCAGGCGCAGATCGCCGTCCAGTACCACGCGCACCGGCTGGCGCTCGACCGGAAAGCCCGTATCGCGCGCCGTCAGTTGCGGATCATCCGCCAGCGCTGTGCCGATGCCGACGAGAACTGCCGAACTCCGCGCCCGCAGACGATGGCCGTCAGCCCGCGCCGCCGTACCGGAAATCCACTGACTTTCGCCCGATGCCAGCGCCGTGCGGCCGTCGAGGCTCGCGGCGACCTTGAGCCGCACGAACGGCAGCCCATGTGTCATACGCTTGACGAAGCCGGCATTCAGCGCCGCCGCGTCGGTTTCAAGCAGGCCGGCCTCTGCCGCAATGCCCGCTTCACGCAGCCGTGCCAGGCCCTGCCCCGCAACACGGGGATTCGGGTCGGTCATCGCAGCAACCACGCGTGCGACGCCCGCTCCGACCAGCGCCTCGGTACACGGCCCCGTTCGCCCGACATGACAGCACGGCTCCAGCGTCACGTAGGCCGTCGCACCACGCGCCCGCTCGCCGGCAGCGGCCAGTGCCACAACTTCCGCATGCGCTTCGCCGGCGCGTTGGTGCCAGCCCTCGCCAGCGATCTCGCCGTCGGCTACGACCACGCAGCCGACACGAGGATTTGGATCCGTCGTGTACAGGCCGCGGCGCGCCAGCTGCAGCGCACGCGCCATAAATTCGACGTCGGGCGACACTACTTCTTTTTCTCCGGCAACAGCGACATCTGATCTCGATCGTTTTCCGGCGACACGTTCCGGAGCCGTTCAATTTCTTCCTGAAACGCCTCTACGTCCGCAAAGCTGCGGTAGACGGAGGCGAAGCGCACGTATGCCACTTCATCCAGTTCGCGCAGCGCCTCCATGACCCAGTCGCCCAGTTCACGCGAGCGCACTTCGCGCTCGCCGGTCGTCTGCAGGCGGTGGATGATATTGGCGACCGCAGCCTCGACGCGCTCGGTATCCACCGGTCGCTTTTCCAGCGCGCGCAGGATGCCTGTTCTCAGCTTGTTTTCGTCGAACGGCGTGCGCGTGCCGTCACGCTTGACGATGCGCGGCATCACCAGCTCGGCGGTTTCAAACGTGGTGAAGCGCTCGGTGCAGCGCGCGCACTCGCGGCGGCGGCGGACCTGGCGGCCCTCGCCGGCGAGGCGCGAGTCGATGACCTTGGTTTCTTCGTGTCCGCAGAAAGGGCAATGCACAGCTAAGAAGCCTCTACCGGCTGTCATACCCGCGAAAGCGGGTATCCATTCTTGCCGGCGTGGATTCCCGCTTTCGCGGGAATGACAACAAGTAATTCCGTCTACACCACAATGACTTCCGTCGTCACCGAATTGGCGATAAAGCAATGCTCATGTGCGCGTTCATGCAGTGACTGGAGCTGCTCGGCACCGACGACAATACCGTCCGCGAAGCGAATTCGCGGATGCAGCTCCACCCGCGTCACCGCCAGCATGTCGCGCGCGTTCTTCTCAAGATGGCCGACCGCCTCGTCGTCATAGCTTTCGACCACCAGCCGCTTGCGCGCGCAAAGCGCGAGGAACGTGAGCATATGGCAACTCGACAGCGCAGCGACGAATGCCTCCTCCGGATCGACGCTCGCGCCGTCGCCAAAGTAACCGGGCGCGGCAGACGCCTTGACGACAGTATGATCGCCAAAGCGCCACTCGTGTTCACGGTTGTAGTCGTCGTAGGCAAACGACTCCGTCGTCTTGCGCCAAACCACCGTCGCGTGATGCGTCGACACGATTGATCAGGCCGTCGCGCGCCGCGCTTCCGCGGCAGCCGGATAGACCGGGAACTGCCGGCACAACGCCAGCGCCTGATCGCGGACGCGTTCGATCACACCGGCGTCGTTGATGTTATCGACCACGTCAGCCACGCAGTCCGCCAGTTGGCGCACTTCGGCTTCCCCCATGCCGCGCGTCGTCACCGCCGGGGTGCCGATGCGCAGGCCACTGGTCACGAACGGCGAGCGTGGATCGTTCGGCACCGCGTTCTTGTTGACCGTAATATTGGCGCGATCGAGCGCCGCGTCCGCATCCTTGCCTGTCACGCCCTTGTCGATCAGATCGAGCAGAAGCAGGTGGTTGTCCGTCCCCCCGGACACGATCTTGAAACCGCGATCTTTCAATTGCGCGGCCATCGCCCGTGCATTGGTCACCACCTGTGCCTGATATGCCTTGAACTCCGGCTGCAACGCCTCGAGCAACGCGACCGCCTTGGCCGCGATGATGTGCATCAGCGGGCCGCCCTGCGTGCCCGGGAACACGATCGAATTGAGCTTTTTCTCGATTTCTTCGCTGGCCCGCGCCAGGATCATGCCGCCGCGCGGCCCGCGCAGCGTCTTGTGCGTCGTGGTGGTGGTAATGTCGGCAATGCCAACCGGACTCGGGTAGACGCCCGCGGCGACCAGCCCGGCGACGTGCGCCATATCGACGACGAGATAGGCACCCACCTCGTCGGCAATGTCCCGGAACCGCTGCCAGTCCATCACCCGCGAATAGGCGGAAAAGCCGGCAACGATGACCTTCGGCTTGTGCTCGCGCGCGAGCGCTGCGACCTGCTCGTAATCGACCTCGCTGCCGTCCTCGGTCAGACCATACTGGACCGCGTTGAACAGCTTGCCGGAGAAATTCGGCTTGGCGCCGTGCGTCAAATGGCCGCCGTGAGCAAGACTCATGCCCAGCAGCGTGTCACCCGGCTGCATCAGCGCCAGAAAAGCCGCGGCGTTCGCCTGCGAACCGGAATGGGGCTGCACATTCGCGTAATCAGCATTGAAAAGCTTTTTGGCGCGCTGAATGGCGAGCCGCTCGGCGACGTCGACGAACTCGCAACCGCCGTAATAACGCTTGCCGGGATAGCCTTCGGCGTACTTGTTGGTCAGCACCGAGCCCGCCGTCTCGAGAACGGCGCGGGACACGATGTTCTCCGATGCGATCAACTCGATCTGCTCGCGCTGGCGATGCAGCTCGGCTTTGATCACCGCCTCGATGGCGGGGTCGGCCTCGCCGAGGCTTTGCGTGAACATCGGCGAGATGGTGTCGTGGGTCTTCACGGCGGGCTGGCTCATGTGCACGGTTCCTTCGAAAGCTTGGCGACGCGGCCGGTGTGGCGGCCACCGGCGAACGGAGTGGCGAGGAACACCTTCAGCGCCTCGCGGGCGACCTCGACACCGATCAGCCGCTGGCCGAACGCCACCACGTTGGCATCATTATGCTCGCGCGACAGCCGCGCCGACGTCACATCGTGCGCAAGAGCGGCCCGCACCTTGGGGTTGCGGTTGGCGGCG
>DASSNT010000014.1:0-46797 GCA_035701285.1 Gammaproteobacteria bacterium | reverse complement strand
TGAATCTGCTTTAACGCCGTGCCGGTGTTGAACAGGACCACGCTTTCGTCCGGATCGATCCAGCCGTCGCGCAGCAGACGGATCTGCGCCGCCAGGCAGGCTGCACCTTCCGGCCCGGGGAACACGCCGCTCGAGGACGCCATCAGCGTGGCGCTCTCGATCATGTCGTCATCGTCCACCGCGACGGCGGTGCCGTTGCTCTCACGCAGCGCGCGCAGAATCAGGAAGTCGCCGATCGCTGCCGGCACGCGCAGGCCGTCGGCAATTGTTTTCGCCCCCTGCCACGGCTCGGCGTGTTCGCTGCCTTCGTGGAATGCGCGGACCATCGGCGCACAGCCGGCGCTCTGCACACTGACCATGCGCGGGCGCTTTGAGTCGATCAGCCCCATCCGCTCCATTTCGTCGAACGCCTTCCACATGCCGATCAGTCCGGTGCCGCCGCCGGTGGGGTAGATCACGACGTCGGGCAGCGTCCAGCCGAGCTGCTCGGCCAGTTCATAGCCCATCGTTTTCTTGCCTTCGATGCGGTACGGTTCTTTGAGCGTGCTGACGTCGAACCAGCCGTGGCGTTCGACACCGTCGCGTACCTTGCGGCCGCAATCGGTAATCAGCCCGTCGACCAGCGTCACTTCCGCGCCGTAGGCGCGTGCTTCGACCTGGAACGGCAGCGGCACGTCGGCCGGCACGAAGACATGCGCCTTTATACCGGCCGCCGCGGCATAAGCCGCGGTGGCGCTGCCGGCATTGCCGGCGCTCGGGATCGCCACTGCCGGCGCGCCCAGTTCCCAGGCGCGGCTGACGGCCAAGCACAGCCCGCGCGCCTTGAAGCTCGCGGTCGGGTTGAATGACTCGTCCTTGATCAGCGTCCTGGCGCAGCCGATCCGCTCGCCCAGCCGGCCGCCCACCAGCGGTGTGAAGCCTTCGCCCAGCATGATGCGCTTTGCCGGGTCACGCACCGGCAGCACTTCTTCGTAGCGCCACAGATCCGCGCGCCGGTGCGCAAGCTTCCGCTTCGTCAGCGTCTTGCCCGCGGTCTTGAGATCGTAGCGCGCAAGCAGCGGCTTGCCACAGTCGGGGCACAGCCCGATCAATTGCTCCGACGGCAGTTCCTTGCCGCAGGCGCTGCATCCAAGATGAGTCAATGTCGAAGTCACCAGCGAAAATCCCATTGCAGTTTGACGATTAGCGCGTTGACCGGCGGCCTGCGCGCGAGGTTCAGGTCTGTGACCGAATCGGCGATGCCGTGATTCCATACGAAGAACAGCCGCCGCCCTGGCGAGATGATCCATTCGAGGCGCGTATTGACGCCGATCGAGTCGCTCAGGGAATCGTACTGCGCCAGCGTCGAGAGCAACAGGTTCGGGTTGAACGAGTAGCCCACTCCGAGCTGGTGCAGGCGCTGGATGAAATCGCCCTGCGGCAGATAACCGTAATCGTTTTCGCTGTCGACTTCGAGCCGCAGCCGCCCCTGGAAGAGCGTCATGCTGGCATGAATGGCGTACTGGCGCAGCGTCCCGCCGAAGAAGTCGCCGCCCTCGAATTCGACGAACACGCCTGCCGGCCATGAATCCGGCGTGCCGGCGCCGAGGTGATAGCGGTTGAACCAGTAGTCGCCGGCCGCAATCGCCGTGCCGGGGGTGATCTCGAAGGTTTCGGCCAGCGACTCGAACCGGCGGTGAACAGTGAACTCGAAGTCGTACCCGGCTTCGGTATGGCCGGTAAACGGGTTGAACTGTAATTCGGAGCTGAGGCGGTGGCCGTCGAGATCGTCGACCCAATCGTACATAGTGTCGAACTGAAACTGCCTGACCCAGGCGAACAGGCCCGTCGCCGGGCGCGGCCGGTAATCCAGCTCGGTGTGGTACTGGCGCGTGCCCGGCCGCGGCAGAAAGCCCAGCGCCGGGTGAAAGGCGTCGCCGAACACGTGGATGCTGGCCGCCGAATACCAGACGTCGTTCGGATACTGCATCCGCGTACCCCACGCGCTGGTGCGCCCGTCCGGCAGGTCGCCGTAGGATTTCGCGGCCCAGCCGTAGAGGTTCAATGTCTTGTCGCCGAAAAACCGCGAGGTGTGCCAGATCGCGTCGACGCCGGCGTAGGTATTGTCGGCCTCCGCGTCCGGATTGCCGTGCGTGATCAGCGCGCCGATGCGCAGATGGCGATTGACGTTGTAGGCCGTGCGGCCGACGAACAGGTTCTTGGCCGGTGCGATCGCCGTTTCGCGGGTTTCGACGTCCAGCATGCCGATGGAGAACCGCCCGGCATGGCCGATCGTTTTGACGCCGGCGTCGATCGGCACGATCAGGCCGTCGGACAGGCCGATGCGGCGCGAATAGTACGGCGTGAAGCCGGTGGTGTAGCGGCCGGACGCAAAGCCGAACAGGTTGGAGCCTTCGAGAAAGAACGCGCGCTTTTCCGGGAAGAACAGCGGGAAGCGCGTCAGGTTGATCTGCTGCGTGTCGGCCTCGGCTTCGGCGAAATCGGGATTGATCGTCGCGATGCCGACCAGTTGCGGCGTCAGATGGTACTTGATGTCGACGCCGGCGTCGGCGCGGTGCCCGGTCAGCAGCTGCGGTTCGCTGCGCATCAGTCCGTACGGTGCGACTTCGAGCCCGAGCCCCTGATGCAGGCCGCCCATGCCGCGGAGCAGCCCGGCGCGCGACAGGTCGTCGATCTGCGCGTTGAGAGCGAGGCCGGCCCACTTCAGCGTGAGCTGCCGGCGCGGCACGTAGCGGCTGATGTTCAGGCCCCAGACCGGGTTGTTCGGATCGAATTCCAGGCTTTGCGTGTCGATCGCAATTTCCGCGCTCCAGCCACGGGGGAGGCGGGCGACCTGTGCGCGCCAGACGGCGTTGAAATCGTTCGAGGGCTCGAAAGCGGACGGCGAGATCAGCCCGTCGGTGCGCGCGCCGCCGGCGTTGACATAAAAAATATAGCCGGTGCGCTGGCTGTCGAACGTGTCCAGCACGATGGTGACATGATCGTCGTCGTCCTGGCCGGCATCGCGCTCCAGGCTGTGGACGGCGAGCCGGGCCGGGCGCGGATCGGTCGCAATGATGCCGATATAGAGGTGGGTGGCGTCGTGCAACAGCAGCACGCGCGTATCGAACGGTGTCGGTTTGCCGGGGTGCGGGTCCTGCTGGACCAGGTTTTCAATAACGCCCGCGTCGGCCCAGGCGGGATCGTCCAGGCGGCCGTCGATTTTGAGCGGCGCGCGCGACAGCCCGGCGGTGACCCCCGGCACGGCCGCGCGCGACGGCGCGATGAAGAAAGCAAAGACAACGCCGGCCAGCAGCCCCACGACGCGCGACATCCCGATAAGCCCCTTTCCTGATCATGCGAAAGACGCTCTATTGGTCGGGCTGGTGCCGCGAAAGTTCAATCAGGTCATGCCTGGCTCGGCGTGGCCGTGCCTCGTGACGGCGACTTCGATCTTGTCGCCCGGTGCAACCCGTATCTGCACGCCCTCGAGATCGAGCTTGACGGCACCGTGGACATTGGCGCTCAACGACCAATGGTGGCAGCAAAGAACCGGCCCGTCGGCCGACGCGATGTGGGCCGACACCGCCAGCGCTATAAGGACGAACAGGGTATCGAGTGGTTTCATGGCTTCTTGTTCTTCATCACCGGGCTGATCCGGACTGAGACTGAGGCTCCTATTCGCCCTTGCGCAGCTCGACATCGCCGGTGTCGGTTCGGATGTCCACCGGCACTCCGCTCGTGCCTGACAGTGCCAGGACGTCGCGATCTTCGTTGAAATCGCCTGCGAAGTCGCTGCTGATCGTGCCGCCGTCCGTCGTCACTTTGCCGCTGAGGCGCGCGCCGGCCGGCAGGATCACGGTCGCGTCGCCCGAATCGGCAACGATCTCGATGCGCGTGCCGGCCGCAGCCTGCCGCCAGCGGGCGCTGACGTCGCCGGTGTCGGTGCTGGCTTTCAGCGACCCCTCGAGCCCGGTGATGTCGATATCGCCGGTATCGGTTCTTATCTCAGCGTCGCCGAACAGGCCCGACGCGGTAATGCTGCCGGTGTCAGCGTTGATATCCAGCCGCTTTGCGCCGCCGTCGATGCGGACATCGCCCGTGTCCACGCCGATCGATACCGTCTCGGCCGGCTGGCTCAAGCGCACTTGCACATCACCGGTATCGGTGGCCAGATCGAGCCGCCGCGATGCGGCATGCACCCGGACATCGCCGGTATCGGTGCGCCCGCTGACCGAGGCGCGGTCGGCTTCGCCGTCGAAGCGAAAGTCCCCGGTATCGAGTTTGAAATGCACGGCCATCGCCGGCGGCAGCGCGACCTCGACCAGGGCGCCGGAATCGTTACCGAACGAAAACCAGTGCCAGTCGTCGTCATCGCGGTACGGCGAGGCGATGACGACATCATTGCCCTCGGCGCTGACGTTGATTTTGTACCGGTCGATCAATTCCTGCCGGTCATTGGCATCACCGCGAATGGTCAGCGACACCTTGACCACGTCGCCTGGCACGACGTGCATCCGCACATCGTGTGTGTCGAGCTCCAGTCTGACGGCGCCGTCCGTGTGGGCGGGCAGTGACCACTGGTGACTGTAAATCACCGGGCTGTCGGCGTGTGCGATCCCGGCTGACGCCGCAAGGACTAAAAACGCGAACGGAGCAATTGATGTTTTCATTTTCTGATTCTTCCTGTGTTGTCTTACCAATGAAAATCCCACTGCAGCTTGACGATGATTTCGTTGCCGGTGGGCGGCGCGGTGCCGGCGTTCATATTGGCGATCTGCGGCTCGATCCCGTGGTTGAACACGACGAACAGCTGCTTGCCGGGCTGGATAATCCACTGCAGGCGGGTGTTGATGCCGGTCTTGTGAAACGCGGTGCTGTACTGCGCGAAGGTGGACAGCAGCAGATTCGGCGTGAATGAGTAGGTGGCGCCCAGCTGGTCGAGCCGCTGGACGAAGGCGCCCTGCGGCAGGTCCACGAAGTCGTTCTCGTTGCTGGCGCTGAGCGTCAGGCGGCCGTCGAACGTGGTCCAGCTCACGTCGAGCGACACCGACTGCATCGTGCCGCTGTAAAAGTCGCCGCCGAGCACTTGCGCCGACAATTGCAACGGCCAGGCGCTCGGCGTGTCGGCGCCCAGCAAGTACTGGTTGAAGCGATACTCGCCGGCGGGGATTGTCACGCCCGGCGCGATGGTGAACGGTTGCTCCAGGCGCTCGTATTCGGACAAGGCGACCGGGCTGACGAAGTAGCCCGACTCAGTCGTAAAGCGCAGCGGAATCAACGCCAGCATCTTGCTCTGCGGGCGGCCGTTCAGACCGTCTACCTGAATGTACTCGCCACCGATCTGGAATTGCCGCACCCAGTCGAACACGCTGCCGTCATCCGGGCGCGGGCGCCAGATGCCGACTGCCAGATACTGACGGGTGCCGGGACGCGGCAGAAAACCCAGTTTCGGCTGAAACGCGTCGCCGAACACGTTGACGCGCGCCTCGCCGTACCACAAGTCATTGGGGTAGGCGATATCGACGCCGTAGCCGGAGTTGCGGCCCGCCTCCGGCACACCGGTGGTTTGTGCCGCCCAGGCAGAGATATCGAGATTCTTGTCGCCACCGAAGCTCGACGTATGCCAGTAGGTATCGACACCGGCGAAGGTGTTGTCGGTCTGGCCGGTCGGGTCGCCGCTGGTGACGAGCGTGCCGACACGCAGCTGCTCGGTGGGGTTATAGGCAACGCGGCCGACAAACAAGTTGGTCGCCGGCGCGAAGGCGGTGTTGCGGCTCTGGACGTCGAGCGCGCCCACCGAGAATTTGCCCGCATGGCCGACCAGCTTGACGCCTTCGTTAATCGGCACGATGTGGCCGTTGACCAGGCCGATGCGGCGCGAGAAGTAGGGGATGAAGCCGGTACTCAGATTGCCGTCGTCGCCGATGCGCAAATTGTTCGAGAACGTGAACAGGTTCGAGCCTTCCAGAAAGAAGTCGCGCTTTTCCGGAAAGAACAGCGAAAAGCGGCTCAGGTTGAGTTGCGCGTGCTCGGCCTCGGCTTCGGCGAAGTCCGGATTGATCGTCAGCAGCCCTTCGAGCTGCGGCGTGAAGTTGTAGCGGATGTCGGCGCCGGCATCGACCGTGCGGCGCGGGCTCGGGCCGGTGTTGTGGCGCGCCAGGACATACGGTGAAACCGCCAGCCCCACGCCCTGCGCCAGCCCGGTGACGCCACCCAGCCGGCCGGCGCGGTGGAGGTCGTAGATGCCCGCGTTCAGGCTGATGCCGGTCCAGCGCAGCGTCAACTGGTCGCGGGGTATGTAGCGTTCGATGTTGAGGCCCCAGCTATCCAGGCTGGGCCGGAATTGCAGGCTGCGCGTGGCGATTTCGATTTCCGCGATCCAGCCGGTCGCGGTGCGCGTGACCGCGGCATTCCAGATCCCGTCCCAGTTGTCGTCGGTGTTGCCGCCGGGCGAAATCAGGCCGTCGGCGCGCGCGCCGCCCGCGTTCACCTGGAACCAGTAACCCAGCCGGCCGCCGCCGAAGGTGTCGAGCACGAGCGTGATCTGGTCGTCGTCGCCCTGGTATTCGTCGCGTTGCAGCGTATGCACGGCGATCGCCTGCGGGTGCGGGTCGAACGCGACGATGCCGAAATACATGTGTTCGGCATCACGCAGCACGCGGATCGTGGTGCGATAGGGGGTGGGCTCGCCCGGATTCGGCGCTGCCTGAGTCAGGTCCTTGATCACATCGGCGTGCTGCCAGGCGGCTTCGTCGAGCTGCCCGTCGAGCATGACGGGAGCGCGGGTCCGGGCGGCGCGGACCCCGGCCGGCCCGGCGATGGCCGAGCTTGCTGCGAGCAGGGTCGAGGCGATCGCAATGGCGATGGCGGCGGCGATTTTCTGAATCGGGCTTAACACGTTGTTGTCCTTTTTTCAGGCATAAAGCTCCCGTGCGGCCGGTTTCAGCGGCCGGAAGCGAAACAGGTTTATGGTTTAGATGCGCGAGCGCGGAAAAGGGTTGTACGCGCTATAGGCGGTCGAATTCCCGCTTCAGATCGTAGCCCTTGTCGGTCACGATCGTTTCCAGCGTGCGAATACGCTGCTCCAGGGCGTCGAGTTTCGCCCGCTGCGCCGGGTCTTCGGGCGGTTGGGCGGCGCGGGTCGACAAGTAGTGGCGGACGATCCGGGCCGCGCATACAACGACAATGACAGCAAAGGCAAACTCAAACGGATTCATGGTTAGTCTTCCAGGTCGCGAAATTCTTTGTCGAGATTGTACTGCCGCGAGGTGACGTAGCCTTCCATGCGCTGCAACCGCAGGTCCATTTCGCGGAAGCGGTGGCGCACGTCGCGAAACGTCTCGCTGGCCGAGCGCCGCACGCTGCGCCAGTACTCGTCGTCGGTGTCCCAGTCGTACAGCCGTTCCGGCTTGGTCGGCAGCAGGCAGCCGAGCGCCAGGTAGACGATCAGCGTGATGACGTTGAACCAGCAGAAGGCGACGATCGCCAGGATGCGGATAAACGTCACGTTCCAGCCGAAGTAGTCCGCAAGGCCGGCGCAGACGCCCATTAACTTGCCGTTGCGCCGGTCGCGATAGAAGCGCTGTGCGCGCCAGTCGTGTTCGGTCATCGTCAGCTCCGGCGGCTGTGAACGTGCCAGAAGGCGCGCTCTTCGACATCGCCGTAGTAGCGCAGCGGCCGTTCCGGCATCAGTAGCGCGGCGACGATGTAGGCGATCACCACCGGCACGGTAAAGAACCAGCCGAGCCCGAAGGTGACAACGCGCGTCAGCCACAGCGGCCAGCCGAAATACTCGGCGATGCCCGCACAGACGCCCAGGATCACGCCGCGTTCCGAGTCGCGGTACATTTTCATACCTTGTTCCTCCAATCCGGTACTTTCGAATCAAGGATGGTTTCCAGCGAATTGACGCGGCTTTCCATCCGGTTGGCGAGTTGCCAGAGTTCCGACAGCATCTTCTCGTCTTCGCGCGTCAGGCCCTGCGCCTGGCGCCGCTTGGTCGTGTAATGCAGGATCAGCCATAACGGCGCGACGAAGATGCAGAAGACGACAATGATTCCGGTCAGTTCTTCCATCACCGGTCACTCTTTGACCGCAGCTTTCTTTTCGCCGAGCCGCTGCTTCAGCGCCGCCAGCTCTTCCTCGACGTGTTCGTCGGTTTCGAGATCGGCGAACTGCTGATCGAGCCCGCGCTTCTGGCCCAGGTCGTAAGCCTCGACCTTGCCTTCCATGTGCTCCATCTTGCGCTCGTAGTACTCGAAGCGGCCCAGCGCGTCGTTGATGCGCTCGTCGTGAATGCGGCTGCGAACCTGCAGGCGGTGTGCCGCGGTGTTGTGTCGCATTTCCAGCGACTTCTGACGCGTCTTCGCGTCGGCCAGCTTGGCCTGCAGCGCGGCGATGTCGTCGTTGAGCTTCTCAAGCCCCAGTTCGACCTCCTTGTGCTGCTCCTTGAGCACGTCCAGGGCAGCGCCGACGCGCTTCCGCTCAGCCAGCGCGGCCTTGGCGAGATCGTCGCGGCCCTTGTTGACGGCCAGTTCCGCCTTGCGCTGCCACTCGTCGCACTCGCGCGCAGCCATGCCGACGCGCCGCTCCAGTTCCTTGCGGTCGGCGATCGCGCGCGCCGCGGCGGAGCGAACTTCGACCAGCGTGTCCTCCATTTCCTGGATAATCAGCCGAACCACCTTCTCCGGGTCTTCGGCCTTGTCCAGCATCGCGTTGATGTTGGAATTGATAATGTCGCTCATTCGTGAAAAGACGCCCATGTCTGGCTACCTCATGAAAGAAAAATTAGTCCACGCCTGCCTATAAGCACAAACCGTGCCAGGTTCTTTGCCCGGCCGTAAGCTATTGCAATCGCTAAAGAATTCTTGTGGAGCGCCCAACGAGCGCACAATCAATTCATGCAGAAATGGCTATAATATAGCGAATTACGCTAAAGTTAGGCCTACAGTTGCTCCTACAAGAGGTATGAGCATGCCGAATCCATTGCCATTCGACGCCGATGCCACCGCCATGCTGGGCGAGTCGCCGGCGTTTTTGAACCTGCTGGAACAGACGTCGCGGGTCGCGGCGGTCGACAAGCCGGTGCTGGTGATCGGCGAGCGCGGCACCGGCAAGGAGCTGATCGCCGCCCGGCTGCATTACCTGTCGCCGCGTTGGGATCAGCCATTGGTGAAGCTCAACTGCGCGACCCTCACTGAGTCGCTGCTCGAAACCGAGCTGTTCGGCCACGAGGCCGGCGCGTTTACCGGCGCGACCGGGCGCCATATCGGCCGCTTCGAGCAGGCGGACGGCGGCACGCTGTTTCTCGACGAACTGGCGAACGTGTCGCTCCGGGTACAGGAAAAGATCTTGCGCGCGGTGGAATATGGTCAGTTCGAGCGAGTCGGCGGCAGCGACACGGTGTCGGTTGACGTGCGCATCGTCGGCGCGACCAACGAGGATCTGCCGGCGGCAGTGCGCGCGGGGCGCTTCCGAGCCGATCTGCTTGACCGACTGGCGTTCGACGTCCTCACCGTGCCGCCGCTCAGGGTGCGCACCGACGACATTCTGCGTCTCGCGGAACATTTTGCCGTCAACATCAGCCGCGAACTGGGCCGGGAGCTGTTCGCCGGTTTTACGCCGCGCGCCCGCGATGCGCTGCTCAACTACGACTGGCCCGGCAACGTCCGCGAGCTGAAGAACGTGGTCGAGCGGTCTGTGCATCGCGCGGCGGGCGACGAGCCGGTCGATGACATCGTCTTCGATCCGTTCGCGTCGGCTTTCCGGCCGCCGGCCGGGCTGGAAGAGCAAGCAGTCCAGCCGGTCGTCACGGAGACGGGGGAGGCGGCGATCAAGCTGCCGTGCGACCTGAAGGCGGAAACCGCCCGCCTGGAAGTGGATCTGATCGAGCAGGCGCTTCGGGAGGCCCGTTACAATCAGACCGAGGCTGCACCGCTGCTCGGCCTCACCTATCATCAACTGCGCGCATTGCTGCGTAAGCACGGCATGGTTCAGTCGCGCAAGACGAAATAGACGTGGATGACTATCAAGGCATACTTGAGCAGATTTTTGTCGAAGCCGGCGACCTGCTCGGGCGCGGCAAGGTGGCCGACTACATTCCGGCACTGGCCGAAGTTTCGCCGCGCAAGTTCGGTATGGCGATCCACACCGTCACTGGCGAGGACTACGGCGTCGGCGACTGGCGCGAGCCGTTTTCGGTGCAGAGCATCTCGAAGCTGTTCACGCTGACGCTGACGATGGGTTTTCTGGGTGAGGCGATCTTCGAGCGAGTCGGTCGCGAGCCGTCCGGCAACCCGTTCAACTCGCTGGTGCAGCTCGAGTACGAGAACGGTATTCCCCGCAACCCGTTCATCAACGCGGGCGCACTTGTCCTGACCGACTGCCTGGTGACGCACACGCCGGACGCCAGAGCGGCGATTCTGGACTTCGTTCGTGGCGCAGCAGACAACGACGCGATCGGCTACGACCCGGAAGTCGCCGCGTCCGAAGCAGACCACGGCTATCTCAATCGCGCCCTCGGCAATTTTCTCAAGTCGTTCGGCAACATCGACAACAGCGTCGAGGATGTCCTCGACGTGTATTTTCACCAATGCTCGCTGGCGATGAGCTGCCGCGACCTGGCCCGCGCCGCCGCCTTCCTTGCCCATGACGGCGTCTCGCCGCTGACCGATGAAATGGTCGTGACCGACAAGCAGGCCAAGCGCATCAACTCGCTGCTGCTCACCTGCGGCATGTACGACACCGCCGGCGACTTCGCATTTCGCGTCGGCTTGCCGGCAAAAAGCGGCGTCGGCGGCGGCATCGTCGCGATTGTTCCGGACGTGCTGACGGTGTGCGTCTGGTCGCCGGAACTGGCGAAGTCGGGCAATTCGCTGGCCGGCACCAGGGCGCTGGAGCTGTTTACGACGCGCACCGGGTTATCGGTGTTTTGATGGCGGCCGTCGCGGCTTGAATGCGACCAGCACCAGCCCGATCAGGATCACGATCATGCCGAGCAGGCGCGTGCCGCTCATGTCCTCATCCAGAATCCACCAGCCGAGCAGCAGCGCCACCGCCGGATTGACGTAGGAGATCGTGCTCAACCGGTCGGGGGTAGTGTGGCGCAGCAGCCATACGTAGGTGGCATAGGCGAGGCACGAACCGAAGACGATCAGGTAGGCCAGAGCCCCGATGCCGCGCCAGCTCCACGTCCACTGCGCGGCGTCGCCGCTGGCGAGCCCGATCACCGTCATCACCAGCCCGCCGACGAACATTTGCACGGAGGTGAACATCAGCGGCGGCGCGGTGACGGTGGCCGAACGGCCGTACATCGCGCCCGCGGCCCAGCACACCGCCGACGCGACGATGATCAGTTGCGCCTGAAAATGATCGAGCGCGAAACCGTTGCCCGGCACCAGCATCAGCATTACGCCGGCAAAGCCGACGCCCAGGCCAACTTTCGCGCGCCAGGTCAGCGCGTCTCCCTTGGCACCGAACGTGCCGAACCAGGCAATCCATAGCGCCGAACTCGACACCAGCAGTGCCGTCTGGTTCGACGCCACCCACTGCTCACCCCAGGTGACGAGGCCGTTGCCGAGCGAAATCATCAGTACGCCCATGATGGCCGCGACCAGCCAGTCGCGCGGCCGTGACGGCAGCCGCTGCCCGCGCGCGACGGCGAGCGAACCAAGCAGAAAGCTGGCTATGACGAAGCGCGCCCCGGCAAACAATATCGGCGGCAAATTGGCCAGGACCGCGATGCGGATACCGAGAAAGGTCGAGCCCCAGACAACGTAAACGACGAGAAAGGCGGCAAGCAGCTGGATGCGGGGGCGGGTCATGGCGCGCCATTATGCCAGCGATGTCGTGACGACACTCGTCTATCTGTTGACGTGCATACCGTACGGGGGTATCGTATCGACATGAAACATGCCAGTCATACGTCTCAGCTCGGTCGCCTGCGCCGCATTCATGGCCAGGTCGGCGGTCTCGTCAAAATGGTCGAGGAAGAACGCTACTGCGCCGACATCCTGACGCAGGTGCGTGCGGTGCAGGGTGCGCTGCGGCGCGTCGAGCAGGAAATCCTCAAGGGCCATATCGACCATTGCGTCACGGGCGCCGTCGAAGGCGGCGATGCACGCGAACGCCAGGCCAAACTCAACGAGCTGTACGACATTCTCGAGCGCTTCGGCGCGTAGAGGGTAAGAGGTAATCATGGATCATTGTTGCCATCATCACGGCGGCGCTGCGTCGCAGCCGAGTGCGCCGGTCGCCGGCGCCCAGTACACCTGCCCGATGCATCCCGAAGTGATTCGGGATAAGCCGGGCGCCTGCCCGAAGTGCGGCATGGCGCTCGAGCCGATGTCGCCGGCGATCGAGCCGCAGGACGATCCGGAACTGCGGCAGATGACGCGCCGCCTGTGGATTGGCGTCGCGCTGTCGGTGCCGCTGGTCGTCATCGCGATGCGCGACATGCTCCTCGAACCGTGGACGGGCCCGTTGCTCGGCCCGGCCTGGAGCTGGATCGAGTTCGTGCTCGCGACGCCCGTGGTCGCCTGGTGTGGCTGGCCGTTCTTCCTGCGCGCCTGGCATTCGCTGGTGAACCGCAGCCTCAACATGTACACGCTGGTCGGACTCGGCGTCGCGGTCGCCTATATCTATAGCGTGATCGGACTGCTGCTGCCGGGCCTCTTTCCCGCCAGCGTGCGTAGCCACGGCGGGGGCGTCGCCGTTTATTTCGAGCCGGCCGCGGTGATCACCGTGCTGGTGTTGCTGGGCGAAGTGCTGCAACTGCGGGCGCGGCATTCCACCTCGGCCGCGATTCGCGGGCTGCTGGATCTGGCGCCGCCGGTCGCGCATCGGCTGGGCGACGGCGATCGGGAAGACGACATCGCGCTGGCCGACGTGCAGGTCGGCGACCGGCTGCGCATTCGCCCGGGCGAGAAAATCCCGGTCGATGGCGTCGTGCTGGAAGGCCGCAGCTTTATCGACGAGTCGATGGTGACCGGCGAATCGCTGCCGGTCGAAAAGGCGACGGACGACAATGTCATCGGCGGCACGCTGAACGGCCGCGGCAGCCTGATCATGCGCGCCGACAAGATCGGTTTTGACACGCTGCTGGCACGCATCGTCGCCCAGGTCGCCGCCGCGCAGCGCAGCCGCGCGCCGATCCAGTCGCTCGCCGATCGCGTCGCGAGCTGGTTTGTGCCCGCCGTCGTGCTGGTTGCAATCGCGACGTTTATCGTCTGGTATGCGTTCGGCCCCGCGCCCGAATTCGCCCACGCGCTGATCAACGCGGTTGCGGTGCTGATCATCGCCTGTCCGTGCGCGCTGGGCCTCGCCACGCCGATGTCGGTGATGGTGGCGATGGGCAAGGGCGCGCAGACCGGCGTGCTGTTTCGCGACGCGGCGACGGTGGAGACGCTGCGCGACATCGACACGCTGCTGGTCGACAAGACCGGCACACTGACCGAAGGCAAGCCGCGTGTGACCGCAGTCGAGGTGCTGGGCGACCTGCCCGAGGCGGACGTGCTGGGGTTGGCCGCAAGCCTTGAGCGCGCGAGCGAACATCCGCTGGCGGCGGCGATTGTCGCCGCGGCACGCGAACGTCAACTGTCGCTGCATGACGCGGCCGGGTTCGAGTCGGTGACCGGCGAGGGCGTGATCGGCCGTGCCAATGGCCGTCGCGTCGCGCTCGGCAACGACAAGCTGATGGCCGCACAGCAGATTAACGTGGACGCCGCGCACAGCCGCGTCGGCGCATTGCGGGAAAGCGGCGCGACCGTCATGTACGTCGCCATCGACGGCGTACTCGCCGGCCTGATCGCCGTTGCCGACCCGGTGAAGGCAACGACTGCCGAAGCCATTGACGGCCTGCGCGCCGCCGGTCTGCATCTCGTCATGGTCACCGGCGACAACGAGACGACCGCCCGCGCGGTGGCGGCGCAACTGCATCTCGATGAAGTCGTCGCCGGCGTCTCGCCCGAAGACAAGGCCGACGTGGTGCGCCGCTTTCAGCGCGGCGGCCGGCGCGTGGCGATGGCCGGCGATGGCGTTAACGATGCGCCGGCGCTGGCCTCGGCCGACGTCGGTATCGCCATGGGCACCGGCACCGACATCGCGATGGAAACCGCCGGCGTGACGCTGGTCAAGGGCGACCTGCGCGCCATCCTGCGCGCGCGCCGGCTGTCGCAGGCGACGCTGAAGAACATCCGCCAAAACCTGTTCTTCGCGTTCGTCTACAACTCGATCGGCGTGCCGATCGCGGCCGGCATTCTGTACCCGTTCCTCGGCGTGCTGCTGTCGCCGATGATCGCCGCGGCGGCGATGTCATTCAGCTCGGTGTCGGTCGTCGCCAATGCGCTGCGGCTGCGTTACGCCGAGCTTTGAGGTCCCGATGAAAGTTTCGATTTTCCTGCTTGCGGGTGCGGCCGCCCTCGCCCCGCCGGCGCTCGCTGCAGATGCCCGCGACATGCATCAAAAGGCGATGCCGGCCATGGACATGCCGGACTCGCACACCAACATGCACGGCGTCCTCGGCCGCTACTCGATCAGCCGCGAAGCCTCCGGCACCAGTTGGCAGCCAGAGTCCACGCCGATGGCGGGCATCATGGGCAGATACGGCGACTGGACGACGATGCTGCACGGCTACGTCTACCAGGTCTACGACCACCAGGGCGGGCCGCGCGGCGCCGACAGGAACTTTGCCGAAAGCATGTTCATGGGCATGGCGCAGCGCCCGCTGGGCGAAGGCACGCTGGGACTGCGCGCGATGGTCTCGCTCGATCCGCTGATGGGCAAGTCCGGCTATCCGCTGCTGCTGCAAACCGGCGAAACCGCCGACGGCGAGCATCCGCTGATCGACCGGCAGCATCCGCATGATCTGCTGATGGAGCTGTCGGCAACCTACAGCCGGCCATTCAGCGACGACTCGTCGGGTTTCGTCTATGCCGGCCTGCCGGGCGAGCCGGCGCTGGGACCGCCGACGTTCATGCACCGCGCATCGGGTATGGACAGTCCCGAAGCGCCGATCACGCACCATTGGCTGGACGCCACCCACATCACGTTCGGCGTGGTGACGCTCGGCTACATCGCTGGCGATTTCAAATTCGAGGCATCGGCGTTCAACGGTCGCGAACCGGACCCGTTCCGCTGGAACATCGACACGCCGCGGCTCGACTCGTCGTCGGCGCGGGTGACGTGGAACCCGACGGCCAAGTGGTCGGCGCAAATCAGCTACGGCTATCTTCACAGCCCTGAGGCGCTGGAGCCGGACGTGGGTCAGCATCGGACGACGGCATCGGTGACGTACAACCGGCCGTTCGGCGGCAACAACAACTGGGCCACCACGGTGGCGTGGGGCCGCAACGACTACTCCACCGGTATCACCTCCGACGGCTGGCTGGCGGAATCGGAAGTCGTGCTCGACAGGCAGCACACGCTGTTCACGCGCCTCGAACAGGTCGAAGCGCCGGAACTGTTCGGCCATCATGGACCGCTGGCGGGGCGGATCTTCGACGTGCGCAAATTGAGCGTCGGCTATATCTACGACATCCCGGTGTACGAACACCTCAAGTTCGGCGCCGGCGGCTTGGTGAGCGTTTACGACCTGCCGGACGCGATTCAGCCGGCCTACGGCGGCAACCCGCACTCGTACATGCTGTTCGTACGCTTCATGATCGAGTAACGCCACCGGGACGCGAGCCGCGGCGAGCCGCTACAATGCAGCGCTCACCCACCGCGGCATCGCATGGACTCACCGGACGACAACCCAGGGACGCATCGAGGCTGGATACTGGCCGCGCTGATGCTGACGGAAATGCTGGCGGCGATGGACACCACGATCGTGTCCACCGCCGTGCCGCAGATCGTCGGCGACCTCGGCGGCTTCACGCTGTTCAGTTGGCTGTTCTCGATTTACCTGCTGGCGCAGACCGCGACCATTCCCGTTTACGGCAAGCTCGCCGACCTGTTCGGCCGCAAGCCGGTGCTGATCGTCGGCACGCTGATCTTTCTCGCCGGCTCCGCCGCCTGCGCGGGCGCCTGGAACATGGTGCCGCTGATTGCATTTCGCGGTTTGCAGGGCCTCGGCGCCGGGTCGATCATGGCGACCGTCAACACCATTGCCGGCGACCTGTATTCGGTGCGCGAACGCGCGCGGGTGCAGGGTTGGCTGTCGAGCGTCTGGGGCATGGCGGCGATCGTCGGGCCGACGCTCGGCGGCGCGTTCGCCGAATACGCCTCGTGGCGCTGGATTTTCCTGATCAACCTGCCGATCGGAATCGCCGCGATAATAATGATCAGCCGCTTTTTGCACGAGCAGGGCGCGGGGCGGCGCCATCACATCGACTTCGCCGGCGCGGCGCTGATGATGCTCGCAGGCTCCGCGGTCATCCTCGGCCTGCTGCAGGGCGGCCACGCGTGGGCGTGGATATCGGCGCCCAGCATCGGCGTGTTCGGCATCGCCGCATTGCTGATTGGTGGCGCCTTCTGGGTCGAGCGCCGCAGTCCCGAACCGATCATGCCCGGATGGGTCTGGCGTCGCCGCACATTGGTCGGCTCCAATCTCGCAGCGGTGGGCATGGGCATCGTCATGATGGGGCCGAACACCTACCTGCCGACGTTCGCTCAATCCGTCTTGAGTCTGGGTGCGATTGCCGCCGGACTGGTGCTTGCCAGCATGAGCATAGGCTGGCCGATTGCCTCTTCATGGTCAGGCCGGCTTTATCTTCGCATCGGCTTTCGCGACGCCGGCTTGCTGGGCGCGCTGCTGATGTTTGCCGCGTCGGTCGGCTTCGTGCTGTTGCCGTACCCCGGCCCGATATGGGCCATCGTCGCCGACCAGATCATGCTGGGCGCCGGCTTCGGATTGCTATCGACCCCGCTGTTGGTGGGCATTCAGTCCGCGGTAACGTGGCGGGAACGCGGCGTGATCACCAGCGCGAACATCTGGTCACGTTATCTCGGGCAAAGTCTTGGTGCGGCAGTGGTAGCGGCGATTTTTAATGCCACCATGCGCCACCAGTTGCAACAGGCACCGGCGTCACTGAGCGGCCGCCTGCCGGCGGTAAACGATGTGATTAACGCGCTGCAGTCCGGCGAACTCGGCACGAGCGCAGAGCAATATCTCCGCATGGCGTTTTATACCGCGACCCATCACGTCTATGCGGGTGTTGCGGTTGCTGCAGTGCTTACGTTGGGCGTGGTGTTCGTGGCGCCACGAAAGTTTCCGATTGCGGAAAAAGAAGGGTAGGCGCTTGGCTTCATTGCTGCCGCAGCGTGCGCCTACGTTGCTGCAATTCTATGTAGGCCGGCATAAGCGGAGCGTTGCCGGCAACGGCCTCTCGGCCTTATGCCGGCGAAAAGGTTGTAGCGACGGCGAAAGCTGTCAGCAACACAGAGCAACGAGAGACCGAAGAAACGGAGCAGTACGGGTAACGGCAGCCACAAGCCGAGGTGCACGCTCCGGTAACTGTTTTCCGGGGGCGTGTGAGACAGGGATGTCGAACGCGAAGCCTACAGGGATGTATTTACGGCGTCCCGGAAAAGAGTTACCGGAGTGGGCGCCGTCTCGAAGTCGACAGACAGCACCCACTCGGGTTCTAGTTCTTACTTGCCGCTGCTGTGACCGTTACCAATCCACCGATGCAGCCAATCCATCACCACATGATGCCATTGCAAACTATTGGCCGGTTTCAACACGAGGTGGTTCTCATCCGGAAAGCTCAGAAATTCGCTCGGAATCCCCTGCCGCTGCAGTGCGTTGAATGCGCCGAGGCCCTGCGATATCGGTATGCGATAGTCATGCGCGCTGTGAACCACCAGCATCGGCACGCGCCAGTCGGCGACGTGATTGAGCGGGTTGAATTGCTGGTAGTTCTTCGGATGCAGATATTCCGGCCCGCCGTTTTCGTGTTCCTCGAACCATAGCTCTTCCGTCGCGTAATACATCATGCGCGTGTCGAACACGCCGTCATGATCGACGAAGCACTTCCACGGCTGATTCCAGACGCCCGCCATCCAGTAGACCATATAGCCGCCATAGCTTGCGCCGAGCGCGCAGGCGCGGTCGCGGTCCAGGAACGAGAACTTGGTGAGCGCTGTCGCCCAGCCTTTTTTCAGATCGATCAGCGGCCGGTCGCCCCAGTGTTCGGAGATCGCATCGGTGAACGCCTGGCCGTAGCCGGTCGAGCCGTGGAAGTTGATGGCGACCACCGCGAAGCCCTGGCCGGCATACACTTCCGGATTCCAGCGGTAGTGGAACTCGTTGAGCCAGGCGCCCTGCGGGCCACCGTGCACCAGGAAGGCGACCGGGTATTCCTTGCCTTCTTCATAGTCGGCCGGCTTCATCACGTAGCCCTGCACCTCATCGCCGTTCCAGCCGGTGAACGTGAAGAACCGGTAGTCGCCGAAGCGGATGTGCTTCAGCCGCTCCGCGTTGAAGCGCGTCACCTGGCGCAGGTGATCGCCGTTGGCGCTGGCCAGATACAGGTCCGTCGGGTGCTTGAAGTCCTCGCGGGCGACGAGCAGCCGGCTGCCGGCTACGGCGAAACCTTTCACGGTCCCCTCGCCAACAATTTTCTCGACGTCGCCGCTCCGAACGTCGATCGCGAACAGCGGGTGATTGGCGTGGTCGTTGGCAGTGGTGAAAAGCGTCGTGCCGTCGTCGGACAGCGTCAGCGGTCCGGCGGACCGGTCCCAGTCCGGATCGACCTCGCGCGTCTCGCCGGTAGCGAGATCGCGCGCCATGATGGCAAAGCGGTCAGCCTCAAAGCCGGGCGTCTTCATCGCCAGGTAATAGAGCGTTTTGCCGTCGCGCGAGACAAGCGGGTAGGCGTCCCACGCCTTGTTGTCGGCGGTCAGGTTGCGCGGCGCGGCGGAGCCGTCGGCCGGCACGGCATAAAGGTCGAAGTTGGTCGACCACGGCTCGGTTTTGCCGGCGATGCGCGCGTCGAAATACACCGTCTTGCCGTCCGGGGAGAAGCTGTATTCGGCAGCGCCGCCGAACGGCTTTGACGGCACGTCGCCGTCGATGCCGCGCGTCAGGCGCATCGGCTGGCCCAGCTCGCCATTTTTCAGATCGGCGATGAACAACTGCGAGCGGCGCCCGTCCATCCAGGTGTCCCAGTGGCGCACGAACACGCGGTGATAGAGGCGCCCACTGGCGGGATCCGCTTCGCGGGCGTCGAGGCGCGAGCGGGTGCAGTCGAGATCTTTGCAGTCGGTGAAGACGTCGATCGACAGCAACGCGCGGCTGCCGTCGGGTGAGAACTTGTAGTTGTTAATGCCGACCGGCAGTTTGCTCGCCTGTTCCGGCTTGCCGCCGTCGGCGGCGACGCGCCACAGCTGCGTGCGGCCGGATTTTGAGGACAGGTAATAAATTGTCTTGCCGTCCTCGGCCCAGCGCGGGCTGTGGCCGACCGCAAGCTTCATCGGTTGCGCATTCACATGATCGAGCGCCAGCACCCAGACGCTGGTGACGCCCTTGTTGGCCTTGACGTCGGTTTCACGAACGGTGAACGCGGCGAAATGTCCATCCGGCGACAGCTGCGGGTCGCCGACGCGGCTCATCATCACCAGATCGCGGGCGTTGAACGGGTGCGCGGCGGTCTCGGCGAGCGCGGTGCCGGCCATCGCCAGCGCCACGGCGAGAACAAACGAGGAAAGCAGCGGTCTCATGGGGCAGACTCCTGTAATGAATCCGATGGTGCGCCATCTTACCCTATAATTCGTACACCCATACTGGATTCCCCTATGCGTAAAGTTGTTAAGGCCACGGTCGCCGTGCTGGCCCTTGCCGCGCTCGCGGCCGGCGTTCGTTACGGGTATTTCGCCTGGCAACGCCATCAATGGGAGCAAGTCGCGATATCCGGCGGGCCGCTGCGTCCGGCGCAGGCGGCCTACGATGTGCGTCATTACGATCTCGCCGTCGCGGTGCATCCGGACCGGCAGACGATCGACGGCCGGAACACGATCACGGTGGCGGTGCTGAAGCCGCTGGATGTGTTCGAAGTGCAGCTCGACGGGCATTTGCAGGTCGGTAAGGTGACGGTCGACGGGCGGCCGGCGGATTTTACGCATGAGAATGGCTTGATCTCGGTGCCGCTGGCCCGGCCCTGGCCCGCTGGCAGCCGGCACGCCGTGACCATCAACTACGGCGGCGAGCCATACGTCGCCATCAATCCGCCGTGGATGGACGGCTTTGTCTGGGCACAGACCCCGGCGGGTGCGCCGTGGATCGGCGTGACCAGCGAGGGCAGCGGCGGCGATATCTGGTGGCCCTGCAAGGATTCGCCAACCGACGAGCCGGACGAGGGCATGGCAATTGCGCTGACAGTGCCGGACGACCTCGTCGGCCTGTCGAACGGCCGCAAGGTGGGCGAGACTCATAATCCGGACGATACGGTCACGACCCGCTGGCGCGTCAGCTATCCGATCAACAATTACGATGTGACGATCAACGCCGCGCCGTACGTACCGGTCAAGGCGCCGTATCACGGCATTCACGGCGATCTGGACGAGACGATTATTTTCTGGGCGCTGCCCGAGCACGAAGCGCAAGCGCGGAAAATGTGGGAGCGCGAGGGGGCGAAAATTCTGACGGTGCTGGGCCGGCGCTTCGGCGAATATCCGTTTCTGCGGGACAAATACTGGGTGGCGGAGGCGCCGTACCGGGGCATGGAGCATCAGACGATCGTTGCCTACGGTGCGAAGTTCAAGGACAACGATTACGGCTTCGACAGTTTGCTATTGCACGAGACGGCACACGAGTGGTGGGGTAACAAGGTTACCGCACGCGACTGGGCAGATTACTGGCTGCACGAGGCTTTCGCGAGTTATGCCGAGGCGGTGTATGTAAACGATATGCTGGGCGAAGCGAAGTATCTCGAATACATGCACGACAAGTGCCGGCATTCGCGGAATAAGAAGCCGATCGTGCAGGGCGATAATCTGATCGGCGAGCAGGCGTACATCGGCGATTTGTATACGAAAGGCGCGTGCGTGCTGCACACGTTGCGCTGGCTGATCGGCGATAAGCTGTTTTTCAAGGCGTTGTATCAGTTCCAGAACGATCCGCGGTTTGCCTACAAGCTGGTGTCGACCGAGGGCTTTACCGGACTGGTAGGTGAGTTGACCGGGCGTGATCTCGGCTGGTTCTGGCAGCGGTATCTGTTCAAGGCGGCCGAGCCGGAATATTCGATGACGCGCCAGTCGAATGGCGACACTGACACGATTACGTTGCAGTGGCGCGAGCGGACGTTTGGGTTACCGTTGCCGGTTTCGGTGGATGGCAAGTCCCGGCGTATTGACATGCCCGGTGGAAAGGCTTCATTCGACGTGCCGCATGGGGCGAAGGTGGTTATTGATCCTGACGGTTGGGTTTTAGCGAAGTCGGTGTAGTTGGCTCCGTTACCGGCGCCCACGGCGGCATCTATTTTCCGGGACGCCGTGAATCCGTCCATGGAGGCTTCGCGTTCGACATCCCTGTCTCACACGCCCCGGAAAATAGCTTCCGCCGCGTGCGCCTGTGTTGTCGCCGTTTTGCTATGTTTGAAGGTGATGTAGGCCGGGATAAGCGCGCGCAGCGGGCGTTCCCGGCATTCCTGCCGGCAACGGCCTTCGGCCTTATGCCGGCCTACGGTTCCGGCGCGGGTTGGATCAGGCCTTTATCGAGCAGGCTGCGGCCGAGCGCGTGGAAGTAAAGATAGCCACGATATTCGCCGAAGCGTTCGACGACATGGGCGAGCTCGTCGCCGGATTCGAGGCGCAGCAGCTTGTTGAGACCGCGCATCGCGCCGACGTCGCCGGGCGGAAAGACGTCCAACCGCCCCAGGCCGCGAAGCATGACCAGGCCGGCGCTCCACGGGCCGATCCCCGGCAGCTCCTTGAGTTCGGCGATCGCGTCTTCAGTGGCGAGGGCGGCGATGCGCGCCTCGCTCAGCTCGCCTGACGCGATCAGGCCGGCAATTCGTTGCAGCGATTCAGCCTTGGTGCGGCTCAGGCCGCATTCGCGTATGGATTCGAGGCGGGCGTCGGCGACTGCCGCCGGGTCGGGGAATGAGTGGTAGCGGCGCTCGTCGAATTCGAGTTGTTCGCCGAAGCGTTCGATGAACCGGCCGACAATGGCGATGCCGGCTTCAAGACTGACTTGCTGAAACGGGATGACGTTGCCGAAGGCTTCGTACCATTCGCCGAAGCGTGGCGGGCGCATGCCGCGCAGCGCTTTGGTCGTCGGTCGAAGTGCCGGTTCGGATTCCGCAAGCTGCTGCAGCGGTGTCGGGTCCAGGTCGAGGCGCAGCATGCTCGTCAACCGGTCGACAAGTTGCTCGTCGTCGCCCGAGCCGTTGCGGATTGTCCAGTGCACGTCGGGCGTATCGATGGAGCCGCGGTTTTCAACCTCGGCCAAGGCTGGTCCGGTTGGTGTAGCGAACAGTCGCCGGTAAGCGCCATTCTCGAGGACTTCCACCCGGTTGGCCGGCCGGCGCTGCAATACGCGCACGGTGGCTTTCAGGTTGAACGGCGCCTTTGCGGCGAGCGGGCCGCCGGTCGTCATGCCGTCAGGTACTGGCGCCAGTTGCGTCCGGTGTCGCCGTAGACGAGGAACGGCGGGTTGAGCAGGGATTCCGCGACCGGATAGCGCAGCCGCTCGCCTCCGAGCGTCACCACGGTGCCGCCGGCTGCGGCGACGACCGCGTGCGCGGCGGCGGTGTCCCAATGCGATGTCGGCCCAAAGCGCGGATAGACGTCCGCCGAACCTTCGGCGACCAGGCAGAACTTGAGCGAGCTGCCGGTGGCGACGGCATTATGCGGACCCAGCCGGTCGATAAAGTCTTGCGTCTTTTCATCGAGGTGCGAGCGGCTGCAGACGACGCGGACTGGTTCGGCGGTTGGTGTCTGCACGTGTATTGACTCGGTGCCGGCTGCGGTTTTGCGAAAAGCCCCGGCACCCTCAACGCCGAGCCAGGTGGTTTTTTTTACCGGCGCGTGTACCACGCCGGCGAGCGGTCGTTCGCCTTCAATCAGCGCGATGTTGACGGTGAACTCGCCGTTGCGCTTGATGAATTCCTTGGTGCCGTCGAGCGGGTCCACCAGCCAGTAGCGCGACCAGCGGCGGCGCTCGGCGACGGGAATTTCGGCCGATTCTTCCGACAGCACCGGCATGTCGGGGGTCAGTTCGGCGAGCGCGTCGCAGATCACCTGGTGCGCGGCCTTGTCGGCGGCCGTCAGCGGGGAGTGGTCGTCCTTGAGTTCGACGTCGAAGTCGGTCTCATAGATCTTCATAATGGCGACGCCGGCCTCTTCGGCGATCTGCGCCAGCGGTTCCAGGAATTCGTTATTGGACATGCAAAAAACCTTGTTGTAGAAAGTTGCGCTTATGACTTCAGCCGCCGCACTCGACTGGTCCCGCATCGAGACCGTGTTTCTCGATATGGATGGGACGCTGCTCGATCTGAATTTCGACACCACATTCTGGCAGAGTTACATTCCGGCCTGCTTCGCGGAGTGCAACGCGATGAGCGTTGCCGAAGCCGTTGAACTGCTCGCGCCGCGCTTCGAGCGCCACCAGGGTCAGCTCAACTGGTACTGCCTCGACTTCTGGAGCCGCGAGTTGGGCTTCGACGTCGGCACGTTGCACCGCGAGTACCAGCACGAAATCGGGCTGCTACCGAATACCGCGGCGTTTCTCGAACGGCTGGCTGCCACCGGTACGCGTCGCGTGCTGCTGACGAACGCGCATCCGGTCGCGTTGGCGATCAAGCTCGAGCGAACCGCGATCGGCGGTCATTTCGACGCCATTATCTCATCTCACCAACTGGGGTTGCCGAAAGAAGATCCCCAGTTCTGGGTGAAACTCCCCGAGCTTGAGCCGTTTGTGCCGGCGGCGACCTTGATGGTCGACGACAGCCTGCCGGTGCTTCGGGCCGCCCGCGCCGCGGGAATCGGCCAGCTTCGCGCGATCTGCCGGCCGGACAGTGGTCAGCCGCGGCGCGAAGCGGCCGAATTCGTCGGCATCGATTCCGTCGCCGAGCTGTTCGCCGCCTGACTTTCAAGAGATCCCGGGGATTCTTCCTACGCCGTCTTCCTCTTCGTCTGCATTTCCAGCAACGGCCGCAGATACTGCCCGGTATGCGAACGCTGGTTAGCCGCCACGTCTTCCGGCGTGCCCGTGGCCACCACGCGCCCGCCGCCTTCGCCGCCTTCCGGGCCGAGATCAATCAGCCAGTCGGCGGTCTTGATCACGTCGAGGTTGTGTTCGATCACGACGATCGTGTTGCCGCCCTCGCGCAGCCGGGTGAGCACGCCGAGCAGCTGCTCGATGTCGTAGAAGTGCAGGCCGGTGGTGGGCTCGTCGAGGATGTAGAGCGTGCTGCCGGTGTCGCGCTTGGACAGTTCGCGCGCGAGCTTGACGCGCTGCGCTTCGCCGCCGGACAGCGTGGTCGCGTTCTGGCCGAGCTTGACATAGGTCAGCCCCACCGCCATCAGCGTTTCCAGCTTGCGGGCGACGACCGGCACCGGCGCGAAGAAGTCCAGCGCTTCCTCGACCGTCATTTCCAGCACTTCGTGGATGTTCTTGCCCTTGTAGCGCACGTCCAGCGTTTCGCGGTTGTAGCGCCGTCCCTTGCAGACGTCGCAGGCCACGTACACGTCAGGCAGGAAGTGCATTTCGACCTTGATGACGCCGTCGCCCTGGCAGGCTTCGCAGCGCCCGCCCTTGACGTTGAAGCTGAAGCGGCCCGGCTTGTAGCCGCGCGCCCGCGCTTCCGGCACGCCGGCGAACAGTTCGCGGATCGGCGTGAACAGGCCGGTGTAGGTCGCCGGGTTGGAGCGCGGCGTGCGCCCGATCGGGCTCTGGTCGATGTCGATGACTTTGTCGATCTGATCCAGCCCTTCGACGTCGTCGCACGGCGCGTGATCGGTCGAGGCGCGGTTGATCTCGCGCGCGGTGTAGCGGTAAAGCGTGTCGTTGATCAGCGTCGACTTGCCCGAGCCGGACACGCCGGTGACGCACACCAGCAAACCGAGCGGGATGGTGACGTCGACGTTCTTCAGGTTGTTGCCGCTCGCCTGGCGGATCGTGATCTCGCGCTTCGGGTTGCGCGGCTTCCGCTCCGCCGGCACCTCGATCTGCCGCCGGCCGGAGAGGTATTGGCCGGTCAGCGATTCCTTGTGCGATGTAATGTCGGCGATGCTGCCCTGGGCGACGACGCGGCCGCCGTGCGCGCCCGCGCCCGGCCCCATGTCGAGAATATGGTCGGCGCTGCGGATCGCGTCCTCGTCGTGTTCGACGACGATCACGGTGTTGCCGAGGCCGCGCAGATGAAAAAGCGTATCGAGCAGGCGCTGGTTGTCGCGCTGGTGCAGGCCGATCGACGGCTCGTCGAGGATGTACATCACGCCGACCAGGCCCGAGCCGATCTGGCTCGCGAGCCGAATGCGTTGCGCTTCGCCGCCCGACAAGGTTTCGGCGCTGCGTTCCAGCGTCAAATAATCGAGGCCGACGTTGACCAGGAAGGTGAGCCGTTCGCCGATCTCCTTGACCACCTTGGCAGCGATTTCGCCGCGCCAGCCCGGCAGGTCGAGGCGGGCGAAGAATTCCGCCGCGTCATGCACCGACATGCGCGCGATCTCGGGCAGGGCGGCGCCGGCGACGAACACATTGCGCGCCGCCCGGTTCAGGCGTGCGCCGCCGCATTCGGGGCACGGCCGCGTGCCGAGGTACTTCGCCAGCTCCTCGCGCACCATCCCGGATTCGGTTTCACGATAGCGCCGCTCCATGTTCGGCAGGATGCCTTCGAACGGGTGGCGGCGTTCGCGCCAGCCGCCGCGCGGCGACGGGTAGCGGAAGCTGATCTTTTGCTTGCCGCTGCCGTGCAGGATGATGTCGCGGGTCTCGGCCGGCAGCTCGCGGAACGGCACTTCGATGTCGAAGTCGAAATGCTCGGCCAGCGACTGGATGATCTGGAAGTAATACTGGTTGCGCCGGTCCCAGCCGCGCACGGCGCCGCCGGCAAGACTCAGTTCCGGATGGCCGACGACGCGATCCGGGTCGAAGAACTGGCGCACGCCCAGGCCGTCGCAGGTCGGGCACGCGCCAACCGGGTTGTTGAACGAAAACAGCCGCGGCTCGAGCTCGGACAGGCTGTAGCCGCAGACCGGGCAGGCGAAGTTGGCCGAAAACGCCAGCTCCTCCCGATCCGGCTCGTCCATGAACGCGATGCTGGCGATCCCGCCGGCCAGCCGCAGCGCGGTCTCGAACGACTCGGCGAGCCGCTGGGCGATGTCCGGCCGCACCTTGAAGCGGTCCACAACGACTTCGATCGTGTGCTTGCGGCGCAGGTCCATCGCCGGCGCCTGGTCGAGTTCGACCACCTTGCCGTCGATGCGCGCGCGGATGAAGCCCTGCGAGCGCAGTTCCTGAATCAGTTGCAGATGCTCGCCCTTGCGGTTCTGCACTACCGGCGCGAGCAGCAGCAGGCGGCTGCCTTCCGGCAGGTTGAGCGCCTGGTCGACCATCTGGCTGACGGTCTGCGCTTCCAGTTCGATGTCGTGATCCGGACAGCGCGGTGTGCCGGCGCGCGCGTACAGCAGGCGCAGGTAGTCGTAGATTTCGGTGACCGTGCCGACGGTGGAGCGCGGGTTGTGCGAGGTCGATTTCTGTTCGATCGAAATCGCTGGCGACAGGCCCTCGATGTGGTCGATGTCGGGCTTTTCCATCATCGACAGGAACTGGCGCGCATAGGCCGACAGCGATTCGACGTAGCGGCGCTGGCCTTCGGCGTAGATGGTGTCGAACGCCAGCGAGGACTTGCCGGAGCCGGACAGGCCGGTGATCACGATCAGCTGGTCGCGCGGCAGATCGACGTCGATGTTTTGCAGGTTATGGGTGCGGGCGCCGCGGATGCGGATGGTGTCCATTTGAACTCGCGCGAAATCAGGCGAAACGAATAAATATACGCTGTCGCATGAGTCCGGCGCAAAGGGCGGCTGCGGGTAGGCGCCGTGACCGTTTCGCCGCAGCGCCCGTGCCTGTCATCGCCTCACGGTTGAATGGCCAGACGCGCGACGATTTGCTGGAATCGCGGCAATCCGCGCAAAGCGTCCAGGTCGGAATCGTGCTCGATCCAGTCGCGGGAGCCATGTCCGGCGGAAATCGCCCGTTCAAGCAAGTCCAGCGCGCGTTGGTGCTCGCCCATGTTCGCGTACGTGCACGCGGCATTGTAGACCGTGCCGAAGTCGTCCGGTCTCAGCCGCAGTGCCGATTCAATATTACGGCGGCCGCCTTCGACGTCACCGAGGCGGACCTGCATGCCGGCGGCGAGATACAGGGCGCGCCCGTTTTCCGGGTCCGCGTCGATCTCGGCCAGCGCGGACGGCAGCGCGAGCCGTGTCAGCGCATCGCCGCGCGCCTTGTCGCCGAGCGAATCCGCGGCATTGGCGGCCAGCGCCAGTGCCTGGAACTCGTCGGGTCGAACGCGGTGCGCCGCTTCGAACGAATCGATCGCGCGCGCGTACCGGCCGTGCGCATAGCAATGCCGGCCAAAATAGTAGTGGGCTTCGTAGAGCTCGGGATTCAGCGCCATCGCGCGCTCGAATGCCGCGACCGCTTTCTGGTCGTCGCCGGCCAGGGACAGGGTATTGGCGTGCGCGACGTGCGCTTCGGCAAGTTCGGGCGCCAGGGCCAACGCGCGTTTGGCGGCCGCGAGCGCTTCGTCCAGCACGCCTTCCGGTTCGATGACCCGCCAGATCAGCAGCAGCGCCAGCGAGTCGGCCAGGCCGGCGTACGCCTGCGCGTACCCGGGGTCGATCGCGATTGCGCGCCGGAACATCTCCGGCGCCTTGGCCCAGTTGTCACTGCTCTTCAGCGACTGGATCTGCCGGCCGCGCAGATAAAACTCGTAGGCGCGCATGTCATTTGGCGCGCAGCGGCAAAGGTCCAGCTCCGCCACCGCTTTCACCGATCCTCTCAATGCGGCCACGACATTGCGCGCGATTTCCTCCTGGATCGCGAATACGTCCTCAAGCCTGCGGTCGAAAGCGTCCGACCACAGATGATAGCCGTTGCCGGCATCGATCAGCTGCGCGGTGATGCGCACGCGGTCACCGGCCTTGCGCACGCTGCCTTCCATGATCGCGGCGACATTCAGTGCGCGCCCGATATCCCGCGCGTCCGCGTTGCTCTCGCGAAAACGGAACGACGAGGTGCGCGAGGCCACGCGCAAGCCACTGACGTATGAAAGCGCGTTGAGGATTTCTTCTGCGAGGCCGTCGCAGAAATAGGCCTGATCATGGGCTTCGCTGAGATCGGCAAACGGCAGGATGGCGACCGAGGCCCCCGGTGCGGGCGCGGCGACGCCGGGCGACGCTGGTGTCAGCGGCGCCGTACGCTCGATGCCGTGCGTGCCGACGTCGTAAACCCACGCGAGCGCGCAGGCCAGCACGAAACCGAGCACGAGCAGGATGATCAGCAGCCGATTGGCCCACAGCGGCAGGCCCAGCGGCTCGAACGTGGCGCTGGCGAGCTGGATCAAAACCCACCCCACCACGAGATAAGCCGCGGCCACGCGGAATACCCGCCGGCGGCGGAATTCCGCGTAGGATTGCTTCAGTGGTCCGATCCAGTCGCTCATGTTGGACGGCTCCGCTTCCGTCGCGCGAAACGGCCGCGCCTGCAGTCGAGCCTCAAGAAATACTACTACGCGCCGCGTCCCGCAATGGGGCGCATCGGCGCGGGCGCCGGGGGTACGGGCGTTCGAGATTGGAAGCGCGTGTTATCATTTTCGGCTCTGTTTCCTGCTCACCGTCGGCCCGAAATGCCCACCACCACCCTGAGCCGCACCGAAGGTCGCGCCGCGCTGTCGCTGGCGGCGATCTTCGCGCTGAGAATGCTCGGGTTGTTCATGATATACCCGGTGTTCGCGGTCTATGCGACGCACCTGTCCGGCGCGACGGCGGCGACTATCGGCCTGGCGCTCGGCATCTATGGCCTGGCCCAGGCGATTCTGCAGATTCCATTCGGCACGCTCTCCGACCGCATCGGCCGCAAGCCGGTGATTGCGGCCGGGCTGATCCTGTTCGCGATCGGCAGTGTCATCGCCGCGCTATCCCACTCCATCGGTGGCGTGATCCTCGGGCGGGCGCTGCAGGGCGCGGGCGCCGTCGGTTCGACGATTCTGGCGCTGGGTGCGGATCTGACCCGCGAGGAGAACCGCACCAAGGCGATGGCGATGATCGGCATGACGATCGGCGTCTCGTTCGCGCTGGCGGTGGTCGTCGGGCCGCCGCTGAACCGCTGGGTCGGCGTGCCGGGCATCTTCTGGCTGACCGCCGTGCTGGCGCTGTGCGGCATCGGGGTGCTGTACGGCCTCGTGCCGCAGCCGCATCTGATTCGCCATCATGCGGACACCGAGCCGGTACCGGCGCTGTTCAAGCGGGTGCTGACCAATGGCGAGCTGCTGCGCCTTGATTTCGGCATTTTCGCCCAGCACGCGATTCTGACGGCGACGTTTCTCGCGCTGCCGCTGGCGCTCAAGCAGGCCGGCGGCTTCGGCGCGCACTGGCTGTTTTACCTGCCGATTCTGGCGGTCGCTTTCGTGCTGATGACGCCGTTCATCATCATCGGCGAGAAATACCGGAAGATGAAGCCGGTGTTCATCGGTGCGGTCGCCGCGGTCGGTCTGGGTCAACTTTCGCTGTTGGTCTGGCATGGCGACCTGTGGGCCATCGGCGCCGGCCTGCTGGTGTTTTTCGCCGCGTTCAGCCTGCTGGAAGCGAGCCTGCCGTCGCTGATTTCCAAGGTTGCGCCGGCGGACAGCAAGGGCACGGCGATGGGCGTCTATTCGAGTTCGCAATTCCTCGGCATCTTCGTCGGCGGCGCGGTCGGTGGCTGGCTGCAGGGCGTGTTTGCGCCCCACGGGTTGCTGGCCGTGTTCGTGCTGACGACGGGGCTGGCGGTCTGCTGGCTGCTGGTGGCGATGACGATGCCGGCGCCGCGGCACCTGGCCAGCCGCTTGATCCGGATTCCGAAGACGCGAGACCGGGCGGAGCGCGAGCAGCTCAGCGCGCGGCTGCTGGCGATTGCCGGCGTGGCCGAAGCCGTGGTTGTCGCCGAGGAGGGCGTGGCCTATCTGAAGGTCGACAATCGCGAGCTGGACGAGGTGGCCCTCACCAGCTTCGACACGGCGCAGTCGGATGCAATCGCGGCCCAATCGACGTAGAATCCTTGCTCTTTATTTATAGAAGATTTCCGATTTTCTGAACGGAGCGATACATGGCCAGGGGCATCAACAAAGTCATCCTAGTCGGCAACCTCGGCGCCGATCCGGACACGCGCTACACCGCCGGGGGCAGCGCGATCACCAAGATTCGCATCGCGACCACGCGGGCCTGGAAAGATAAGCAGACCGGCGAGCAGCAGGAAAAGACCGAGTGGCACCGCATCACATTTTTCGGCCGGCTGGCCGAAATCGCTGCCGAATACCTGCGCAAGGGCTCGCAGGTCTATATTGAAGGGCGGCTGGAAACCAGCACCTACGAAAAAGAAGGCCAGACCCACTACAGCACCGACATCATCGCCAACGAAATGCAGATGCTGGGCGGGCGCTCCGGCATGGGTGGTGGTGACTTCAGCAGTGGCGGCGATCAGCGCCCGAGGCCACAGCCGGCGGCGAAGCCGGGCGCGGTGGCTGAAGACTTCGACGACGATATTCCGTTCTAGGCTGCCGGATCGTCCCCCAATCGTGCGCTTGAGCCAATCCGAAATCGACGTCATCAAGGCGGCGGCACGGCGACATTTTGGTGCCGGCGCGCAGGTTCGGTTGTTCGGGTCGCGCACCGATGACACTAAGAAGGGTGGCGACATCGACTTGTATGTGGAAAGCGACCTGGCCGATGCTGCTGAAGCAATTCGTGCGGAGAGTGCTTTTTGGTCCGAGCTGCAGGCGCGTCTCGGCGACCAGCGCATCGACATCCTGGTGGACTATCCGGCCAAGCAGACCCGGCCACCGATTTATCAGATCGCTCGCGACCAAGGCGTGCGTTTATGACGGAGATTGACGGCGCCCGTCTCGACACCGCCGCACAGACCTGCGTCCGCCACGCCGAAAGGGTGCAGTCGGCAATCGACAGCCTTCGCACCGTTATGCCGGTCGGCGGATCGGACTTGCAGCAGCTTACGGACGAAGACGTCCGTGCGCTGGATCAATTCGTCTATCGCTTTGGCAAGTTGCAGGATGCCGCAGGCACGCAACTTTTCGCGGCGTTGCTGGCAGCGTTTGAAGAGCCTTATCGCGAATGGTCGATGCGCGACAGGCTCAATCGGCTGGAGCAGCTCGGCATTTTATCTGCGTTGGACGATTGGGAGGCGATTCGCGCCATTCGCAACCGCCTGACTCATGAATACCCGGACGATGCCGAGCGTCAGGCCGCGATTCTTGACGAGGCGTGGACGCTGGCGCCTGTATTGCTTCGGATAATTCACACGGTAATTGCAGGCGCCGAACGACGGTTGGACCGGCGCCTGCCCAACATCAACTTTGCTTAGCAGCAAAAAAGGAGCTTTGACTGCATGTCCCCCCGCGAACTGATTGCGCCGCACGGCGGCGAACTTAAAGAACTGTATCTTTCCGAGGCCGAGGCCGCCGAGGCCAAAAAGGCCGCTGCCGATTACCCGTCCTGGGATCTGACCCACCGCCAGGTGTGCGACATCGAGCTGCTGTTGAGCGGCGGTTTCTCCCCGCTGGAAGGCTTCATGAACCGCGCCGACTATGACGGCGTGGTCGAGAACATGCGCCTCGCCGACGGCACGCTCTGGCCGATGCCGATCACGCTCGACGTGACGCGCGAATTCGCCGAGCCGCTGAAGTCCGGCGGCACGGTCGCGCTGCGCGATCCGGAAGGCGTGCTCATCGCACTGCTGGATATCGGCGACATCTGGGAGCCGGACAAGGCGGTCGAGGCGCGTGGGGTATTCAAGACGACCGACGAGGCGCATGCCGGCGTCCGCTACCTGATGCGCACGGCGCACCCGGTCTATATCGGCGGTCGGCTGCGCGGCGTCGAGCCGCCTACGCATTACGACTTCCGCCATCTGCGGCGCACGCCACGCGAAGTGCGCGACTATTTCAAGAAGCTCGGCTGGCATCGCATCGTCGCGTTTCAGACGCGCAATCCGATGCACCGCGCGCACCTCGAGTTGACATTCCGCGCGGCGAAGCAGGTCGAAGCCAACCTGCTGATCCAGCCGACGGTCGGCATGACCAAGCCGGGCGACATCGACCATTACACCCGCGTGCGCTGCTATGAGCACCTGATCAAGCGCTTCCCGGAAAATACGACGGCCTTGAGCTTGCTGCCGCTGGGCATGCGCATGGGCGGGCCGCGCGAGGCGATCTGGCACGCGCTGATTCGCAAGAACCACGGCTGCACGCACTTCATTGTCGGTCGTGATCACGCCGGCCCCGGCAAGGGCAGCGACGGCGAGCCGTTCTACGGCCCCTACGAGGCGCAGGAGCTGCTGCGCAAGCACCAGGACGAAATCGGCATCGAGATGGTGCCGTTCCAGATGATGGTGTACGTGAAGGAGCGCGCGCAGTACGCGCCGGCTGACGAGGTGCGCGACGATGAGACCGCGCTGGTGATTTCCGGCACAGAATTCCGCCGCCGGCTGCACGAGGGCCTCGACATTCCCGACTGGTTCTCCTATCCGGAGGTGGTCGAGGAGCTGCGCAGGACACATCCTCCCCGTTACCAGCAGGGCTTCACCGTGTTCTTCACCGGCCTGTCCGGCTCGGGCAAATCGACCATCGCCAACGCGCTGATGGTCAAGCTGATGGAGCAGGGCGGCCGGCCGGTCACGCTGCTGGACGGTGACCTGGTGCGCAAGCACCTGTCCAGCGAACTCGGCTTTTCGCGCGAGCATCGCAATCTGAACATCGAGCGGATCGGCTATGTCGCCAGCGAGATCACCAAGAACGGCGGTATTGCGATTTGCGCGCCGATCGCGCCGTACGCCGAGACGCGGCGCAAGGTCCGCGAGATGATCGAGCCGCTCGGCGGTTTCCTTGAAATCCACGTCGCTACGCCGCTCGAAACCTGCGAGCAGCGCGACCGCAAGGGGCTGTATGCGAAGGCGCGCGCCGGCGTCATCAAGGAATTCACCGGCATCAGCGACCCGTACGAAGCGCCCGAAAACCCGGAAATGACCATCGACACGCGCGAGTGCACGCCGGACGAAGCGGCGCACAGCGTGATCGTCAAGCTGGAGAGCCTCGGCTTTCTCAAGTAAGGGCCATCGCTCTTAACCCTCTCCCTCAGAGCCTGCCCCTGCGAAGGCAGGGGGAGAGGGCAGGGTGAGGGGCGTCGAAGTTCCTCTTCCAGGTCCGAAAATGGCCGGTTCCACGCCGCCAGCGGTGTAATCTATGGCGCGTGGAACTGACAACCAAAATTTGTGACCGCGCCCGCCTGTCGCGCGACCCGCGCTTCGACGGCCGCTTCTTTACCGCCGTTACCAGCACAGGCATCTATTGCCGGCCGATCTGCCCGGCGCCGGCGCCGAAGCACACCAATGTTCGCTACTATCCGACCGCCGCTGCCGCCGCGGAAGCGGGTTTTCGGCCGTGCCTGCGCTGCCGGCCGGAAGCCGCGCCCGGCACGCCGGCGTGGCTCGGCACCTCCGCCACCGTCAACCGGGGTCTGCGGCTGATTGCCGACGGTGCGCTGGACGATGGCGATGTCGAGACGCTGGCTGCGCGCCTGGGCGTCGGCCCGCGGCATTTGCATCGCCTGTTCGTGCGGCACCTCGGCGCACCGCCGATTGCGCTGGCGCAGACGCGGCGCCTTCATTTCGCGAAGAAGCTGCTGGACGAGACGGACCTGCCGATAACGCAGGTCGCGCTCGCGGCCGGCTTCGGCAGTGTGCGGCGCTTCAACGACAGTATCCGCCGCGCCTATCAGCGGACGCCTTCGCAACTGCGGCGGCTGCGTAAGGCCGCGGCTGCCGGACAGGCAGGCCGGTACACGTTCCAGCTCGCTTACCGGCCGCCGTACGACTGGGAGTCGTTGCTCGGCTTTCTTGCCGTGCGCGCCATTCCCGGTGTCGAAGCCGTTGCCGGCGGGTGCTATCGCCGCAGCATCGACATCGGCGGTCGGCACGGCATTATCGAAATCAGCCACGCGCCCGCGGCGCATGCCCTGAGATTGCATGTCCGGTTCCCCGAGCCGGCGGCGTTGTTGCGGATCGTCGCGCGGGTGCGGCGCATGTTCGACCTCGAGGCCGACCCGGCCGCCATCGCCCGACACTTCTGCGCGGATGCCTTGCTGGCAACGCCGGTGCAGCGCCGGCCCGGCTTGCGCATCCCCGGCGCCTGGGACGGCTTCGAACTGGCGGTGCGCGCGATTCTCGGCCAGCAGGTGACGGTGGCCGCCGCCAGCCGGCGCGCCGGCCTGCTGGCGCAGCAGTACGGCGAGCCGCTGACAGTGGCGGACGATACGCTCCTTCGCATCTTCCCGACCGCCGCGGCGCTGGCCGCGGCGCAACTCAGCGGCATGCCGGCAACCCGCGCCCGCGCCATTCAGGCGCTGGCGCAAGCGGTGGCCGGCGGCGAAGTGCATCTTGAGCCGGACGCGGACCCGCAACGGCTGTTGCTGCAACTCACGGCCATCCCCGGCATCGGCGACTGGACCGCGCAGTACATCGCGATGCGCGCGCTGGGCGAACCGGATGCGCTGCCGGCCGCCGACCTGATTCTGCTGCGCGCCGCCGGCAACGGGCAGCCGCTCAAGCCTAAACAACTGCTGGCGCAAGCCGAAGCGTGGCGGCCGTGGCGCGCCTACGCGGCAATGCATTTGTGGCGGCTATCCAGCTCGACAACCTGAGTAGAGTTCGCTGATGTAGGCCGGGATAAGCGTAGCGTTCCCGGCATCGCCGTGCCGGCAACGACCTTCGGTCTTATGCCGGCCTACATTGAAGGAGAATGAATATGTATTTTTGCTACATGAACAGCCCGATCGGCAAACTGCTGTTAGCTGGCGATGACGAAGCATTGAAGTTGATCAGCTTCGAAACCGGCCGCCATACGCGCCAGCCGGATGCCGACTGGCGGCAGGACGAGGCGCCGCTGCGCGACGCGGTGCAGCAGCTCGATGAGTATTTTGCCGGCGAGCGGCGGGACTTCGATCTGCCGCTGCAGCCGACCGGAACCGCCTTTCAGCAAAGTGTATGGCAGGCGCTGCGCGATATTCCCTATGGCGAAACCGAGTCGTACGGCGCGTTGGCGAGACGCATCGGCAAGCCGAAAGCGGTGCGTGCGGTGGGCGCGTCCAACGGTCTCAACCCGCTGCCGATCGTGCTGCCGTGCCATCGCGTTATCGGCGCGAACGGGAGCCTGACTGGCTACGGCGGCGGACTTCCCATAAAGCGGGCGCTGCTGGATCTCGAACGTGGCCAACGGGTTTTTGCGGGAGCGGCCCTGTAGGAGCGAGCGGTGCTCGCGATTGATGATCATCGCGGCCGGCGGCCGCTCCTACCCGTCAGCGTGAGCGGCGATCGCCTTTATAAAGGCCTCGCCGTAGGCTTCCAGTTTCTTTTGCCCCACGCCGTTCAGCGCCAGGAATTCGTCCTCGGTCGCGGGCCGGTGCGCGACCATTTCCCTGAGCGTCGTGTCGTGGAAAATGACAAAGCCGGGAACCCCCTGCTGGTCGGCCAGTTCGCGGCGCACGATTCGCAGCGCCTCCCACAGGTTTTCGTCTTCAGGCGCAATATCGATTTGTGCTCTGGCGCTTGAACGCGACTGCTTTTGTTTCTCCGGTTTGCGATCACGGCGCAGGTGCAGCGTTTCGTCGCCGCGCAGCAGCGGCCGCGCGCGCTCACCCAGCTGCAGTCCGCCGTAGCCTTCTACATCGGCCTCCAGATAGCCGCGCGCGGTCAGTTGCCGGATCACCGACCGCCATTGTTTGGGTTTCAGATCTTCACCGATGCCGAATGTGGACAGGTTCGTATGGCCGAAGCGCTCGGCGCGCTCCTCGGCATCGCCTCGCAGGTGGCCGATCAGGTATTGGGCGCCGAAGCGCTGGCCGGTGCGGTAAACCGCCGACAGCAGCTTGCGTGCCGCCTCGGTCGCGTCCCAGGTTTCCGGCGGCGCAAGGCAGGTGTCGCAGTTGTGGCAATCATCGTCCGGTTGCTCGCCGAAGTAGCGCAGCAAGTGCGTGCGGCGGCAGGTGGACAGTTCGCAGTAGGCCAGCATCGCGTCGAGCTTCCCGCGCTCGACGCGTTTGCGCGCCTCATTCGAATCCGACTGCTCGATCATCCGCCGACGCTGTACCACGTCGCTCAAGCCGTAGAGCATCCACGCGTCGGCGTGCAGGCCGTCGCGTCCGGCGCGGCCGGTTTCCTGATAATAGGCTTCGATGCTCGATGGCAGGTCCAGGTGCGCGACGAAGCGCACGTCCGGTTTGTCGATGCCCATGCCGAAGGCGACGGTGGCGACAATGATGACGCCGTCCTCGCGTACGAAACGGCGTTGATGTGCATCGCGCGTCGCGTGGTCGAGCCCGGCGTGGTACGGCAGCGCGGTGAAGCCCTCGTCGCACAGCCACGCCGCCGTCTGTTCAACCTTGTTGCGCGACAGGCAATAGACGATGCCGGCTTCGCCTTCATGCTCGCCGCGAATGAAGCGCAATAACTGCGTCCTGCCGCCGCCGCGCTCGGCGACGCGATAGCGGATGTTGGGGCGGTCAAAGCTGTGAATGAAGTGTTGGGCGTCACCGAGCTGGAGACGCTCGGCGATTTCGGCGCGCGTCGCCGGATCGGCGGTCGCGGTCAGCGCAATGCGCGGCACCTGCGGAAACTGTTCCGCCAGCGCCGCGAGTTCCATGTATTCAGGACGAAAATCGTGCCCCCACTGCGATACGCAGTGCGCCTCGTCGATGGCGAATAACGCAATCTCGCAGCGCTTGAGCAATTCCAGGCAGCGCGGCTGCATCAGCCGCTCGGGCGCGATGTAGACGAGATCCAGTTCGCCTGCGACCATCTGTCGCTCGATCGCGCGCTGCTCGGCAAGGTCGAGGCTGGAATTGAGGAACGCCGCCGCGACACCGTATTGTTTCAGCGCCGCGACCTGGTCGGCCATCAGCGCAATCAGCGGCGAAACGACGATGCCGACGCCGGGCCTGAGCAGCGCCGGAATCTGGTAGCACAGCGACTTGCCGCCGCCGGTCGGCATCAGCACCAGCGCGTCCTGGCCGTGTACCACAGCATCGACGATTTCCGCCTGACGGCCGCGGAAAGCGTCGAAGCCGAACGTCGTTTTGAGGACGGATTCGGGCGTCAACATGCGTCTCGGTTGCTATGGGAATGGTCAGAAAGGTTAGCATTCCTGTCCGCCGATTTCCGGTCGCGCTGCTTGACACGCCCGCGCCGGCCACAGACACTGCCCCCTTCGCAGCCACAGGACGCCAGCGCCCATGCCGCTTGATACGCCCGCTGAACAGGTCATGCCCGCCCCTATCGCACCCGAACGTAGCTCATCGTCACCTGATGCGTCGAAACGCCAGTTGGGCCTCGCCACCACCACGTCGATTGTGCTCGGCAACATGGTGGGCTCCGGCATCTTCCTGCTCCCGGCATCGCTTGCGGCCTATGGCGCCTACAGTCTGTGGGGCTGGGGCTTCAGCACCGTCGGCGCGCTGCTGCTGGCGTGGGTGTTCAGCAGCCTGTCGCGACGCATGCCCCGCGCGGGCGGGCCGTATGCGTACCCGCGCCATGCGTTCGGCGACTTCGCCGGCTTTCTGGTGGCCTGGGTCTACTGGCTCAGCATCCTCGGCACCAATGCCGCGATCGCCGTGGCGTTTGCCAGTTACCTGGCGGTGTTTGTTCCGGTGCTCGCCGCTCAGCCGCTACTCGGCGGCCTGGTGGCGATCGCCGCGGTGTGGGTGCTGACCGGCATCAACATCTGGGGCGTGCACGTCGCCGGCAACATGCAGCTCGTCACCGTGGTTCTTAAAATTACGCCGGTGCTCGCGCTGGCGTTGTTCGGCATTTTCTATTTCGATCCGGATCTGCTGACAACCAGCCATGTCACCGGCTCACCGCTGTCGTCGATCAACACGACTGCCGCCTTCACGATGTGGGCCTTCCTGGGACTTGAATGCGCGACGGTCCCGGCCGGCCACGTCAAGGATCCGGAAAAGACCATTCCGCGCGCGACTTTGCTGGGCACGGCCATCGCCGCGGCGTTCTATATTCTTGCCACCACCGTCGTGATGGGCATTATCCCGGCCGCGTCGCTGGCGCATTCGAATGCGCCGTTCGCCGATGCGGCCAACGTGCTGTGGGGCAGTTGGGGCAGCTACGTGATCGCGGTGGCGGCAATCATTTCCTGCTTCGGGGCGCTCAACGGCTGGTTGCTGATGCAGGGGCAGTTTCCGCAGGCGGTCGCGCGTGACGGCCTGTTTCCGAAACTGTTCGCCGGCAACTCACGCCGCGGCACACCGGTGCTCGGCATGGTGTTCTCCAGCGTGCTGGCATCGATCCTGATTCTGATGAATTACAGCCACGGCCTGGTGGCGATGTTCAACATCATTATTCTGCTGACCACGTTCTTCGTGCTGATGCCCTACATGTTCTGTGCGATGGCGGAAATCGTGTTGGGTCGCGGTGTCGCGCGCGTCAAAGGCATCGTGTTCAGCTGTCTGGCGTTCGCGTTCGCGCTGTGGGCGTCGGCGGGCACCGGCGAAGACTCGTTGTACTGGGCGATGCTGCTGATGCTGGTGGGCCTGCCGATTTACGTGTGGCAAAAAAGGGAGAAAGCCGTCAAAACGGCTTGACGAACGCCAGGATCACGATAGCGATCAGCAACAGCGCCGGCGCCTCGTTGAAGATGCGATAAAAGCGCGTGCTTTTCACGTTGCGGCCGGCGGCGAGGTCGCGCATCAGTTTGATGCAGTAGTGGTGATAGCCGATCAGCACCACGACGAATGCAAGCTTGGCCTCGAGCCAGTGCGGCGGCGGCATCCACCAGCCAGCCATGAGCCAGACCCCGAAGCCGATGGTCGCCACCATGCCGATCGACATCAGCTTGAACAGGCGTCGTTCCATCACCGCGAAGCGCTCGCGACTGGCTTCATCGCTGGCTTCCGCGTGGTACACGAACAGCCGCGGTAGATAAAAGAGTCCCGCGAACCACGTGACCATGAAAATGACGTGGAAAGCCTTGATCCAGAGCATAAGTACGAAGCCTCGGGGCAGTTACGGCAGCGGATTTTAGCATTTGTCCTGCCGCAAGCGCCGTTTGTCCCCATCGCGGGTTCTTCCTTTTAACGCCGGCGGTAACATGCGCTTTTCTGGGTGCTGTAGTGGGAAGCACTGAGGGGACATGCGCAGAATAGAATTCAGAACAACGCCGCTGGCGGTCAAACCGCACAATCCCCGCGGCCGATCCATCGTCACCGCGCTGGCCGGCTTGGTTGCGGTGACGGCGATAGCGGGCGCGTATTTCTACGGCGAATATCGAGGCGGCTATCAACGCTGGATCGTGCAGGCGCGTCATGAGCAGCTGATCCATGAGCGCGATGCACTGGCCAAGACCAATGCCGATTTGCGTCAGCAACTGGTATTTTTGAAGCGCTCGAGGCAGATCGATCGCGAGGCGCAGGAGCAGGTTCAGCAGACGAATACGAACCTGCAGGCGCAAATCGTCGATCTGAAGAAAAAGCTCAGCTTCTATAACGACATCGTGGCACCCGGCAAGGTCCATTCCGGCGTTCGCGTGCAGGCGCTGGAAGTCGTCGCCGGTGAACAGGCGCATCGATACCGCTACAATCTCGTGCTGATGCAGGGGCCGCGGCACGATCGGGAAACGACCGGAACGGTGAAGGTGACGGTTATCGGCCAGCAGAATGCCGAGCCGGTCACGCTGGATCGGAAGTTCAAGTTTCGATTTTTTGAAAATCTGCGTGGCGACCTGCAGCTTCCGGCGGGATTTACGCCGGAGCGGATCGAAGTGACGGTGACGCAAAGCGGCGACCGCGACGACCCGTTCAAGCGCAGTTTCGATTGGCAGGTAACGGGATAGGAGAGCAGGAAATGTTTTCTGGCAATGGAAACAAGCGGCAGCGGGTCAGTATCGACACGCTGATCGGGCGCAACACGCGCATCGAAGGCAACATTAAGTTCAGCGGTGGACTGCATGTCGATGGCTGCATCGCCGGCAATGTCCGCTGTGATGCCGGGCAGCCGGCGCAGTTGGGCTTGAGTGAGCACGGCCGGATCGAAGGCGAAATTCGGGTGACCGACATTGAGCTGGATGGCACCGTCATCGGCGACGTCCATGCGTCGGGTCGGCTGGAGCTTGGCACCAATGCCCGCATCGATGGCAGCGTCTATTACAACGTGCTGCAGATGGCCGGCGGGGCGGCGGTCAACGGCAAGCTGGTTCACGAACCGGCGCCGGACGAGTCGCGGCAGCGGGAGACCGCGCTGCTGGAGCACGTCGATGAGTCATTCGAGGGCGCTGAAGGGGCTTGATATTTGCCGGTTCGGCCCCACAATGTTAGCGTAGTCAAACAGTTAGCAGACCCTGCCGCACGCCATGAATGAAGTTGCCGAAGCCCCCGCGACGCTGGTCTTTACCGAGGCCGCCGCGCTCAAGGTCAAGTCGCTGATCGAGGAAGAAGAGAACCCGGGCCTCAAGCTGCGGGTATTCGTCACCGGCGGCGGCTGCTCCGGCTTCCAGTACGGTTTCAGCTTTGACGAGAACGTCGAAGACGGCGATACCGAGGTGGAGAACTGTGGCGTCACGCTGCTGGTGGATCCGATGAGCTACCAGTACCTGAGCGGCGCCGAGATCGACTACACCGAAGGGCTTGAGGGGGAGCAGTTCGTGATTCGCAACCCTAACGCGCAGACGACCTGCGGGTGCGGTTCTTCGTTCGCGGTTTGATGCGTCTGCTTCAGGGGTAGCAGCCAGAAAAAGCGGCCAAGGCCGCTTTTTTTGTTTATGATGGCGCGCATAAAAAATGGAAAGCAGGGGATACAGGGAAAGGACTGGATATATCAATGGATCAGATAACATCGCAAGCAGCGCCTGACTGGACCGAGGCCGAACCGGCGCCGGCCGCCGCGGCTATCGACCTTGGTTCCAACAGCTTTCATTTGCTGATCGCCCGCCGGTCCGGCGGGGGTCTGGAAATCGACGAGCATCTGAAGGAGGCGGTGCGGCTGGCCGACCTCGATGCTGCCTGCGCGATCACCCCGGCCGCGATGAATCGCGGTATCCAGTGCCTGGAGCGCTTTGCGCAGCGATTGCGGATTGCGCAACCGGTGGCCATCCGCGTCGTGGGCACCAATGCGCTCCGCATCGCCAGCAACGCTGCGGATTTTCTGGCTGCTGCCGAAGACGCCCTCGGCTGCCGTGTCGAAACGATCTCCGGTATAGAAGAAGCCCGGCTCATTTACCTGGGCGTTTGCCAAAGCCTCGATTCGGGCAAGCGCCGGCTGGTGGCTGACATTGGCGGCGGCAGCACCGAGTTGATCGTCGGCGAAGGGGCGCGGCCGTTGCAACTTGAAAGCCTGCCGGTCGGCTGCGTCGGTCTCACGCAGCAGTTCTTCCCCGACGGACGACTGGACGGGGGTGCGTTGCAGCGCGCCGAGGTCGCGGCGCGGCGCGAGCTGGAACCGGTGGCGCGCGGCTATCGCGATATCGGATGGGCGGAAGCCGCCGGCGCGTCCGGCACCGTCTACGCCATCGCAGCGATCGCGCGCAGCGCGGGCTGGTCCGACGGCACGATCACGCCAGTGGTGCTCGATCGCCTCGCGATGGCGCTGACTTCAGCCGGCCGGCTGGAAAACCTTCATCTGGGCGGATTGTCAGACGATCAGCGGCCGGTCCTGCCGGGCGGCCTCGCGATCATGCGAGCGCTGTTCGCGGGGCTCGGCATCGAGCGCCTGTGCCTGATCGACGGTGCGTTGCGCGAAGGCCTGTTGCACGAGACGTTCGCGCGCCTGCGCAACGAGGACGTGCGCGTCGACAGCGTGCGGCGCCTCGCCGAGGGCTGTCGTGTCGACATGGGGCACGCGCGTCGCGTCGAGGGCACCGCGCTGACGCTGTTGCAGCAGGTGCGCTGCGCCTGGTCGGTGGATGTACCGGAGTATGAACAATGGCTGCGCTGGGCGGCGTGGCTGCATGAAAGCGGGCGCGCCATCGCCCACAGCGGCTATCATCGTCACGGCGCTTATATTGTTGGCCACGCCGACCTTGCCGGCTGCTCGCAGCAGGACCAGCGCAACGTTGCGCTGCTGATCCGCGCGCACCGCCGGGCGCTGCCGCTGGCGCTGTTCGATGAGCATCCGCGGACGACGCGGGAGCGGATCTTCGCGCTCGCGCTGCTGCTGCGGGTGGCGGTGTTGCTGCATCGGTCGCGCGCTGGTCTCGATGATGGCGCACTGGGCATAACGGCCGCGGAGCGGGCGCTGTCACTCGAATTTCCGCCGGGCTGGCTGGCGGTGCGGCCGCTGGTCGCAGCCGATCTGGACGAAGAAGCCGGCTATTGGCAGGCCGCCGGCTGGACGCTGAACTTCAGCTGACTCCGGGGCAGATAATTCCCAAAACCGCTGCTTCACGGGCGCCGGTCACTGCCGCAAGATTTCCGGCTTTGCCCGTGACCGTGCGATGTGCCAGCCAGGCGAACGCCATGGCTTCCACGTAATCCGGATCGACGCCCAACTCCGCGGTCGATAACACTGCAACAGCGGGCAGTGCCCGGCGCAGGGCCGCCATCAGCGCCGGGTTGTGCACGCCGCCGCCGCACACGTAAACCCGCCCTGCCGATGGCGTCTGCCCGTGCAGGTCGTGCGCTACGGTCCTGGCGGTCAGTTCGACCAGCGTCGCCTGTACATCTTCGGGCGACGGCCGCTCCGGTAGCGAGCCGAGCACCGCGTCGAGCCACTGGAGGTTGAAATGCTCCGGTCCCGAGCTTTTCGGCGGCGGGCGGCGGAAGTATTCATCCTTGAGCAGTGTTTGCAGCAGCTTGCCGCGCACGCTGCCCGCCAGCGCCAACGCCCCGTCCTTATCGATCCGTCCCTGCCCGTGGCGGGCTGCCCAGGCGTCCAGGAGCGTGTTTGCCGGGCCGATATCGAAGCCGCGAACGCTACGGCCCGGCTCCAGCAGCGTCACATTGGCGATCCCGCCCAGGTTCAGCACGGCCCGGGTTTCGTCGGGCGACGCGAATGCCGCTTGATGAAAGGCTGGAGTCAATGGCGCGCCCTGGCCGCCCAGCGCGACATCGCGACGGCGAAAGTCGGCGGCGGTGGCGATGCCGGTGCGGGCGGCGATGACGTTCGGGTCGCCGATTTGCAGCGTGAAGGGCGCCGGGCCATCAGGCCGATGGCGAATCGTCTGGCCATGACTGCCGATGGCGCGCACGGCGACCGGCTCGACGCCCGCCTCGGCGATCACGCGTAGCGCGGCTGCGGCAAACGCCTCCCCCAGGCGCACGTCGAGCGTGCCCAGCGCATCAATTGGATCACCGTCAGCGTAGTCGCCGCGCGCCAGGGCGTGTATCTGCCGGTGAAGTTCCGCCGCGAACTGCTCGTAGCAGGCATGGCGAAGCTGGATGCGCTCGTCATCGATGGAGACCAGTGCCGCTTCGACGCCATCGGCGCTGGTGCCGGACATCAGGCCGATGTAGAGCGAGGCAGCCATCGCTATTGCGCATTGGCGGCGATCCGCCCGCCGTCCGCAAATTCCAGTTGCGCCAGCAGCGAAGCTGCAAAATGCTGGTAGTCCTTCCGGTACGCCTTTGCGATCGGCTCCGCCGCCGGCAGCTTCACCTCGAGTGGATCCTTGTGAACGCCGTTGATGCGGAATTCGTAGTGCACGTGCGGCCCGGTGGCGACGCCGGTGTGGCCGACGTAGCCGATGATATCGCCCTGATGGACGCGGCTGCCGACGTGCTGGCCGCGGGCAAAGCGCGACATGTGGCCGTACAGCGTGCTGTAGCGGCCGGCGTGTTTAACTACAACCGCATTGCCGTAGCCGCCCTTCCGGCCGCGAAACGCGATGCGCCCGTCGGCGGTGACATGAATCGGCGTGCCCTGCGGCGCGGCAAAGTCGGTGCCGAGGTGCGGGCGCACGTAATGCAGCACCGGATTCATGCGGCGCATGCTGAAGCCGGAGCTGACGCGAGTGTAATCCACCGGTGCGCGCAGGAATGCCTTGCGCACGTTATGCCCGTCGGCCGTGTAATAACCGGTGTGGCCATCGGCGTCGGTGTAGCGGATCGCGGTATACACGCGGTCGTTGGCGTGGAACGCGGCGGCGAGAATCGGGCCGTCGCCGGTGCCTTCGCGGGCGCTGTAGGTATGCTGGTACAGCACCGTGAAACTGTCGCCCGGCTGCACGTCATGGGCGAAGTCGATGTCCCAGGCGAACAGGTGAATCAGTGCCATTGTCAGGTTGTCGGGCAGGCCGGCGTCCATCGCGGCGTCGAACAGCGAGCTTTTGATCACGCCGTGCGCGTAGGCAGTCTGTTCCAGTACCGGCAACGTGGTGTGGCTGGCCGCGTAACCCTCTTCCGTCCGGCTGATGGTGAGGCGGCTGTTGTCGGCCAGCACCAGGCTCAAACTGCTGAAGGCGCCGTCGGGCGCGCGGCTGAAATAGAGTTTGTCGCCGGGAAAGATGCGCCGCAGCGGCTTGGCGTCATCCAGCGCCATGATGGCCGCGAGCTGGCCGGCGCTCAAACCTTCACGGGAAAAGATAGCCGACAGCGTGTCGCCGCTCTTGACGGTCACCGTGCGGGTTTCATCGGCGGCGGGTTTGGGGGCGGGACTTACCGCGCGTGCGGCTACAGGCAGAGCCAGTGGCAGGTTAATCGCCCCGTCCGCGAGCCGGGTGGCAAGGGCGGGGCCATGGATGGCGTCCGAATTGCCGCCGGACAGCATCATTGACAAAATTACGGTCGCAGCAACCGCCGCTATCAGCCAGTGAACCGGCCGCGCCTGCCGGCACGCGGCGGTTATCGATCTATGCATTACTTTATAATGCGCCAACAATTGCTCCGTCACCGTGCGCCCCGTGCTCTTAAAGTGGCATACAGTAGAGGACTGTGCGGCATCGGGCAATCACCGCCCATCGGGATTCACTCATCCGTCATACCTGCGAACGCAGGTATCCAGGAGAAATGAAAAATGACGACAACGGCCGACGCGCTCGCCGAAATTCGCCGCGGCACCGAGGACGTGCTGCCCGAGGACGAACTCGCGAAGCGGTTGGAGACAGGGCGGCCGCTGCGGGTGAAACTGGGCGCCGACCCGTCTGCGCCGGATATTCATCTCGGTCATACGGTGGTGCTCAACAAGCTGCGCCAGTTCCAGACGCTCGGTCACGAAGCCATCTTTCTGATCGGCGACTTCACCGGCATGATCGGCGACCCGTCCGGTAAGAACGCCACGCGTCCGTCGCTCAGCGCCGGCGAAATCGCACAGAACGCCGCAACCTATCGGGAACAAATCTTCAAAATTCTCGATCCGGACAAGACGATCGTCGACTTCAATTCGCGCTGGATGAACGCCATGAGCGCGGCCGACCTGGTCAAGCTGGCGGCGCACCATACGGTCGCGCGAATGCTCGAGCGCGACGATTTCAGCAAGCGCTACCGCGACGGCCGCCCGATCGCGATTCACGAATTCCTTTACCCGCTGGTGCAAGGCTATGATTCGGTGGCGCTGAAGGCCGACGTCGAACTGGGCGGCACCGATCAAAAGTTCAACCTGCTGGTTGGCCGGCAGCTCCAGGAGGCTTACGGTCAGCCGCCGCAGATCGTCATTACGGTGCCGATCCTCGAAGGGCTCGACGGCGTGCAGAAGATGTCGAAGTCGCTCGGCAACTACATCGGCATCACCGAGCCGCCGGATGAAATGTTCGGCAAGCTGATGTCGATCTCGGACGACCTGATGTGGCGCTACTTCGAGCTGTTGAGCTTCCGGCCGATCAGCGATATTGAAGCCCTGCGCCGCAAGGTGGCCGAAGGCGCGAATCCGCGTGACATCAAGTTCCTGCTCGGCATCGAAATCATCGACCGCTTCCACGGCGCGGGCGCGGGCGAGAAGGCGCGCGACGCCTTCATCGCGCGCTTCCAGCAGGGGGCGTTGCCGGATGACGTGCCGGAGGTGGAGCTCGCAGCCGGCGCGGACGGTCTGGCAATCGCCCAGGTTTTGAAGCAGGCGGGGCTGACGCCAAGTACATCCGAAGCGATGCGGATGCTCAAGCAGGGAGCGGTGCGCCTTGACGGCGAGCGCGTCGAAGACCGTCAACTCACATTACGCGGCGGTACAAGCTGCCTGGTGCAGGTGGGCAAACGGCGGCTCGCACGAGTGGTGCTGCGCGGCAATTGATGTTGATTTCAAAAAAATTGCGAATCGCCCTTGACCTTCAAAATCGCGCCTTTATAATGCCCGTCCCGGTTGAGAAAACGGCCGGAGAGGGGCCGCAAAACGGACCCGGTTGAACGCAAAAAAATTGCTTTCAGCTATTGACGGATAGGCAAATGCCCGTATAATTGTCCGTCTGCCTCGGGGCTACCGAGGCCAGCTCTTTAACAGTTTGAATCAAGTAACTTGTGTGGGCGCTCACGTCGCAAGTTTGTGTACGCAAACGATGACTATGAGTGCCACGAATCTGAACAGTAGTTTCTGATTCTGGTTCAACTCGATGTTTAGCTTTTTAGCTATAAACTGAAGAGTTTGATCCTGGCTCAGATTGAACGCTGGCGGCATGCCTAACACATGCAAGTCGAACGGCAGCGCGGGGAGCTTGCTCCCTGGCGGCGAGTGGCGGACGGGTG
>DASSNT010000013.1:0-4062 GCA_035701285.1 Gammaproteobacteria bacterium | reverse complement strand
TCGATAAACGGGTCGGGACCTGCGATGGAGCGGTCGACATGCGACTCGGCGGCGAAATGAACGATCGTGTCGATGGCTTCTTCGGCCATCAGGCGGTTCACCAGCGGCTCGTCGCAGATGTTGCCATGGATGAAGCGGAAGTTCGGATTGTCCTGCGCCAAGGCCAGGTTGGTCAGGTCTCCGGCGTAGGTCAGCGCGTCGAGCACGACAACGTGATCGTCAGGATATTTTGCCAGCCAGTGGTGGACGAAATTCGTGCCAATGAAACCGGCGCCGCCCGTTACCAGGAGGCGACGTGGGCGCGTCGGCTTGGGCTTCGATTCGTTCATATCGAAATCTTGTGTTTGAAACTGGCGATTTTATCGCGGAGCGCCCAAAGCATCTTACGACGCCGGCCGCATCGTGCCCGGAACTCGGCCAGTTTCGCGTCGAAATCGGGTAGTTCGCGTGTCAGAAGCCGGTGTTCTTCGGAAAGCCGGTTGTGCAACTCGATGTCGTATTCGTTGTCGGCAACAGCTCGCTGATATAGATCGTCACCCAACTCCCGCTGCAGCGCGGTCTTGCGTTTTTCGAGCAGGCCGTCTCGCCGGTAATTTCGCACGACGTAAGAAAGGTCGATTTCGGGGAACACGGGCCTCAACCTCTCTTCGAATACCACCATGCTTTCATCGAAGCGTTCAACCATCCCGAACGCCACACGTTCAGCCGACAGCACATCGAGAGCCGCCCGCAGGTGCTCTCTTCCCACGCCGATTGAACGGGAGCGGGCGCCGGCCAGATAGCGCGTCTGAAAATTCTTTATAACGGTAGGGGCGTCGGGAGACAACGCCCATTGCACGTATCCTCTGATATCTGTTTCGGCGGCCATACGAGCACGAAGTGCGTGTCGCGATCGCTTGAGCGCGTCAAACGTATATACCGATCCGATCCGGTCCAGCGGGTCGCGCAACATCACTATCCAGAAGAGGTTCGATCCTGGCGCTGCCGACGGCTCGATCGGCATGCAATGGCTCGAAAGCACTCTTGTTTTGACGTTCCGCGCCAGAAACTGCATCAAGCACGGCATGCCGCCGCGCTGCATCGCGCGATCGTCGGCGTACTCCGCGAACGACCGGCCGAAGCTGCGCCGCAGCGCCCAGTCAATGGTGCTGCCGGCATTTTTGAACAAATGGGCATGCAGCAGAACGGGCCGCTGAATTGAATTATCGGGCATCGCGACTTTGGCGTTGCGTCAGCATCTTTCGCAATGCCACCCGCCAATGTTCCAGATGGACGTCGAAAAGGCGTGTCGTGGTTCGGGTATCAAGGACGCTGTACGCGGGCCGGCGGGCCGCTTGCGGATAATCGCCACTCGCGACCGGCTTGATCGGAACAGCCTTTTCAAGCAGGCCCGCAGTCAACGCTTCTTCCTGAATGGCAACTGCAAAGTCGTACCAGCTCGCGACGCCGGCGTCGCTGTAATGGTAGGTGCCGCCTGCTTCCGGGCGAGCGGCCGCGACCCACAGGAACCGGGCCAGTGAAACGACCCAGGTGGGCGTGCCAATTTGATCCGCGACAACGCTCAACGTCGGCTTGCTGCGCATCAGGCGCAGCATGGTGTTCACGAAGTTACCGCCTTCTTTCGCGTAAACCCAGCTCGTGCGGATGATGAGAGCCTCTTCGCCGAGATGTTCGCGGACGCGGGCCTCGCCTTCGGCCTTGCTGGCGCCGTAGACGGATTGCGGGTTTGGCTTGTCGTCGGGACGGTAAGGAGTTGATTGGGCACCGTCGAAGACGAAGTCGGTTGAGATATGAATCAATCTGGCGCCGCCACCCTTCGCCGCACGGGCAAGATTGTCGGGGCCGGTGGCGTTGACGGCGTAGGCCGCTTCGCGCTCGCTCTCGGCCTTGTCGACCGCGGTGTAGGCTGCGGCGTTGATGATCAGAGCCGGCGCCTCGCGGCGTACGACTTCGGCTACCGCCTCGGCATTCGTGATGTCCAACCGGTCACGGTCGACCGCCAGCAGTTCGTATCCTTCAAGGGCCGTTTGTTGGAGGGCGCGGCCTAGCTGACCCTTGGCGCCTGTAATTAGCGTCTTCATACTCGTTCACGTCGCCATCCATGGCCACTGGATTCCGGCTTCCAAGCCGGAATGACAAAGAGAAGGATCATTTGTAGGTGCCGGCATCCGTGAACCGGGCGCCCTTGCGGTCTTTGTCCGACACGAGCGGCGTCTGGCCGTTCAGCGGCCAGTCGATGTTCAGGTCCGGGTCGTCCCAGCGGATGCAGCGTTCGTGCTGCGGCGCGTAGAAATCCGTGCATTTATAGATGAAATCCGCGGCGTCGCTGGTGACCAGGAAGCCGTGTGCGCAGCCCGGCGGGACCCAGAGCATTTTCTTGTTGTCCGCCGACAGTGTCTCGGCCACCCACTGCCCGAAAGTGGGCGAGGTGCGACGAATATCGACGACCACGTCGTACACTTCGCCGCCGACGACGCGCACCAGCTTTCCCTGCGGCTGCTCGATCTGGTAGTGCAGGCCGCGCAAAGTGCCTCGGACGGAACGGCTGTGGTTGTCCTGCACGAACTCGGCATTGATGCCGGCCGCGGCGAACTTGCGCTGCTCCCATGTTTCCATGAAGTAGCCGCGTTCGTCGCCGAAGACTCGGGGTTCGACGAGGATGACGTCCGGGATTTTTGTCGGAAGGAAGTTCATTTGCCCCTCCCCCTAGCCCTCTCCTCCTGAGGGAAGCGGGGACTGGATTAAATCCAGTAGGTACTGGCCGTAGCCGTTTTTGGCCATCGGCTCGGCCAGCCGCCGGACCTGCTCGACGTCAATAAAGCCGCGCCGGAAGGCGATTTCCTCCGGGCAGGAGACTTTGAGGCCCTGCCGGCTTTCGATCGCCTCGATGAAGTTGGAGGCCTGCAGGAACGACTGGTGCGTGCCGGTGTCCAGCCAGGCGGTGCCGCGGCCGAGCTTTTCGACCTGCAGATTGCCGCGGGAGAGATAGGCTGTATTGACGTCGGTGATTTCAAGTTCGCCGCGCGGCGACGGCTTGAGCTTTTTGGCGATGCCGACTACATCGTTGTCGTAGAAATAGAGACCGGTGACCGCGTAGCGGGATTTCGGGTCGGCCGGTTTTTCCTCGATGCCCAGCGCCTTGCCGTCGGCATCGAAGTGCACGACTCCGTAACGTTCGGGATCGCGGACGTAATAGGCGAAAACGGTGGCGCCGCTGTTACGCTCGGAGGCGGACTGAAGCTGCTCCGGGAGGCCGTGGCCATAGAAGATGTTGTCGCCGAGCACCAGCGCGACCGGGTCGCTGCCGATGAAGCTTTCGCCGATGATGAACGCCTGCGCCAGGCCCTCCGGGCGCGGCTGCGGCGCGTAGCTCAGGTTCAGCCCCCACTGGCTGCCGTCGCCGAGCAGGTCCTCGTAGCGCGGCAAGTCCTGCGGAGTCGAGATGATCAGGATGTCCCGGATGCCGGCGAGCATCAGCGTCGACAGCGGGTAGTAGATCATCGGTTTGTCATAAACCGGCAGTAGCTGTTTGCTCGTGACCCAGGTGACCGGGTAAAGCCGTGTGCCGGAACCGCCGGCGAGAATAATCCCCTTTCGGGCCATGAGTTGTGCCGCCCCAAAGTTCAATGGTTGAACGGCGGGCAGTTAACCAAGCCCGGCTGCCGCAGTCAAGCGGCAAGAGAGTCAGTCGTCGTCTTTGGCATCCTCGATGCATTCCTCGCGCGTCTCGGTCTCCGGCAGATAGTCCTTCAGCGCATCTACATCGGCGGCTAGCTTCTGGCCGGTCTCATGCACCTCTCCGATCGGCGTGCAGATCTTTTCGGCAACCTTATCCTCGAACCGGTCGGCGCGCTCCTCGATGCGCTGCTCGGCGGCTTCGCCCTCCGTGAGCGCGCCGACGGTAGCGGCCCAGACGGTGTCGAGCGCGAAGTGCGCCGCATTCAGACCCACTTCAAGCGCCCGGTCGCGCACCTGGCGCAGCTGCCGCACGTATTTCCGGACCTCGGCGCGCTGCTCGTCGCTCAGGCTGAGCATGTTGCCGTCGATCCGGACGCGGCCGTC
>DASSNT010000012.1:0-8439 GCA_035701285.1 Gammaproteobacteria bacterium | reverse complement strand
CCGCTGAAGCGCTCGATGTGGCGACGCGGGCTTAATCAGCAAATTTGTCATTCCCGCGAAAGCGGGAATCCAGGTACACCGAAAGATATATTCCTGCCCTTCGCAGGAATGACGGAAGAGAAAAGTGCGAATTCCACGGATCTACGAGCCCGCCGCCACAGCACCCGGTTATTCGATCGAGCTTAACGCCAACGCCGCACGCCACGTGGCAAAGGTACTGCGGCTCACGCCAGGCGCGCCGCTGATCCTGTTCGACGGCCGTGGCCAGGCGTTCGCCGCCCGGCTCGACAGCCTTAAACCGGTGCGTGCGCTACTGGAACACACCATTGAATCCGCCCCGGAGTCGCCGCTCAAGATCGAGTTGCTGCAGGCCCTGTCGCGTGGGGCGAAGATGGATCTGGTGGTGCAAAAAGCGGTGGAGCTGGGCGTGGATCTAATTGCGCCGGTGCTGACCGAGCGCAGCGTGATGCGGCTCGACGCACGCGCGGCCGACAAGAAGCGTTCGCACTGGGAAAGCGTCGCCGTCAGCGCCTGCGAGCAGTGCGGCCGCAGCCGGATTCCGACGGTGCGGGCGTCGATGCCGCTGTCGGAGGCGCTGGCTGCCGGTGAAACGAAGGCTCTCCAACTGCTGCTCGATCCGGAAGCACCGACGAGTCTGCCGGATCTGCCCCCGCCGGCGCGCGTGCGGCTGCTGATCGGGCCGGAAGGCGGGCTGGCACCGGCCGAGCGCGAATCGGCAGTCGCCGCGGGGTTCACGCCGATACGCCTCGGCCCACGAATATTGCGCACGGAAACCGCCGCGCTCGCCGCGCTGGCCATACTTCAACACCGCTGGGGCGATATTTAGTGCCCTGCCTCATAAATAAGCTTACTTGGATCGGCGTGGCTTGGCGTGGCTGGCAAGGCGCGGCGACGAGTCATAGCCGTAGCTATGGCGAGGAGCCGCAACGCCGCCAGGCGCGTCAAGACGCGGCGAGACTGGAAGTTTATTTGTGAGACAGGGCACCACCCCCCAATAAAAAGCGGCCGGCGCTGGGGGGGAAGCGTCGGCCGCGGGCGGGGCCTTGCGGCCCCTGGGGGTTTTTCTTTTTGTTATCGGCTCGTTTCTTTCGTTTTATGCCTTCGTCTTCGCTTGGCCTTGTGCAAGGGGCTTTCAGCGACCCGTTTTCCATTTTTTTTAGAATCAGGGTTGCCGGCACATCCGTGTGCCGGTCTTATTGCTGCTGGCACAATTCCATTTGGCAGTGGTTAGTAGTCTAGCTTCCCGCGAATATGTTGCAATGAGGTCGATTACCTAAGGGGTAGTCCTTAGCTGTTGGCTGCGCCGCCGGCGCCTGGCGTAGCCGGAAGCAGAAGCGAAGCCCAGCAACACAGCCAGCGCCAGCCAATCGAAAGCGCCGCCGCCACTGCTGTTGCCGCCAGCCTGATCCTTGGCAGCCGTCGGAGCCGCTTTCACGGCCGCCGTCGCAACATTGTTCGTCGGATCGGGGTCATTTGAGCTGGCTGTCGCCTGCCCTTGCACCGTCGCGGTCCCCGCATGGGCCCTGGAGGTTGTGATCGTAACCTCGATCTTGCTGCCGGCCGCGACGTCACCGATGTTGCAGATGAAGCTGTTGCCCGACGAGGCCGCGCAGCTGCCCTTGCTGCTGCTCGCATCGAGTAGGGTCGCGCCGCCCGCGGCATCGACGTTAAGGTGAACATCGGTCGCAGGGTCTGGCCCCGCGTTGGACAGCACATATTGAAGCGTGCTTTCGCCCCCCGCACCCTTTGCGGTCGTAGCGTCCACACTGACGTCTGCTTCGCCGACCACTGTAGTGTCGAGAGAGAGGGTATTGTTCGAAAGATCGTTGTCGTGCTCACGCGCGTTCAGGTTGAAGGCGCTCTTGAGCAAGCCCGCTTTCGTGACCTTCACCGCGACAGTTGCGTTCTTCGACTCCCCCTGACTCACAGTTCCGAAGTCGCAAGCCAATACACTTGCTGAGAGGACCGTGCAACTTGCGTCACCGCTGGCGGCAAGGTAGCTCAGGCCGTCCGGCAACTGGTAGGTCAGCGTTGTCTGAGTTGCCGCGCCCTGATTATCCCCCTGCCGATTCGTCACCGTTACGACGTAGGCGAGATTGCCGCCCTTCTGAACTAAGTTCGGACTCTGGTCGACGCTGAGCGCCAAATCCACCGGCTGCGGATCCCAATGCACCATCACCGGTACGGTCAACGGGCCATATGGCGTGTTGTTCACAATCGAGAGGTAGGCGCTGGAAGTACTGAACGCCTGTTGGCCCGTACCGTCGAAGGTGAGCGCAACGGTCGTCGAAGCGCCTGCCGGCAGGTTGTTGCTCGTCGGTGCCACGACAAGCCATTGGATGGGCGACGGCTCACCACATAGCTGGTCGTATCCCGGTAACACTTCGGCATCCGGCGTCAGCGTGTTACCGAAGAAGTCGGATACGCCGACGACGCCGCCGATTGCGTAGAATCCGCAGGCGCCGGCGGCTTCCCATACCGGCTCATTGAGCGGCGGCAACTGCATCCACGTGTCCGTCGCCGGATCGTAGGCGACGGCGCGGTTGGTGAGACTCGTACCGACGCCTCCGGTCATAAATCCGCCTGACATCAGCAGCATGCCGTTGGCCGCAGTGTAAGCCGACCCGCTGAGTCCCGATACCGGAATGCTCGCGATCGGCGACCAGTTGTTCGAGACGGGATCGTACACATAGCCGGAGGTGAGCACGGCGGTACCATCTACGCCGCCTGCGCAGTAGAGCTTGCCGTTGATGCCACCGCAGGCTGCGTCGTCCACCGGAACGGGATAATCGGCCGCCGAGCTCCAGCTATCCGAGACGGGGTTATAAACCTGCACCGCGCTCAGTATTTGGGTGCAGGAGCCGTCATTGCAGCCACCGACGATGTAGACCAAACCATTCAGCACGGCGCTCGCACTGCTCCCGGCGGCGGGAACGGGATTCGGCGCCCCCTGACTCCAGGTGTCGGTCACGGGATCGTAAATATCGACTTCCGCAGTCGGGCTACCGCCAACTGTTCCGTCCCAACCGTTGAAGACGTAGAACCTGTGGTTGACAAATGCCGAGACTGGCGACAAGCGGGCGACCGGCGCATCCGCGATGGGCGTCCAGGCCGGGGCCGGGCTGCCGATATCAAAAACATACGCCAACTTCAGACCGAGAACGTTGACGAAGCCACCGTTAACCTTGCTGAATCCACCCATGCTATAGATTTTGCCGGTGGCGGGATCGCGCGCAGCGGTATTTTCTGCGATACCCAAACAAGGGCCGGAGCTGGCGCACTGTCCTGCAAATATCGGAGGGTAGGAGGCAATCCCGCGCCAAGCCTCGCCGGCCGCGTCCGCATGGGGAACAACGCCTTCAGCGTTCGGCGCACCCATTGTAGTGGACAACATTCGGCTATTTGAATGGGCTTCGATCCCCAGCGAACCCGCCATCATCCAGGACGGATGTTTCACCGGAATATGAACCACCGCGTGCGCTTCGCCCGAAGCAGGCGGCGGTGCATCGACTGGAAAAATCCGGAACGTGCCGGCACCCCCACCGATGTTCGTGAGCGTGAAGGAAGCCGCCGTCGAGCCGCCGACCGGGACATGCACCGTGAGTGCATCCGGAGCCGCCTCCAACTGTGCCGCGTCAAGCGTGAAATCGTGGCGCACAACCTGGTCATTGGACACCATCACCTCGGCTGTCGCTGTCGAATAATTGCTGGAGGTGACCGTCAGCGTGCGCGTGCCTTGCGACGCGAAAAACATGTACAGAGGGTTCGGATGATCAGGATCCTGATCCGCCGGATTGACCACCATGTCGGCACCCGACCCCTGGTCGTCCTCCACGTGGGCTCCGGCGGCCCCCGCGCCGGTATTGGCGTCCGTAACCCGACCCAAAACCAGGCTGCCGGGCAGCGGGGCGCACGAGCCGATGACGACGTCGTCCAGCTGCGCGTATTGGTTCCAGCCCCCGCCGTAATAGCGCCAGCGAAGCTGGAAGTCACCCGAAGCGGGGAGATATGACGCGAGCCCCACCTGAATGTTCACACCCGGCGCGCCCCAGTACGTGCCGTGACTGGTGTTCCAGTGCAGAATATGGCCCCAGCTGGCACCCCCGTCGGTGGAGATGTCGACGTCAAAATTGTCGCCAACTGTCCAAGTATTCGTCTGGTAATTGGCCTTGTACTTCAGGACCGGTGCTGCCGGCAGGCTGGCTACCGGAATCGGCGGCGTCACCAGCCACGCGTCGTATGGTGTGCCGCTGGAATTATTGGAATTACTGGAGGCGGAGGCCGATTCACCGGTCCCGCCGGTGTAATTCCCGTTGTCGAACGACTGTTGGCTGTTCGGCAACCATACGACCTGGCCGCCTGAAGGGTTTGTCGCCGCCCAACCGGCGGGGGGAAAACTGCTGCCATTGAAGTCCTCGCTGAACCCGCCGGCTCCGCTGAAGGTGTAACCGGGCGCCTTGCAGGTGCTGGCCACGGTCAAGGCAAAATCCTGCGTCGTGTCGGCGGAAAGCGTCACCGTTCTCGACGCGGTGTTGTAGCCGTTGAGTGCAGCGGCGACGTGGATTGTATAATCGTCACCCTCAGCCAGCGCGACGCTGTACTGGCCCGTCTGGGGGTCGGTCCAGACGTCGGCGACCTGGCGGAAGTCCGCCGTAGTCACCGTGATGCCGGCATACAGGCCATAGCCGTGGCCGGAACCGTCCGTGACCGTGCCGGACAGGACAATCGTCGGCGCCGCCGCAAGTGCAACGTCCTGCGTCACAACGCCGCCGTCGCTAATGCGCGTCGTCACCGAAGCCTGCTGATAGCCGAATGCGCTGACGGTTACGGTGACGTCACCTGCCGGCAAAACTACCGAGTAACCGCCGTCCTCCGTGCTCACGACCTCCTGGGCGCCGACTGTTATCGTGGCTCCAGCTATGGGTTCGCCGCTTGCCGCCGCTGTCACCGTGCCCTGCAGGGTACCCTTGGCGCCGGGGATGGCGATGTGCGACAACAAATTCGTCGCGTTGAGGCTCCCCCATCCGCTGGGATGATCCCAGCCGGGGCCGGCCGCAAACGCGCCGTTATTGCCAACGGTGACATCGTGGAAATCGCTCGCGTAATTCACATTGGCAACGTCGTAAATCAGCGAGTTCGATTGCCCCAGCCGTTCCCCGTTTTGGCTCACCGCAATGGCGAACAGGCCGGCGAGCTGCGGCGCCACCGCACTGGTACCAGCGGTGAGATACCAACCTCCGGCCTGGTAAACCAACATCGGATGACTGCAACTGGCAGTGAGTGCGATACCGGAATTCATCCGCATATCCACGCCGGCCGGTACGCCTGGGCCTCTTTGCCAGCCGGGTTTTTCAAACACTTGGCTGACTGCGCCGCCGGTCGATGCCGGGCCGCCACTGAAGCAGCTGGCGTCGTTCCACACGATCTCACTGCCGTAAGCCCCGTTCAGATCGGTAATCGTGAGTTGCGTACCGTTGGCGGCCGTAATGTAGAGCGACGACGACGGGTAATCCGCAACGACATCCTGCCCTGTGCCGTCGCCGGAACCGTAGTCTCCTGCCGCGGCGAACATGGAAATACCCTGAGCGGCTGCCTGCATGAAAATCTGGTCGTCGGTCGCGTTCAACGCCGGGGCAAGGATTTCGGGGGCGCCCCAGCTCGTGGTCATGACAGGAGAGTTATTGTCATTGACAAACCGGTTGTACATGTCAGTGAACGTCACCAGGTACCTGTCCGCAGCCACATACACGTTGAGCGTCGCGCCGGGTCCCATCGCGCCGCTCATCTCGATGTCGAGGAGCGTCTCGCCCATGCCGCCGGTGTTGCCATAGTTGCCGTTTACCGGAATCACGTTGATGGTGTGGTCGGGCAGACCCAAGGCATCCCAAAAGACATGAGGCGAGCTATCCGAACTGATCCCCGAGCTCACCGCTGTCAGGATGGCAATCGAGACACCCGTTCCGTTCGTCGCATCGGTGATATCCGGCCAGTTGTAGGCCCGGGCTATTTGAAGCGGGTTTAAATTGGTGAGGGATGCGGGGGGCGCCACCGCGTGCGGCGATACCGCCCTGGCCGCGGCCCCGTCAAGCGGCTTCATGAAATGGTGCGGCTGCATCTGCACGCCGTGGTTCAGCCCCAGGATGTTCGCCACCAGCGGGGCAATCGCCCGCGGCAACTTGGGACGGTCGGCGGTACTGTAGAATCTCCGGCCATTCAGCTTGTAGTCGTTAATCTGGATCCCGAAGGCATGGTCGTAGGCTTCAGTGGTCGCCTCGGTGTGAATCAGGACCCGGTTCGGCGAAACGTCCTTGATCTTAATGCCGCGCGCCTGTAGATAGCTCACCACCTGCGCCACCTGGGCTTTGCTCGGCCCAAATCGCGCCGTGAATTCTTCGGGCGTCAACCATTGGTGATACAGCGGGCTTGCCGGATTCTGAACTTGCTGCAGAAAACTCTTGAGCTTCGTCTCGTTGCGGAGCTTCAGTCCCACCGTGAGGTTGACGGCCGATCCGGCCGCATGCGGACCCAGGCGGGTCGCCTGCGAAAGCAGCCTGAGGTTGCTCTGCGGCGCCATCGTCGCCAGGTCGCCAGGCTGGCCGCTACTGCGCGCATTTGCGATGCCCCGCGCAGTGAGCCCTGACTGCTTGTGATCCGTTGGCCGTAGCGCATGGCCAGGTAAAGCGGAAGATGTGGGTACGATAATGATTCCGGCGATAGTCGCGAATGCAAACAAGCCAAGCGCGGCCGTGATCAATTTACGGCTCATTGGTAATCTCCCCGAAAGCGATTGCGAAGCCGGCCGCCAGTATTTCAGCTTGATCTTGCGCGATCCACCATATTTTCAGGCGGTCTTGTGCCATGGCGGAAAACCGCCATTGCTAAGCCGTTTTGTTGATTTTTCCCCGCTTGGCTGAGTCAGTCAGATGTTCGACTCCAGCCAGACGCAAAGCGGCAAGCCAGCCGGTTTGAAAGCGCGTGCGCGCATTCAGTATCCGCATCAATTCAGCGATACGCCGCTCGAACGTACGTTTGGAAATGTCCAAGTCATAAGCGATGGTTTTGTCGTTCAGACCGGCCGCCAACAGAGATATCAATTCGTTTGTTTCTTCGTTCAGCTCTGATTCGGATGAGTCAACTTGCAGCTCGCCCGCCTGGGCAAAAGAAATGGGTGCAGCACGCTCCCAGAACATTTCGAATAGTTCGTAGAGCGCATCCAGCAATGTTGAAGAACGAACCAGTAGTGCAGGGCTGCCGAGCTTTCTCAAATTCAAGGGGATGAGTGCGAGACGCCGATCCGCAAGAACCAGCTTGAGCGGCAGATCAGCGGTGACCCTGACCTCTTCCCCTGCTTTCATATCGGCACGGACGCCTGCCAAATAGCCCGGTGTTCCGAGAAGCTCCGAATCTATTACGCTACGATAGCGAACCCCACGCGCCTGAGCTTCCCTTTGAGTCCGATTGTTGTACTGTTCGGCAGGCACATCGTATTGGGTGACGCGCATAGGCGTCCGCATCAACGTGATGAACTCATGCTCAACAGTACGTTCCATTTGTTCGAGTAACTGGCGCTCGGCCTCGTTGCTGGTAATCAACTCGACCATTTGCTCTTGCTCATCGCCGCGCTGCGACGAATTGGCCTGCTCCTGCAGCCTCTGAATGACAGTTTGCGTGCCCAACAGGGCCTTTTGCTGCTGGTGAAAGAGCGCACCCAAAGCGATATCAGGCGCTGAAGGCAGGTACCGCCACGGCCTCTCCGGCGAGTGCGTAGCCAACCCCTTGGCCTCGATTACGTCGAGCAGCTGCCGGGATTTACGCGATGTAATGGATAAAGCCCGCGCGACGTCATACGCAGTGGCACCCGCATGGGACAGGAGCCATCGGTAGACGCGCTCTTCCGGCTCGCTGATCCCCAGAATGCCCAGGGACTGCGTCGTCTCGGCGGTCTGTTGTTCAGCCATAGCGACAAATGAACAAAAGTATAGGTTACCGTACAACGCCGCTGTTGGCGCGCCCCTCGTCGCAGGCCACCCCGCCCTGTAAAAGGGGTTTGCGCTACTGTGCGCTGAGACCATAAAGGTTTGATACTTGTCGAGCGGCGAGCGCGCATAAAAAAACGGCCGGTATTCTTACCAGCCGCTGTCGCTATCCGGGTGCCCATTCCCGTCCCGTCCTTGTCGCCTGCTCTTCCGTGAGCACGTTGAGCATCCCGTCGGCACGCCGTGCGCCGGCCGCGTCAACAGGGACAAACCGTACGCGACGAGGGGTTAACACCGCTGTTGCAGCATTGTCCACTTGGCTTAACGTGTAATCCTGACACGGACGACGGAGGCAGATCATGGCAAAGAATCACGGCTCGCAGATCAAGGACGACGAGCAATACGAGGCGCTGCGCCGCGAGGGCGCCAGCAAGGAAAAGGC
>DASSNT010000011.1:0-39831 GCA_035701285.1 Gammaproteobacteria bacterium | reverse complement strand
GAAAGCATTTGGCTCCCGGAGACGTTGTATTCGTTGCCAAGCGTGCCATTGCCGAGGATGTAGGTGACATAGAACTTTTGGGGATAACCCCCGCAGTCGCCCAGCGGCAGATCATCACATGATTCCGAACGCGTCAACATGCGGTCGCGCAGACCGTCACCGTTGAAATCGGCGGCAATATCAGCGAAACGAGTCGGTATTGCAGCGCCATTGGCATCCTTGAAATCGACGGTCGAATCGCTGCTTACAAGGGTTGGACCGCCAAACCCGTTCCCGTTGTTAAGGCGCTGATAAATGGAATATCCGGATTTATACAGCAGGTCGTCCAAGCCATCGCCGTTGATGTCCACTGCTGCGTATTCGCCGTCGTAGCCAATGTAGGTTATGGCTGTATCGTAGCGGCTGAAGCTACTGCCGGTATATCGAAGAATCCGCCAAGTGCCTCCGGTCGGAATAATAAGGTCGGCACTGTCGTTGCCATCGTAATGGGTGACTAGCGCGTATTGATAACCGCTCGATAAAACCCCGGTGGATTGCGCAGCACCGAACCCCGAACTATTGCCCAGCATGACGTACCAGTCCCCGCCTTCCTTGGGGTACACCAGGTCACTACGACCGTCGCCGTTGATATCCATGACGTGCGCGTATGCAGCCGCGTAGGTGGGACTGCCCGTGTCGCGGTCACTGCCAAGCCCGGCGGTGCCGTTTTGCCAAGCGATTGTTGTTGGCGGAAGGCAAGCATCCGGACCGCATTCGGTAATTTTTGTAATACGACTGCGGTGGGTTGAACCACTGGTTTCGTAGTCTAGCGTGTAGCTATGGACCAGGCCGGCCAGGTATTTGACGGTAACACTGGCCAGACGCTTAGTTTCGCGGACCATGGTACCTGCAATGTAGGCCGGGACGATGTTGACCCCGCTCGGCGGCGTTTCATAGGTGAAGACGACGGTATGCGTCGGCGCAAGGCTGCCATGCCCGGTATATGAGACTTTCGCCGGCCTGTAGCTATGCGTTGCCGTATCGTTTGTGTACTCGAACTGGATGAAGTTGCCGTACTTGTCGGTTATTCTATCCAAGGCCCAGACACGTACGGCGGAATTCGATCCGTTCAGGATTTCCGAGTCAGTAGTCTTGCCATACTCGTAGGTGAGACCGCCTTGAGTTTCGGCCTTGAACCACTGCGGCCCGACGCCCGGTACCGGGCCCGTGCCACCCGAGGTGTAGGACGTTATGCGCGAGAAAGTTTCATGTTCAGTGCGGTATGTCGATCCATTGGCGCCATAGGTGCCAACCTTGCGGCGAAGCTTGTTACCGTCAAGACAAAAACGATCTTCGCTCGTAAAAGTCACTGCGGTAACTTTGCCGTCCGCCGATAGGTTCTTGGCGCAGCGGCTGATGGCAGAAAAGCCAGCGAGCGACCAGCCGTAGCCAGCCAAGCCGTTGCCAGCGGCGCTGCTGTAGGCCAGCCCCAGGTGCGGCGTCAGTCCGCCGATGCCGGGTGGCAAGTCAAAAGGAATCGAGTAAGTCGCAGCGCCGGTAGGAGTAACGCTGAAATGGCCGGGAATGGCGCCGACTGTGTTGGTTTGAGCCGTCGCGCTGGTCGCCAATGCCATGCCGAGGAAAACGGCCGACAATCCAAGAAAGACACGGCCGACCGAAATCTTGATCCCCATCGCCCCATCCCCTGCCCTAGTTGTTATGTTGAAACGTAGTCCAGATTTTAGTTTTTGGCAAGCCTTTTTTGGAAGACAGTTGCTTTAGGTCACGGATAGATCAGGCTCTTGAGCCAAGCACCATCTTCCATCCAATACCGTTCCCGCTCATGCAGCCGCCCCGCGCGGCTTTGCCAGAATTCGATCATCGTCGGCTCGATGCGGTAGCCGGTCCAGTGCGGCGGGCGCGGGATGGCTCCTTCGGCATACTCTTCACCGGCTTCCTTTAAGCGGCGATCCATCGTCTCGCGTGAGTCGAGCAGTGCGGACTGGTTGGACGCCCATGCGCCCGTCTGGCTCAGGCGCGGCCGAGTAGCCCAGTACGCGTCGGCTTCTTCGTCCGGTACGCGGCCGGCGACGCCTTCGACAAGCACCTGGCGCATCAGCGGCTGCCAAAAGAAACACAGCGCGGCCTTTGGATTGTGGTCGAGGTGCTGGCCTTTGCGGCTGTGCGTGTTGGTGTAGAACACGAAGCCGCGCTCGTCGAAGTGCTTGAGCAGGACCGTACGCGCGGCCGGCTGGCCGTCGGCATTGACCGTGGCCAGCGTCATCGCGGTAGGTTCATTAACCGCCTGTTCGCGCGCGACCGAAAACCACTCCTCGAAACGGGCGATTGCTTCATTGTAGAGTTCGTTCATGAATTAAGTCGCTAGTGCTGAGTTGCTAGTAGCTAGTATAAGAAATGCTGTTCTTCACTTAGTCCTAGCGACTAGCTACTAGCGACTTTCCTCCCCGCCCGCTTGCGGTCCTGTTCGGTCAGGTGGCGCTTGCGCAGCCGGATGTGGTGCGGCGTCACTTCCATCAGCTCATCGTCTTCAATGAACTCCATCGCCTGCTCCAGCGTAAAGCGCGTGGCCGGCGTCAGCAGCACGTTGTCGTCCTTGCCGGCGGCGCGGATGTTGGTGAGCTGCTTGGCCTTGAGCGGATTGACCGTGAGGTCGTTGTCGCGCGCATGGATGCCGATAACCTGGCCCTGGTATACCGGCTCACCCGGTGCCACGAGCATACGACCGCGTTCCTGCAGGTTGAACAGCGCGTAGCCGACGGCCTTGCCCTGCGCGTTGGAGATCATTGCACCGTTGTTGCGGCGCAAATGCGCATCGCCCTTCGAAGGGCCGTAATGGTCAAAAATGTGATGCAGCAGACCGGTGCCGGAAGTGAGAGTCCGGAACGTGGTCTGGAAGCCAATCAGGCCGCGGGCCGGGATGGTGTAGTCGAGGCGCACGCGGCCGTGACCGTCGGGCACCATGTCGGTCAGGTCGCCGCCGCGCTCGCCGAGCGCTTCCATGACCGCGCCCTGGTGAGCCTCTTCAACGTCCACCGTCAGGGTTTCGAACGGCTCTTCAAGCTGGCCGTTGCGCTCGCGCACGATCACCTGCGGCCGGGACACCGCAATCTCATAGCCCTCACGGCGCATCGTCTCCAGCAGAATCGCGAGATGCAGCTCGCCGCGGCCGGAGACACGGAATTTTTCCGGGTCGTCGGTCGGCTCGACACGCAGCGCGACGTTGGTCAGCACCTCGCGGTCGAGCCGCTCGCGGACCTGGCGGCTGGTCAGGAACTTGCCGTCCTGGCCCGAGAACGGCGAGTTATTGGTCTCGAACTGCATGCTGATGGTCGGCTCGTCGACCGTCAGCGCGGGCAGCGCCTCGACCCGTTCCGGATCGCACAGCGTGTCGGAAATGTGCGGCCGTTCAATGCCTGTGAACGCGACGATGTCGCCGGCACGCGCTTCTTCGACTTCGACGCGCTCCAGACCCAGAAAGCCGAACACCTGGCCCACACGTTCGTTGCGGACTTTACCGTCGCGGCCGATCACGCTCACCGGCATGTTGCGCCGCAGCCGGCCGCGCGTGATCCGGCCAATGCCGATTGCGCCGACGTAGCTGGAATAGTCGAGTGAGGTGACCTGCAACTGCAGCGGGCCGTCGAGATCCACCGGCGGCGGCGGGCAGCGCTCGACAATCGTCTCGAACAGCGGTGTCATGTCCGTTCCCGCCTTCGCCAGATCCAGAGTCGCATGGCCCATCAGCGCAGAGGCATAGACCACCGGAAAATCGAGTTGCTCCTCGCTCGCGCCCAGGCGGTCGAACAGGTCGAACGTCTGGTCGAGCACCCAGTGCGGCCGCGCGCCGTCGCGGTCGATCTTGTTGATGACCACGATCGGCTTCAAACCATGCTTGAACGCCTTGCGGGTGACGAATTGCGTCTGCGGCATCGGGCCATCGACCGCATCCACCAGCAGCAGCACCGAATCGACCATCGACAGCACCCGCTCGACCTCGCCGCCGAAGTCGGCGTGGCCGGGGGTGTCGACGATATTGATCCGGTAGTCCTGCCAGCGAATCGCGGTGTTCTTCGACAGGATCGTGATGCCGCGCTCGCGCTCCAGGTCGTTGGAGTCCATCACCCGCTCAGGCGCCGCCACGCGCTCTTCGAGCGTGCCGGACTGACGCAGAAGCTGGTCGACCAGCGTGGTTTTGCCGTGGTCGACGTGGGCGACGATGGCGATATTGCGGAGGTTTTCGATCAACGTGATATTCCGGGCAAAGGGTGTGCTGGCGGGAGTGACGGCCGGCTCCCGCAAAAACCGACAATTATACGCCGATTGCCTTTCAAGAGTGCCGCGATTAACCTTTTCGATTATGGTCAATCTCGCCGCGACGGAACTCACTCCTCCCGCGCTGCACGTCCGCGACCTCCAATCGGAAACGCCCACTGTCGTTCCGACCGGCAACTGGAACTTGCGCGGATTTTCGCTGCGCGTCGGCGGGCTGCGCAAGGAGCTGAACCAGATTCAGCAGGCGCCGGACATGGGCTGGGATCTGACCGAGATCGAGTCACTCGACAGCGTGGGCGCGTTCGCACTTTGGGAATCCTGGGGAGAAAAGCGCCCGTCGCGGTTGCGGTTGCGCGACGAGCATCGAAGCCTGTTCGAGCGCTGGAGCGAACGCACGGTGCCGGCGATCAAGCCGCCGCGCCGGACGCTTTTCGGCCCGTTTTTCAAGCTCATCGAGCACTGGCACGATGCCCTGATCGTGCATCCGAAGGAACTGCTGATTTTGATCGGCCAGGCAGCGCTCGACACACTCTGGCTCGTTCGCCACCCCGACCGCATTCCGTGGCGCGAGATTTCCGCAACGATCCACGATGCCGGCAGCCGCGCGCTGCCTATAACCGCCATCGTCGGCGTCCTGATCGGCGTCGTCATCAGTTATCTGTCGGCGGTGCAGTTGCGCGGCTTCGGCGCCGAGTCGTTCATCGTGCCAATACTCGGCGTCGGCATCCTGCGCGAACTGGGGCCGCTGCTGGCGGCCATTCTAGTCGCGGGCCGTTCCGGCTCTGCGATGACGGCGCAATTCGGGGTGATGCGCGTGACCCAGGAACTCGACGCGCTGGCCACCCTCGGCATCTCGCCGAGCGTCAGACTGATCTGGCCGAAGCTGGTCGCGCTTGGCATCGCGGTGCCGCTGCTGGTGATCTGGACGGATGCGATGGCGCTCGCCGGCGGCATTTTTTCGGCAAGCCTGTCGCTGCACATCAGCTTCGGGCAGTTCTTCGTGCAGCTGCCGCAGACGGTGTCGATCGTGAATTTGTATCTCGGACTTGGCAAGGCGTTCGTGTTCGGCGTGCTGATCGCGCTGACCGCCTGCCATTTCGGGCTGCGCGTAGAACCGAACACCGACAGCCTCGGCCACGAAACCACCGATTCCGTCGTGACCTCGATTACCGTCGTGATACTTGCCGATGCGGTATTTGCGATAGTGTTCCAGGGCGCGGGGATGCTGGTATGAGTGCGGTGTCGCCACAGACCGACGACAACGTTATCGTGATGGAGCACGTCGGCACCCGCTTCGGCGATCGCATCGTGCACCAGGACGTCAATCTCACGGTCAAAAAAGGCGAGATTCTCGGGCTCGTCGGCGGCTCCGGCAGCGGCAAGACCACGCTGATGCGGGAGATGATCGGCCTTGAGCGGCCAACGGAAGGCAGGATCACCGTCTTCGGGGCGCCGCTTCGCCCGGGCGCCCGCTTGCGCGACCGCTACGCGGTGCTGTTTCAGAGCGGCGCGCTGTTTACCGCCCTGACGGTATATGACAATATCGCTCTACCGCTGCGCGAGCTCAAACTGTTGAGCGAAGAACTCATTCACGAGCTCGTGTGCATGAAATTGTCGATGGTCGGACTGGAGGCGCACACCGCCTACTTGCTGCCGGCAGCGCTGTCCGGCGGCATGGTGAAACGCGTCGCACTCGCACGGGCGCTCGCTCTGGAACCGGAACTGCTGTTCCTGGACGAGCCCACGTCCGGCCTCGATCCGATCGCCAGCGAGGCCTTCACGCGCCTGGTGGCGAGCCTGCACAAGGAGCTGCGATTCACCGTGGTACTGATTACGCACGATCTCAACACCGTCAAGGACCTCTGCCACCGGCTGGCGGTTCTGGCGGACCGGCGCGTGGTCGCGCTCGGCCCTGTCGATGAGGTGGTTCGCTCGAACCACCCGTTCGTGCGCCGGTTCTTTCAAGGCGAGTACGCCCGACGGATCATTGGGCCCGCACTGACATGAGCGCGCGCGCCTACGCCTTCATGACCGGGCTTTTCATCGTCGTGCTCGCCGGGGCGATCGGCGCGGCGTTCTACTGGTTCGGCGGCTCGCATGCCGAAACCGCGCCGTATACGGTCGTTGCCGAGCAGTCAGTTATGGGGCTCCACGGACAGTCGACCGTGTATTACCGCGGCGTGCCGGTGGGCAACGTCACTGGCATTCATCTGGCCGCCGAGAACGCGCGGAGAACCTACATCCGGATCAGCATCGACGCCTCGATTCCAGTTACCGCCAGCACCTACGCGATGCTGCGCTCGCAGGGCGTCACCGGGCTCGCCACGCTCGAACTGAACGATACCGGCGCAAGCTCGAAGCGGCTGCCGACTTCGTCGAAACAGCCGGCCAGAATCCCGCTGCGCGGCGGCGCCCGCAGCCTCACTTCAGCCGGACAGGCGCTGGCCGCCAAGCTGAGCGCAATCGCCGACTCGCTGCAAAAAATTCTCAGCGACACCAACCGCGAGCGCATCGATACTATTCTGGCCAATACCGCGCAGTTGACCGCGCAGCTTGCGGGTCTCGAGAAGAAGCTTGAAGCCGGCCTGGGCGGCTTGCCGGCATTGACGCAGGATGCGCGCGATACGCTGCATCACGTCGACGATCTGATCGGGCACATGACGAAGTTGACGGATTCGCTGCACGAATTGAGCGGCGAGATGAAGGATTTCGCTCATGTCGGCCAGGTGGCCGGCCGGGCGCTGACGCGTCGGACGCTGCCGAAGCTGGGCGCGACGATGAACGAACTGCAACAGACGGCCCGCGCGCTGCAGGATTTGAGCCGGAGCCTGGAAAATAACCCGCAACAACTGCTGTTCGGCCCGGCAGAACGCCGGGCCGGCCCCGGCGAGCCGGGATTCGAGGGCGGCGACAACCAGTAGCTGCGCCGCTAGCTGACGACCGCCGCGGAGGCGGGAGAAAGGGTCTCCGTCTGCAACAGGCGCGCAAACGCATCGGCGGCCACCGGGCGGCTGAAGTAGTAGCCCTGGATGTCGTCGCAGGCGTGTTCGCGAAGGAACTCAAGCTGCTCGGCGGTTTCGACGCCTTCGGCCAGTACCCGCAGGCGGAAGTTACGCGCCAGTCCGATGATCGCATCGATAATGGCAACATCGTCCGGGTTGTTCGTCAACTCGCGGACGAATGACTGGTCGATCTTGAGCTTGTTGATCTTGAAGCAGCGCAAGTAGCTGAGGCTTGAATAACCGGTGCCGAAGTCGTCGATCGCAAAGTGAATGCCGGCGCTCTGCAGCTTGTTCAGCACCTCGACCGTGCGGTCGATATCCCGCATCACCACCGTTTCAGTCAGCTCCAGTTCAAGATAACGGGGTTCGAGGCTGGCGGCGCTCAGCGCCTCAAGTATCGTCTGGTCCAACGTACGGCGAAGGAACTGGACCGCCGAAATGTTGACTGCAACGGGCACGATCGGCAGCCCGTCGAGCTGCCATTCCCGGTTCTGCCGGCACGCCTCGCGCAGCACCCATTCGCCGATTGGGACGATCAGCCCGCTCTGCTCCGCCACCGGAATGAATTCGGCCGGCGAAATCATCCCCTTCTCCGGGTGCCGCCAGCGCAGCAGCGCCTCGGTGCCGACGATCCGGCCCGTGGCCAGCTCGACCTGCGGCTGGTAATGCAGCATGAACTGGTTCTGGTTCAGCGCCTCGCGGAGATCATTCTCGAGTCCGACCCGCAACTGGCGATCCGCGTCGAGTTCCGGCGTGAACAACTGCGAGTTGTAGCGCCCGCGCGCCTTGGCATGGTACATCGCAGCGTCGGCGTTGCGGATCAGCGCCTCGACCGTATCGCCGTGCGCCGGATACATGCTGATACCGATGCTCGGCGTCACGGTGATGTCGTGCGCGTCGATCGTGTAGCCGCCCGCGACGGCGTGCAACATGACTTCGGCGGCCTTCGTGACCTCTGCCGGCCCGCCGACATCGGCCAGCAGTATCAGGAATTCGTCGCCGCCCTGCCGGCTGGCAATGTCGTCGCGCCCGAGACACGCCTGGATACGCTGCGAGACTGCTTTGAGCAGCTTGTCACCCGCGTTGTGTCCAAGGTAATCGTTGACCGTCTTGAAGCGATCCAGGTCGAGAAACAGGATGGCGACCTGACCGCCGCCGCGCGCGGCGCGGTTGATTTCCTGACGCACCCGTTCGCGGAAGCTGGCCCGGTTGGCCAGCCCGGTCAGCGAGTCGTAGCGCGCGAGATACCAGACGCGTTCCTCAACCGCCTTGCGCGCCGTGATGTCGCTGATCGCCCCGTCCCAGTACAGCATCCTGCCGTGGTCGTCGTACACGGCCAGCGCGTTATTGACGCCGATAAAATGGCTGCCGTCGCGGCGCACGAATTCCACTTCTTCGCCGCGGTAGTAGCCGTTCTTCTGCAGCAGCTCGCGCAGTTCGTCGCGCCGCCGCGGATCCGCGTACAGAATCGCACCCGATACCGAGCGCATTTCGTCGACGTCGCGATAACCGAACATCGTCGCCAGCGATTTATTGATGTAGACCAGACCCTGATCCGGTGTGCCGCGATAGATGCCTTCGAAAATATTGTTGGTCACCGACGACAACAGGTTTTCGCTCTGGCGCAAGGCACTGGTCATTTCGGTGGCAAGCGCCAGCGCACGGCTTCTGACACGGCCCCAGCGGAGGAACGTCAGGCCGAGCAATATGCTGATGACGAGACCTGCCGCCGCCACCTTCCATGCGCCCAGCGCCACCATACCGGGCTGCTGGAACACGAGTGTCCAGCTCCGTCCGGGCAACGCCAGCGGCACCGTCATGGCCAGGCATGGCGTACCCAGAAGCGGCTGTGTACAGTGATAGCGATGGGCGCCGCTGGTGCTCCATAGCAACTGTTGCTTGCCGGCGGACCGGCCGAAAACGCTCAAGTGAATATTCGATTCCGTCGGCATCAACCCCACGAGCAGGCGCTTCACCGACAGCACCGCGCTGACCCAGCCGGTGGGGAGACTGCTGATGTCTGTGCCCGCACCGCCGTAGATCGGCCCGGTGACTATCACGCCGGTACTGTCCTGCAACGGCCGTGTATTCAGCTTCACCTTCTCGCTAAGGGCAATACCGCCGGTCGCGATCGTCTCCTCGATCATCGCGGCGAGCTTTGGCCATGCGCACGCATCGCCGCCGGGGCCGGGAGAATTGAGCCGCAGGGGCGCCTCATACTGCAGGATGCAGTGCATGGCGCGGGAATCGATATCGTGCAGCTTGAAGCTCGACTGCTTGCGCTGAACCCGCTTCTCGTACGCTGCCAGATCGGCATCGGACACGCGCGCCAGGTAGTCGAAAGCCACAACGGCGGGATAATTTTCGTCTAGTGCCAGTTCGCGGACGAACTTCTGCCATTCCGTCTCTTCGACGTGGTTCGACGACGCGAACAGCGCCTGGCCGCTGCGAACCAGCGTGCTGTAACCGCCGAAGCGATCGCCGAGGACATCTGCCGCCTGCCGCGCTGCCTGGCGGAACTGAACCCGCTCGATGGCGGTCTGGTTGTCCAGCGACCATTGCCAGGCGACCGCAGTCAAGGCGATGCCGGCGATAAAGGCTAAAAGGCTGAAACCGTAGTTAACGGTTAACGGATAGGTCAGCCAGCGACGGAAACGCAAAGCGTCAACACTCCGTCACGTTGACGGCTAATCCTCCTTGAGACGTCTCTTTGTAGATGCTCTGCATGTCACGGCCCGTCTGGCGCATCGTATTGATGACCTGGTCCAGCGTCACGCGGTGCTGTCCATCGCCGCGCATCGCCAGGCGCGCGGCATTAATGGCCTTCCATGAACCCATTGCATTACGCTCGATGCAGGGAATCTGCACCAGCCCCCCCACCGGATCGCATGTGAGCCCCAAATTATGTTCCATACCAATCTCCGCCGCGTTCTCGACGGTTTCGTTGTTGCCGCCAAGCGCCGCGACCAAGCCACCGGCCGCCATTGAACAGGCGACGCCGACCTCGCCCTGACATCCCATTTCTGCGCCCGAAATGGACGCGTTCTTCTTGTAGAGGATGCCGATGGCGCCCGCGGTCAGCAAAAACCGCAGTACGCCCGCGTCGTCTGCCCCGTCCGCAAACCGGACGTAGTAGTGCAATACTGCCGGAATTATGCCGGCGGCGCCATTGGTTGGTGCGGTCACAACACGACCACCGGCCGCGTTTTCCTCATTAACGGCCATGGCGAACAGGTTAACCCAGTCCATGACGTCGAGGTCCCCCGCCTTGGCTTGCGATTTCAAATCCCGGCACAGCTTGGGCGCGCGGCGGCGGACGTTGAGCCCGCCTGGCAGCATGCCGTCTTCACGTGTGCCGCGTTCGACGCAATCCTGCATCACCTGCCAGATTTGCAACAGGTGTGACCGCGTTTCGTCTTCCGGTCGCCAGGCCGTTTCGTTCGCGAGCATCAGCTCGTGGATCGCAAGGCCGTTCTCCCGGGCGCGCGACAGCAGCTCGTCGGCAGATTCGAACGGGTATGGCACGGCCGCCGAATCGCCGGCCGCATCGCCCTCATCGGCGTCGCCGCGAATAATGAAGCCGCCGCCGATCGAGTAAAATTCCTCCGCCAACAGCACTTGACCGCCTTCGTCGCGCGCGGTGAAATGCAGGCCGTTGGAATGCTTCGGCAGCACCTGATCCCGGTGCAACAGGACGTCCGCGTCTTCGTCGAAATCGATTTCCCGCTCGCTGAGCAGCTTGATGCGGCGCGCCGCGCGAATACGCGCCAGCGTGTCTTCGATCGTATCCGGATCGACGCCATCCGGTGTTTCGCCGCTGAGCCCGAGCAGAATCGCGCGGTCGGTGCCGTGCCCTTTGCCGGTCAGTGCCAGCGACCCGTATAACTGTGTCTGCACACGCGTGACGTTCTGCAGCAGCCCGCGTTCGCGGAGATCTAGCAGAAACTGGCGCGCGGCGCGCATCGGGCCGACAGTATGGGAACTGGAAGGGCCGACGCCGATCTTGAAGATGTCGTAGATGGATATGTTCATATGAACGGAACGCCCCTATTCCGACAAGGATAGCAGAGTCGCGTTTCCGCCCAATGCAGCAGTATTGATCGTGAGTGTGCGCTCCGTCGCAAAGCGCAACAAATAGTGCGGCCCTCCGGCCTTCGGGCCGGTGCCGGACAGGCCCTGGCCGCCAAACGGCTGCACACCCACCACCGCGCCGACCATGTTGCGATTGATATAGGCATTGCCGACGCGCACGCGGCGCTCGATGGCGCGCGCCTGGCGATCGATGCGGCTGTGCACGCCGAGCGTCAGGCCGTAGCCGGTTTCATTGATCGCGTCGATGACCTTATCGAGATCGCGGGCGCGATAACGAATCACGTGCAGAATCGGGCCGAACACTTCGCGCTTGAGGATGTCGAGCCGGTCGATTTCGACCGCCAGCGGCGCAATGAAGCTGCCGTGGGCGCAGTTCGGCGGCACCGGCGCTTCGGCGATAATACGCCCCTGTTTTTTAATCCAGTCGGCGTGATCCTTGAGGTTCTTCAATGCCTCGGCATCGATTACCGGACCGACGTCGGTCTGCAGGAGCGCCGGGTCGCCGACCTTCAGCGTCTTCATGTAGCCGGACAGGATGTCGATCACGCGCGGTGCGATTTCCTCCTGCACGAACAGCACGCGCAACGCCGAGCAGCGCTGCCCGGCGCTGTGGAAGGCGGACTCGATCACGTCCTTGACGACCTGTTCGGGCAGTGCGGAGCTGTCCACCAGCATCGCGTTCTGACCGCCCGTCTCGGCAATCAACGTGGGAATCGCGCCCTGGCGGTTCGCAAGCGACTTGTGAATAGCTTTGGCGGTCTCCGTCGAGCCGGTGAAGGCCACACCGGCGACACGTTCGTCGGCCACCGCCGTCGCACCGACCACTTCACCACGGCCGGGCAGGAAATGCAGCACGTCCCCGGGCACGCCGGCTTCATGCAGCAGCCGCACCGCAAGTGCGGCGACCAGCGACGTCTGCTCGGCCGGCTTGGCAAGAACCGCGTTGCCGGCGGCCAGAGCGGCCGTCACCTGGCCGGTAAAGATCGCCAGCGGGAAATTCCACGGACTGATGCAGACAAATACCCCGCGCCCGTGCAGCGACAATTCGTTGCGCTCACCGGTGTAGCCCGGCATTTTCAGCGGTTCGCCGAAATCGCGCCGGCAGCGCAGCGAGTAATAGCGGAGGAAGTCCACTGCCTCGCGCACTTCAGCAATGGCGTCCACCACCGACTTGCCGGCCTCGCGAATCGCGAGCGCCATCAGGTCGGCGGTGTGGATTTCATACAGTTCGGCCGCCTTCAGCAGAATATCGGCGCGCTGTTCCGCCGGCGTGGCATCCCAGCCTGGCTGCGCGGCATAGGCCAGCGTCAGCGCCTGGTCGACGGCTTGCGCGTCGGCTTCAATCACCTCGCCGACGCGGCGGCGCCGGTCGCCGGGATCGAGCACCGGCTGCGCGGCGCCTTCCAGGGCCTTGCCGCCGACCCAGGGCGCGGCGCGCCATTCCTGGTTCAGCGCCCGGCCGATAGCTTGCGCGACCGGCTCGAGCTCCGCCACGTCGGACAGGTTGATGCCCCACGAATTGGCTCGGTCGTCACCGTAGATGTTGCGCGGCAGCGGGATGCGCGGATGCCGTTTGACGTGCAGCGTTTCCACCGTTGCCACCGGATCCGAGACGATATCGTCGACCGGCACGTTCTCGTCGATAATGCGATTGACGAACGAGGTATTGGCGCCGTTCTCCAGCAGCCGGCGCACCAGGTACGGCAGCAGTTCCTTGTGCCGGCCAACCGGCGCGTACACGCGGCAGTTCATGCCGAGCTTGCCGGGCCCGACGACCTCGCCGTACAGCTCCTCGCCCATGCCGTGCAGCCGCTGGAATTCGAAATCGCGGCGTCCGTCGGCCATTTCGAAGATGCTCGACAGCGTGTGCGCGTTATGCGTCGCGAACTGCGGATACAGCGCGTCGCCCGCCTCGATCAGCTTGCGTGCGCAGGCAAGATACGAGACATCGGTGGACGGCTTGCGGGTAAAGACGGGATAGCCCTTGAGGCCTTCGACCTGGGCGAGCTTGATCTCGGTGTCCCAGTACGCGCCCTTGACCAGCCGGACCGGAATCCGGCGGCCGACGTCCTCCGCCAGCGCGGCCAGCCAGTCGATCAACCGGATCGCCCGCTTCTGATAGGCCTGCACGGCCAGCCCGAGGCCTTGCCAGCCATTGAGCGACGGCGAACGGTAGACGCGCTCGAACACGTCCAGCGACAGGTCGAGGCGGGCAGCCTCCTCGGCGTCGACCGTCAACGCGATGCCCGCTTTCGCGGCGCGTTCGGCCAGTTGCAGCAGCCGCGGCGTCAGCTCTTCCAGGACCCGGTCGCGCTGTGCAAATTCGTAACGCGGATGCAGCGCGGACAGCTTGACCGAAATGCTCGGCACCGCGAAGACATCGGCGCCGGATTCCACCGTCGCGCCGATCGCATCGATCGCGCCGGCGTAAGCGTCGAAGAAAGCCTGCGCGTCGGTTTCGGTCAGCGCCGCCTCGCCGAGCATGTCGAACGAATGGCGGTACTTGCGGTGGCCCTTGCTGTTCGAGCGCTTGAGCGCCTCCTTGATCGTGCGGCCCATCACGAACTGGTGGCCCATGATGCGCATCGCCTGGCGCAGCGCGGTCCGCACCACCGGCTCGCCGAGCCGCGACACGGTGCGGTCCATGAAGTGACCGAGATCCGCCGCCTCGCGGTCGAGCTTGAGCACGCGGCCGGTCAGCATCAGCCCCCAGGTCGACGCGTTGACGAACAGCGACGAACTGGCCCCCACGTGCTCTTCCCATTTGCCGCTCGCAAGCTTGTCACGAATCAGCTTGTCGGCCGTCTCGTCGTCCGGAATCCGGATCAGAGCCTCGGCCAGGCACATCAGCACCATGCCTTCCTGCGACGACAGGTCGTACTGATGCAAAAACGCCTCGATGCCGCCCTTCGAGTCGGCATTTTTTCGCACCGCCTCGACCAGCTCGCGCGCCCGCGCCACAACACGCTTGCGCGCCGGGTCGTCGAGCCGCGCGATGCGGAGCAGCCGATCCAGGCATTCGCCCTCGTCCGCCAGGTACAGCTCGTTCATCTTCGCCCGCAACGGGGCAAGCTGCGGGAACGTGTCGAAGATAATGCCGGGCTTTGCCGCCGGCTGCTGAATGTTTCGCTCTACGGCCATTAAGAACTCCGGGGTTCGGGATTCGGGGTTCGGGATTCGGGAAAGCAGATATCGGCGCCGCTTCCCAGCCCGAATTCCGAACCCCGAGCCCCGATTCCCGACTCAGGGCGTCGTCAAAAACATGCGCCCGCCAGTATTACAGCGCCTCAATCAACGCGTCAGCAAATTCACTCGTCCTGACTTCCTTCGCCCCTTCCATCTGACGAGCGAAATCATAGGTAACCACTTTGCTGCCGACCACTTTTTCGTACGCATCGGCAATCAGCTTGCCGGCTTCCGACCAGCCGATGTAATCCAGCATCATCACGCCGCTGAACAGCAACGAGCCCGGATTGACCTTGTCCTTTCCGGCATGCTTCGGCGCGGTGCCGTGAGTGGCTTCGAACACCGCGACGTTGTCGCCGATGTTCGCGCCCGGCGCGATGCCGACGCCGCCGACTTCCGCCGCCACTGCGTCCGACAGGTAATCGCCGTTCAGGTTCATCGTCGCGAGCACGCTGAACTCATCCGGGCGCAGCAGCATCATCTGGAACATGATGTCGGCGATGCGGTCCTTGATGACGATCTTGCCCTCGGGGCGCTTGCCGTCGTACTGGTCCCACAGCTCGTCCTCGGTGATCGTCACGTCGCCGAACTCTTCCTTCGCCAGCTCGTAGCCCCACTTGCGGAACGCGCCTTCGGTGAACTTCATGATGTTGCCCTTGTGGACCAACGTCACGCTGTCGCGGCCGTAGTCGATCGCGTACTGAATCGCCTTGCGCACCAGCCGCTTGGAGCCGAACTCGCTGACCGGCTTCACACCCAGGCCCGCGCCGTCAAAGAACTGCGCGCCGAATTCCTCGCGCAGGAACTTCGTCAGCTTGTCGTTTTCCTCGGAACCGGCCTGGTACTCGATGCCGGCATAGACGTCTTCTGTGTTCTCGCGGAAGATCGCGACATCGATTTTCTGCGGCTCGCGCAGCGGCGACGGCACGCCGCGGTAATACTTCACCGGGCGCACGCACGCGTACAGATCGAGATCCTGGCGCAGCGCCACGTTCAGCGAACGGAAACCTTCTCCCACCGGCGTCGTCAGCGGCCCCTTGATCGCGACCTTCAGGTCCTTGATCGCTTCGCGCGTCTCGGCCGGAAAATAGTCGCCGTCATAGACCTTGGCCGCGCCCTCGCCCATAAAAAGCTGCGCCCAATGAATCTTGCGCTTTCCGCCATAAGCCTTCTCGACCGCCGCGTCCCAGATCTTCAGACAGGCCGGCGTAATATCGACGCCGATACCGTCGCCCTCGACGTAGCCGAGAATCGGGTGGTCGGGGACCGAGAGTTTGCCGTTCTGAGCGGTGATCTTTTCGCCGCCGTCCGGCAGCTTGACGTGCTGGTAGGCCATGAGAATCCTTTGTGGGTCCGGGCTGAATGAAAGCCACCCATTATAACAGGGGGAACCCGCCCCTTGCTTGGCCGCTAGCGGGCCTCTGCGTGCTGCTGAACGGCCAGATCGCCTGCCCGGCCCGGCACCTTGGCGCGCACCACCTCGTGGACGGGCAGCGTGGGGATGTCGAGAGTGTCGAATAACTCGCGCATGGAGCCCAGCGCGTAGCTTCTGGCCTGCCACTCGCGCAACACACGCTCGAACAGACCCAGGTACGCCATCCCCTCAAGCTCGGCGTGCAGGGTAAAGACATGACACCCGGTGTCGTTGGGAGCGGCAGCCGCGGCGATATGCTCGGCAGCATTTTCGATATTGATGCCATCGCGCCCAACCAGCTCGTCCAGCGTCGGCAGTGTCGTGGGTAACTGCGGACACCGGAAGCGGCGGCCGCCAATCGCGGGCACGAATGGATGCGTGCCGCGCGTATCGCTCGCGTAATCGAAGCCGAACTCATCCTCCAGCGCGAACGCATGCGCGTTCATCTGCCAGCCCGCTGCGCCAATGGTCTTTGCACGGCAGCCGAATATCTCCCGGAAGCGCTCCGCGGCCTGCGTCATGCCGCGCCGCGTCCACTCCTCGCCTCGTCTGACAACGTAATCCTGCCAGCGCACGTGATCCCAAGTGTGAATGCCCACCTCGAAGCCGGCGTCGCGGACGGCCCGCATGGCTGCCGCACCGCGCAGGCCGATGTCCGGTCCCGGCAACAGCGTACCGTAGGCAAGCGTTTTCAGGCCGTAATTGGCCGCCACCGAGGTACGCATGACCTTCTTGAGAAAGCCGGGGCGCAGCAATCGACGCAAGGCGCGGCCAGTGTGGTCGGGACCGAGGCTGAAGAGGAAGGTGGCGTTGATGTCGAGGCGCGAAAGTAACGCGGCCAGGCGCGGCACGCCTTCCAGCGTGCCTCGGAGCGTGTCGACATCGATTTTCAGGGCTATGCGCATGGGTTCGGGGTTCGGGGTTCGGGGAAGCGACAACGCAGGTGGACGCTCCGGTAGCTATTTTCCGGGGCGTGTGAGGCAGGATGCCGAACCCGAAGCCTCCACGGATGGATTTACGGCGTCCCGGAAAATAGATGCCGGAGCGGGCGCCGGAAATGAAGCCTCAACCGTCGATCAGCTTCCGCGCCTCGGCAACGTCGCCTTTATATGCTTCAAAAATTCGCTCCAGCGCGCCGCGCATGTCGATCTTCGCCTCCCAGTCGAGTTCGCGCCGCGTGTGCTCGACCGACGGTACCCGGTTCTCGACATCCTGGTAACCCTTGCCGTAATAATCATCCGCCGGAACATCAATCAGATTCACGCTCGCGGCACTGGCAGCATACTCAGGAATCTCGCGCGCGATCTCCATCATCATTTCCGCCAGCTCGCGAATCGAATGACTGTTCTCCGGATTGCCGATGTTGTAAATCCGCCCGCTCGCCACGCCGTCGCGATTCTCGATAATCTTCATCAGCGCGTCGATGCCGTCGTCAATGTACGTGAACGCGCGCTTGCGCGCCCCGCCGTCGACCAGCCGAATATCCTCACCGCGCACGATATGGCCAAGGAACTGGGTCACCACGCGGGAACTGCCCTCCTTCGGCGTATGAATGCTGTCGAGGCCGGGGCCGATCCAGTTGAACGGCCGGATCAGCGTAAAGTCGAGCCCGACCTTGTCGCCGTAGGCCCAGATCACCCGGTCGAGCAACTGTTTCGCGCAACTGTAAATCCAGCGCTGCCGCTCGATCGGCCCCAGGATCAGCTCCGACTCGTACGGATCGAACGCCGGATCGCGGCACATGCCGTACACCTCCGACGTCGACGGGAAAATCACCCGCTTTTTGTATTTCACGCACTGACGGACGATCGGCAGATTCGCCTCGAAATCGAGCTCGAACACGCGCAAAGGATCCTGCACGTAAACGGCGGGCGTCGCGATCGCCACCAGCGGCAGCACCACGTCGCACTTGCGCACGTGATACTCGACCCACTCCTTGTTGATGGTGATATCGCCCTCGAAGAAATGAAAACGCGGACTGTCGAGCAGCACCTCGACCCGATCCGACGCCATATCCATGCCGTAGACTTCCCAGTCGGTCGTTTCAATGATGCGCTTGCTCAAGTGATGGCCGATAAAGCCGTTCACGCCGAGAATCAGAACTTTCCGCACGCTACTCTCCTAACAATGTCGCCGCGCCGAAACGCGATTCAAATTCGGCCGCAGTCAGCGGCGTTTCATTCAGTTCCAGGGCGAGCGCTTCAAAGCGCTGCCCGTCGCAGCAATCGATGTAAAGCCGGCCATCGTCGCAATACAGTCGCGGCGTGTTATTCGATCGCTTTGCCGCTTCGCCGCGATAATGGCTGCGCAAGACCTTGAGCGTCTCGCCGTGAAACGTGGTAAACGCGCCGGGATAAGGCGGCGCGACCGCGCGAATCAGGTTGTGAATCTCGCCGGCCGATCTCTGCCAGTCGATGCGCCCGTCCTCGGGACGACGCCGACCGCAATAGCTGCCGCGGCCGAGATCCAGCGGCACGCGCGACGCGGAACCATCAAGCAGCCCCGGCAACGCGTCATTCAGGCAGACTTCCGCCGCGCAGGTCACCTTGTCGAACACCTCTTTGGCGGTGTCGTTCGGCAGAATCGGCACTGCCTGCTGCGCAACCAGATCGCCTGCATCCGGCTTGGTCGCCATGTAATGCAGGCTGGCACCCGTTTCCGTTTCGCCATGCAGCACCGCCCAGTTCACCGGCGCCCGACCGCGATACTTCGGCAGCAGCGAACCGTGCATGTTCAGCGCGCCGCGCGATGCGACATCGACGATCGCCGCCGGCAGCATGTATCGATAGTAAAACGAAAACACGAAGTCCGGCGCCAGCGCTTTCATTTGCTCCGCCAGCGCAGGCAACTCGCCCACCTCCGGCGCGACCACCGGAATATGATGCAATGCCGCCAGCGACGCGACGCTGCCGAACCAGACGTTTTCGTCCGGATCGTCCTGATGCGTCACCACCAGCGACACATCGACGCCGTGCGCCAGCAGCACTGCAAGGCAGCGCACGCCCACGTTGTGGTACGCGAAAACGACGGCTGAACTCAAGGTTCGTCGTTCCGCTCTTCAAGCACCGCGCGCACCAGATAACGCGGCCGCTGCTGCACCTCCTGGTAAATCCGGCCGATGTATTCACCCAGCATGCCGATGCCGAACAGCAGGATGCCGATAAAGAAGAACACGATCGCGAACAGCGTGAACACGCCGCCGACGTCCGGCCCGTGCAGCAAGCGGTCGACCATCAGGTAAATGAACAGCGCCAGCGAAATCAGCGCAATGATGACGCCCAGAAACGAAAAGAATTGCAGCGGCGCGACCGAGAAACCGGTGAACAGGTCGAAATTCAGGCGGATCAGCCGGTAGAGCGAATACTTCGACTGGCCCGATTCGCGCTCGCTATGCTCGACCACCACCTCGACGGGGTTGGCCGCGTACAGATAGGCCAGCGCCGGGATGAACGTGTTGATTTCGCGCGTGGCATTGATTGCATCGACTACCTGCCGATCGTAGGCGCGCAGCATGCAGCCCTGATCGGTCATCCGCACCTTCGTAACCCGATGACGGATCCGGTTCATCAGCTTCGACGCAACCCGCCGCCACGCGCTGTCATGACGATCGCGGCGGATCGTACCGACATAGTCGTAGCCTTCGTCGAGCTTTGCTACCAGCTTTGCGATTTCCTCGGGGGGATTCTGCAGGTCGGCGTCCAGCGTCACCACTTTACCGCCACGGGCGTACTTGAAGCCGGCCATGATCGCGGCGTGCTGGCCGAAATTGGACTGCAGATACACGATCCGCGTTTCATGCGGCCGCTGCTCGAACTGCCGCCGCAGCAGCGCGGCCGAACCGTCGGCGCTGCCATCGTCGACGAAAACGCATTCATAGCTGCAACCCAGCGCGTCGAGCGCCGGGTACAAGCGATCGAACAGCGCCTGCAGTCCGTCTTCCTCGTTGTAGACCGGCACGACAACCGAGACCGCGACGGCGGAATCCGGCTGATCGGCAGCGCGGCGACCGGGTGCAATATCGGCGTGAACGACCATCAGGCGGTACCGATAATCTCGAGCAGCGCACCGCAGACACGGTCGACATCCGCGACCTGCATCGCCGGGAACAACGGCAGCGTAATTGTCTCGCGGCCGATGCGCTCGGCGTTCGGGAACTGCCCTTCGCGGAAGCCCATGTCGCGATACAGGCTGAACAGATGCACCGCCGGGTAATGGCGGCCGATGCCGATGCCCTGGCCGTGCATCTTGTCCCGCAGGCCCGCGAAGTCGAGCCCCAGCTCGTCGAACGGCACCAGCGGCGCAAACATGTGCCAGCTATGGCCGTCGTCTCCCCGGGCGGGCAGCCGCAAACGAGAGTCGGCCAAGGTGTCGAAATAGCGTTTGATCAACGCGCGACGCTTGCCGTTGAATTCATCGAGCCGGGCCAGTTGCGACAGGCCGATGCGCGCCGAGACGTCCGTCATGTTGTGCTTGCCGGCGGCGACGGAGACATCCATGCCGCCATCGGACAGTTTGGTGATGCCGTGGAAGCGCAGCAGTTCGAGCTGCCGCGCGCTGTCCTCGTCGGCCACCGACACCGCGGCGCCTTCGATCGTTGTCATGTTCTTGTTGGCGTGAAAGCTGAAACAGACCAGATCGCCGAACGAACCGATGCGTTTGCCGTTGTAACTGCTGCCGATGGCGTGGGCGGCGTCTTCGATCACGCGCAGGTCATGCTTTTCCGCCAGCCGATAAATGCTGTCGAGGTCGGCAGGGAGACCGGCAAAGTGAACCGGCATGATTGCCTTCGTACGCGGCGTGATCGCGGCTTCTACAGCTTCGATGAGCAGATTGCGGCTATCCAGGTCGACATCGACCAGTACCGGCTTCGCGCCAACGCGCACCACGACATTGGCGCTCGCGGCAAACGTCATCGCCGGCACGATCACCTCGTCGCCCTGCCCCACGCCCGCCAGCACCAGCGCCAGTTCCAGGGCACCGGTTGCGGAAGTCAGCGCGCGCACCTTCCGCTCGCCGCCGAAGTAGTCGGCCAGCGCAACTTCAAATTTCTCGACCTGCGGGCCGGTCGTAATCCAGCCGGACTTCAGCACGTCCACGACGCCGTCGATCATTTCCTGATCGAGCGTCGGACGAGTAAAGGGCAGAAATTCGGTCACACTAGCTCCTTGCAACGATGAACACGCCAATAATAATGATACCGATACCCACCAGCCGCAGCGGCGTCACCGATTCGCCCAGAAAGGCCCAGGCGGCAACGGCGGTGACGACATAGCCGATCGAGAGCATGGGGTAAGCCATGCTCACCGGCACCCGCGACAAGGCGAGAATCCAGACAACGACGCTGATGGCATAGCAGCCCAGCCCGCCGTAGATGTACGGTTCCGAGGCGAGCCGCCAGCCGGCAGACGTGAGCGCGCCCCAGTCCAGCCCGATCGTCCCCATCCGGTTGACGCCGGCCTTGAGCAGGAACTGCGCCAGCGCGTTCAGCAGCACGCCGGCCAGGATCAGCAGAAAACTCGTGATGCTCAATGCTTGTCTTTATTCATGGCTTCGCCACCACCACGCGGCGCGGATCGCGGGCCACCACGCGCATCGGCAGACCCTCCCGTTGGAATGCATGGTAAGCCTCGCGCGGCATAAACGCGAACGCCCGCGCGTCGGCCAGCCAGCGTGCCTTGAACGCCTCCAGGGTGGCGACGTATCGCTTCGGTTGCTTGCGCCGCTCAATGCCGAAGGCCAGTTCACCCTGATAACTGACCGGGATCACCGTGCGCCCGAGATAGAACGGCAGCGACTGCTCATAATCGCCGACGCTGTAGAATGGCGCGTCGCCGATATCGTCATCGGCCAGTTCCGCCACCAGCGCGCGGGTCGAGTACGCCGGCGACAGCGTCTGGGAACCGCTAATCAGCACCTGCACCGCGACCAGCCAGCCCAGGGCCAGCACCGGCACGACCGCCGCCGGCCATTTTCGGATCACGCCGATCCCGGTCAGCGCCACGGCAATCAGCACCACCGCCGCCCCGATCCCCCATCGAGCAAGCTGCGCGTACAGCTCGGCAGGCACCGCATTGCTGGAAAGACCGGGCAGATAGAAGACGCTGTAAACGAGCATGATGGCGCCAAGCAACAGCGTGATACCCAGCGCACTCAGCAGGCCCTTGCGCTCATGGCGCGCCAGCTCGCGCCCGATCAGCAGCGCGAAGGCCGGCATCAGCGGCAGGATGTAGCTCGCGAGCTTGGAATCGGAGGCGGAGAAAAACAGGAACGTGACGACGATCCACAGCCACAGGAACCAGACCGGGTCGAAACGCAGATTGTCGCGCCGCACGACCGCGCCGGCCCCACGTACCAGCGCCACCGCGCCCTGCCACAACCATGGCAACGCGCCGAGCGCCAGCACCGGCAGGAAGTAGTACCACGGGCCGGGGCGATGCGCGATCGGCGTCAGGTAACGCTCGAAATGCTGCACCACGAAAAAGAAATGGAAGAAATCGGGATTGCGCAGCGACACGACGATGAACCACGGCGCGGCGATGGCCAGAAACAGCGCCAGCCCCGGCAGGATGTGCAGCCGCCGCCAGATACGCCAGTCGCGCTTCGTCAGCGAATACACCACGAACACCGCGCCGGGAATTGCGAGCGCCACAAGCCCCTTGGTCAGCAGTGCGAGCGCCGCCGCCGCCCACGCCGCCAGCATCCAGCGCCGCGTATGGGCGCGGTCATCCGGGCGCTGCTGGGCGATCAAAAACGTGAACAGGCTGGCGCACATGAAAAACGCCAGCCCCATGTCCAGCGTATTGAAGTGCCCCATGAAGATGTAATAGAAGCTGCCGGCGAGCAGCAGCGCACCATAGCGGCCGGTGCGCTCGTCGAACAGGCGTGTGCCGGCGAACCAGGTCATGCCTAGGCCCAGGAAGCCGGCCAGCGCGATCCACAGCCGCGCCGTCCAGTTGTGCAGGCCGGCAACTTCGTAAATTGCCGCCGTGATCCAGTAGTGGAGCGCCGGCTTCTCAAAGTACTTGAAGCCGTCGAGATGGGGCGTCACCCAGTCGCCGCTGGCGACCATTTCGCGCGGAATTTCAGCGTAGCGACCCTCGTCGGTCATGAACAGGTCGCGATATTGAAGATTGCCGAACCAGACGATAGCGACGAACAGGCATAGCAAAACCGTCCGCCAGCCGGCTGAAATGCGCATTGACCGCCCCGAATAATTAGGTCAGCCGGCGATTATACGGATTGCGGCGCCTGAGGGGCAGGCGCGCCATCGTTACCGTTTGTTCAGGAAGATTGAGAATCCCCCTCCAGCTCCCCCTTCCGGCCTGCGGCTGCAAAGGGGAGAGCAAGAAAGACGAGCCATTCTCATCCTCCCCTTTGCTCGCGTAGCGAGGAAGGGGGAGTTAGAGGGGGATTCTTCGCTTTTCCTCCTCTACCGAACCCGGGCGCGATACCCGTCATCACTCAACCAATCGCAGTAATCATCCAGAATCAGCGCATGATCAAACGCCAGCTCCGGCCGGCTTTCCGGGTCGACCGGCTGCCAGTTTTTGGCGTCATCGCCCGCCTTCGGCTCGCCGGTCGCAGTGGCGGCGAACACGACGCTGATCGTCGGTCCGCGTGGATCGCGCCCGGGTGCGGAATAACACCCGATCAGCGCCTGCAGTTCCACATCGAGCCCCGTCTCCTCGCGCGCTTCGCGCACCGCGGCCGCCGACACGGTTTCGTCGACATCCACAAACCCGCCGGGCAGCGCCCAGCCGTAAGGCGGGTTGTGCCGCTCGATCAACACGATCGGCCGGTCGGGGCGATCCTCAAGCCGGATGACAACATCAGCGGCGACTAATGGCGTTTCGGGACGAGCCATGCTGCAACTCCATTTGAACCTGGCCTGATTGTGTATCGTTCACGTCGAAACGACAACAAGCAGCCCGCGATCCCGGGAACAACAGCGAGCGCAAACGAGGCGCTGTTATAATCACCTCCTTTCCCCAAGGAGGCCGCCGTGGACGCACAATTCCTCGAACAGCTCGACAGCCAACTTCAGTCTTTAAAAGAAGAAGGGCTTTACAAGCAGGAGCGCGTCATCACGACGCCGCAGGGCGCGGCGATCGAGACCACGGCCGGCAAGGAAGTCATCAACCTGTGCGCCAACAACTATCTGGGACTGGCCAGCCATCCGGAGCTGGTGAAGGCGGCGCATTCGGCGCTGGACGAGCACGGTTTCGGGATGTCTTCGGTGCGCTTCATCTGCGGCACCCAGGATGTGCACAAGGAACTGGAAAAACGGCTTAGCCGGTTCCTGGGAACGGAAGACACGATCCTCTATTCGTCCTGCTTTGACGCCAACGGCGGGCTGTTCGAGACGCTGCTGGACGAAAACGACGCGATTATCAGCGACTCGCTGAACCACGCCAGCATTATCGACGGTGTGCGGCTGTGCAAGGCCAAGCGCTTCCGCTATCAGAACAACGACATGGACGAACTTGAGGCGAAGCTCAAGGAAGCCGGCGACTGCCGCCGGAAGCTGATCGCCACCGACGGCGTGTTTTCGATGGACGGCGTCATCGCCAACCTCAAGGCGATTTGCGATCTCGCCGATCGCTACGACGCGCTGGTGATGGTCGACGACTCGCACGCGACCGGCTTCATCGGTGCCAACGGCCGCGGCAGCCACGAGTACCGCGACGTGATCGGCCGCATCGATATCATCACCACGACGTTCGGCAAGGCCCTGGGCGGCGCATCCGGCGGCTGCACCTCGGGCCGCAAGGAAATCATCGCCTGGCTGCGGCAGCGCTCGCGCCCGTACCTGTTTTCGAACACGCTGATGCCGACAATCGCGGCAACCACGCTGCACGTCCTCGACATGCTCGAAAGCGGCTCGGAACTGCGCGACAAGCTGCGCGACAACAGCCGCTACTTCCGCGACGGCCTGAGCCGTCTCGGCTTCGACCTGGTGCCGGGCGAACATCCAATCATCCCGGTGATGCTCGGCGACGCGAAACTTGCGAGCGACATGGCCGACCGGCTGCTCGACGAAGGCATTTACGTCATCGGCTTTTCGTTCCCGGTGGTGCCGCGTGGCGCGGCGCGTATCCGGACGCAAATGTCGGCCGGACTCGACCGTGATCATCTCGACAAGGCACTCGCCGCGTTCGAGAAGGTTGGCAAAGCGCTGTCCGTTATTTGATGACATTTTTTTACGTCATTCCTGCGAAGGCAGGAATCCAGTCCAATCAGTTGCGGCGGTCGGCCGCATTCATTCTGACTGGATGCCCGCCTTCGCGGGCATGACAAGAACGACGTAAAGGAACAAGTTATGCGCGCACTGGTGAAAGCCAAGGCGGAACCCGGCATCTGGATGGAAGACGCGCCGACACCGGTCGTCGGCCACAACGATGTGCTGGTGAAGATCCGGCAGACGGCGATCTGCGGCACCGACATTCACATCTATAACTGGGACGACTGGGCTCAGCAGACGATCCCGGTGCCGATGACAGTCGGCCATGAATTCGTCGGCGAAATCGTCGAAGTCGGCAGCGAAGTGCAAGGGCTTGAGATCGGCCAGCGCGTCTCCGGCGAAGGTCATATTACCTGCGGGCATTGCCGCAACTGCCGCGCCGGCCGGCGCCACCTGTGCCGCAATACGCGCGGCGTGGGCGTGAACCGGCCCGGCTGCTTTGCCGAATACCTGTCGATTCCGGCGGTCAACGTCTTTCCGTTGCCTGACGAAATCCCGGATGAAATCGCCGCGTTCCTCGACCCGCTCGGCAACGCGACACACACCGCGCTGTCATTCGACCTGGTCGGCGAAGATGTGCTGATCACTGGCGCCGGCCCCATCGGCTGCATGGCGGCCGGAATCGCGCGCCACGCCGGCGCGCGTTACGTGGTGGTGACGGACGTCAACGACTACCGCCTCGACCTTGCCCGCAAGATGGGCGCCGACCGCGCAATCAATGTCTCCAGTGAATCGCTCGACGAGACGATGGCCGCACTCGGCATGCAGGAAGGCTTCGACGTCGGCATGGAGATGTCCGGCAACCCGCACGCGCTGCGCCAGTTGTTGAAATCGATGGTGCACGGCGGCCACGTCGCGCTGCTCGGCATTCCGCCGGGCGACACCGCGATTGACTGGAACGACGTCATCTTCAAGGGCCTGATCCTCAAGGGGATCTACGGCCGCGAGATGTTCGAGACCTGGTACAAGATGGCGAGCATGCTGAAAAGCGGCCTCGACGTGTCGCCGATTCTGACGCACACCTATCCGGTGGACCGGTTCAGTGAAGGCTTCGAGACGATGCGCTCGGGCCAGTCCGGCAAGGTCGTATTGAACTGGGGCTGATTAATTTTCCAGCGGCGCCTTGCAGAAGCAGTACGCGTAGATTCCGTTCGGGTCGTTGAAACGGGCGACCTGGCTGACGAAGTCGTGCAGCCGGATGAACATGCGTTCGGCCGGCGACCAGGAACGGGTATCCATCAGTGGACCAAACAGCCCGCGCGCCTGTTGCGACAGTCCCATCAGCAGACGACTGGTAAAACTGAGTGGTGGCTCGATGTAACGCACCGTGTAGCCATCGGCAATGCCAGCGAGTTGCGCAGCCGCTTTGGTGGCGTCGTTCAGGTCACCGAATTCATCGATCAACCCCAGGCGCTTCGCATCGGCCCCGCTCCACACGCGCCCCTGGGCGATCTCCCTGACCTTCTCGATCGACAAGTGGCGGGTCCTGGCCACCTTGCTGACGAACTGGTCGTAGCCGTGGTTGATCGTCAGCTGGAAAATCTTCTTTGCCTCTGGGCTCATCGCGCGCGTCGGCCGAAAATCGCCGGACAGGGATGTGGTGCCGATGCCGTCGTTATGAATGCCGAGCTTGGCGAGCGAATCCTGAAACGTCGGGAACATGCCCAGGATGCCGATCGAACCGGTAATCGTCGTCGGGCTGGCATAAATACGGTCCGCCGCCATTGATATCCAGTAGCCGCCGGACGCGGCGACGCTGCCCATCGATACGATGACAGGCTTGCCCGCCGCGCGCGTCAGCTGCACCTGTCGCAAAATCAACTCGGACGCGAACGCACTGCCGCCGGGGCTGTCGACACGCAGCACGATAGCTTTGATGTTGCCGTTGTTGCGCGCGTTACGAATCAGCCGCGACAACGATGCGCCGCCGATCGCGCCAGGCGGCTGGCTGCCGGAAAGAATGTCGCCTTCGGCGACGATTACACCCACTTCATTGGGACTGGCGCCGTTGTCTTTCAACGCGCCCGTCGCGGCGAGGTAATCGCGAAACCCGATCTGGTTGAAACCGTCGCCGCCGGGAGCACTGCCCGCCACGGCCGCCACAGCCGCATGTACTTCATCATGCGTCGCAAGCGCGTCGACGAGCCCCGCATGCAAGGCAAGTTGCGCGGTGTCGCCGCCCGCCGCCGCCAGGTTCTCCGGCATGTCGTTGGCATACGCGCCGATCGCCTCCGGTTTCAACCCGCGCGCCTTGGCGATGTCCTGCTGGTAGCTGCCCCACAACACGTCCAGCAGCGCCTTGTCGGCTTCCTGCGCCGCCTCCGACATGCTGTTGCGGGTGAACGGTTCGACGAACGACTTATACTTGCCGACGCGGAACACGTTCCAGTCGATCGCCAGCTTGTCGATCGCGTCCTTGAAGTATTCGCGATACACGCCGAAGCCGGTGATCGATACCGTGCCGTATGGATTCAGAAATACCTTGCCTGCCATCGCGGCGAGATAATACTGCGACTGGCCGGGCGCATCGGTAATTGCAAATACCGGCTTGCCGGTCGTCTTGAACTCATCGATTGCGTCGCCGATCGTCTGCAGCTTGCTGAGCGCCGCCGGCGCCATCTGCCGCGGGTCGATCACCAGCGCCTTGATGCGCGGGTCGGTCTCTGCCGCGCGAATCGCCGCAACCACGTCACGCAGCCGGGTCTGCGGCGGCGCGTTGCGCCCCGCCAGTTTGTCCACCGCGCGCTCGAGCGGATCGCCGCTGTATTGTTCGACCAGATTGCCCTGCGGATTGACCACCAGCGCCGCCGAGGCCGGCACGTGCGGGCGGTCGAGATTCGCGCTGATGACAAACAGCACGACCAGCGCGATCAGCGCCAGCACGAACAAATCCACGACCACGTCCAGTGTGGCCCATATCCCCTTGAGAATCCTCAAAAACAAGCGCCCGCCCGCCATGCACGGCCCCTTTGCTTACGGCACAAAAAAGCCCCTGCACGAAGCACGCGCAGGGGCTCTTAAAGTACCACAAGTTGGTGGGAACTAATCCTCCTGGAAGTAGTACAGTCCCAGCCCGACACGTTGCAGGTCGCCGGAGAACATCTGAATGCGCTGCTTGCTGGCCTCGTGCTCCGCCAGCCAGTTGTCGAGCTTCTCGAGAAATTTGCGGCTTTCTTCGCGCGCGAATTCATTGAATTCGGCGGCCGCCGCCGGGTCGAGCTTATCGTTGGAGACGATGCGCTGAAAGTGCATATCGCGCTCGCTCTCGGAGTCGAAATTGCGGTCCATCGTCAGAATCAACTGTCCGACCGCACCGCCCATCAGGCTGATTTTCTCCAGATCGTCGAGCTGCGGGACGTAGGCGCGCATGACCAGCCGCAGTGTGGCGTCGTCGCTGCGTGACACGGCTTTGACGCGCTCCATCTCATCGAGCACGGCCCGTGGCGGCGCGTCGCCGCTGTGACGGCGCACCAGGTCCGAAAAATTGGGACTGCCCTCGTCGAATGCCAGGACGCGCGGCTCACCCTGCTCGTCGAGAAACGCCGGGTCCTGCGTCCAGCCGTTGATGACGCGCGCGGCGCGGTTGTAAACCACCGGGTCCGGCGCATCCTGAGGCAACTTGAGCCCGCTCACGCGGGACACTTCCTTGCGCGACAAGCCGGTAATCACCGCGATGCGCGAATCGGTCTGCTTGCGGCCCGGAATCCGGAATTCGTTGCTGGCAATGTCGACGTAAACCGCCTTCACCACTTCGGCGAAGGCTTTGTACGTGACACCGCTGCGCAGCATGATGCGCACCAGCGGCCGCAAGACGCGAATCAGCGCTTCGTAAATGACATGATAGCTTTGTCGGGTATTCATTGGTTTCTCATCCACATGATGGGCTATAGCACAGAGACAGCTTCCGGCTGTCCCGGTTCCCTTCGCATACCATTTTTCGGGACCGCTGATCCTGGTGGAGCCGCCGGTCAACCGCCTGAAAGCGTCTGGCTGAGCAGCAAGTCATTGAGCCGCTTGACAAAAACGGCCGGATCGTCAAGCTGCCCGCCCTCGGCCAGCAAAGCCTGCTCGTAGAGCAGGTTCGCCCAGTCGTCGAAGCGCGCGCTGTTTTCATTTTCCAGCCGCTTGACGATCGGATGAGTCGCATTGATTTCAAGAATCGGTTGCATCTTCGGCACATCCTGGCCGGCTTCCTTGAGCAGTCGCTCGAGGTTGAGGCTCAGACCCTCGTCAGAGGCCACCAGGCAGGCCGGCGAGTCCGTCAGGCGGCGTGACACCCGCACTTCCTTCACCTTGCCGTCGAGGCTTGTCGCGAGCCGATTGCACACGCCCGGCAGCGCCTTGTCATCGTCCGCGGGCGCGTCGCCGAAGGCCTCCGCGTCAAGCTCGCCGCGGCTCACCGACTTCAGCGGCTTGTCGCGATACTCGTTCAGGTGCGCGACCAGCCACTCATCGACGCGATCGTGCAACAGCAGCACTTCAATATTCTGCTTGCGGAAGATTTCGAGGTGCGGGCTGTTTTTCGCGGCCGCGAAGCTGTCGGCGGTGACGTAGTAAATCGCCTTCTGGTCCGGCTTCATGCGCTCGATGTAGTCATCGAGCGACACGGTTTCAGCGTCGTCATCGTTATGGGTCGATGCAAACCGCAGCAGCTTCGCCAGTGCCTCGCGGTTGCCGAAATCCTCGGCCGGCCCCTCCTTCAATACACGGCCGAACTGCTTCCAGAAGCCCTGGTATTTTTCCGGCTCCTTGTCCGCCATGTCCTGCAGCAGGCCGAGCACCTTCTTGACCGAACCGCCGCGAATCGTGTCGAGGATGCGGTTGTTCTGCAGCGTCTCGCGCGACACGTTGAGCGGCAGGTCGCTGGAGTCGACGACGCCGCGGACGAATCGCAGGTAGCGCGGCATGACGGCCTCGGCCGCGTCGGTGATGAACACGCGCTTCACGTACAGTTTGACGCCGCGGCGGGTGTCGTTGTCCCACATGTCGAATGGCGCGCGTGCCGGAATGTAGAGCAGCGAGACATATTCCTGTGCGCCTTCGACACGGTTGTGCGTCCAGGCCAGCGGCTCGTCGGCGTCGTGCGCGACGTGCTTGTAGAACGCCTGGTAGTCATCGTCGGACAGCTCGTTCCGCGGTCGCAGCCACAATGCCTGGCCGCTGGTGACCGTCTCCCACTCGTCAGTCTTGTTGCCCTTGTCATCCTGCTTCGGCAGCTCGACCGGCAGGCTGATGTGCTCGGAGTACTTGCGGATGATTTCACGCAGCCGCCAATAGCTCAGGAACTCATCCTCGTCCTCGCGCACATGAAGCGTGACCGTCGTCCCATGATGCTCCGGCTCGACGGTCTCCAGCGTATAGTCGCCCTCGCCGGTCGAGACCCAGCGCGTGCCGCCGGATTCGCCGGCTCGGCGCGTCGTCAGCGTGACCTTGTCGGCGACGATGAAGGCGGAATAAAAGCCGACACCAAACTGACCGATCAGGTGCGCGTCCTTCGCCTGGTCGCCCGAAAGCGCTTCCATGAAGCGCCGAGTACCTGAGCGGGCAATCGTGCCGATGTTCTCGATGACCTCGTCGCGGGTCATCCCGATGCCGTTGTCCGACACGCTGAGCGTGCGCGCGTCGCCATCGAAGTCGACCTTGATTTTGAGTTCGCTGTCGCCTTCGTACAGGGAGTCGTCGGCCAGCGCCTCGAAACGCAGCTTGTCGCAGGCGTCGGCGGCATTCGAAATCAACTCCCGCAGAAACACTTCCTTGTTCGAATACAGGGAGTGGATCATCAGGTGCAGAAGCTGTTTCGTCTCCGCTTCGAAATGGCGAGTTTCGGTGGCGGTTTTTGTCATCGTGCGTCTCCGGAACGGGATTTGGAAATAGGGACTATTTGGCGCCGGCGAGGCCGGTTTTCAAGCGGCTAGCGGCCGGAGGATGCCGGCAACTCGGCAATCTTCTGCCTGAGCGCTGCGCGCCGGGCCGGGTCGGCGGACGCGTTCAGCAACCGCTGGTATACGCGGCGCGCATCGTCAGTCAGGCCTGCTTTGGCGAGGGCGCCGCCAGCCTGGTAGCGCGCCGAGCGGGCCCAGCGGTCCATCGCCGCCGCATCCAGCGCAGTCGCCGATTGCAGATACAGCTTCGCGGCGGTCGCGTGCTCACCCAGCTGGTCGTATGAATCTCCCAGCCAGTACAGCAGCTTTTGTCGAACCGCCGGCGGCGGCTCGCGCGACAACAGGGTGTTGAAAAAGCGGATGGCATCCCGATGACGGCCGGCCGCCTGCAGCGCGAACAGGCTGGGCTCCAGCCTTTCGAATGAAAAGGTCTCCGCGCTGGCCAGCAACGCATCGATCGCGGCGACGCCGGCTTCCGCGTCGCCGGCCAGTATGAATGCCTGCGCGCGCTCGAGCTGCCAGCTTGCCGCGTTCCCCCCCGGCGGCGGCTGATCGAGCGTCGCCAGCACTCTTGCCGCGAGCACCATGTCGCCGTCGTCAACGGCCTGACGCGCAAGCCGATACCGCGCCGGCGCGGGCACGGCTGTCAGCGCGGGAAAGCGTTGCGAATGTAAATAAAGCTGGCGCAACAATTCGGCGCCGCGCGGCTGAGCAAGTAGAACGTCAGCCAGTTGCGCCTGCGCTTGCGCGCGCAAATCCGGCTGACTGTCGCCGAAAGCGACCACTGCGAGCAGCGCCTGCGCCGCGACCGGTTGCCGGGCCTCGCTGGCTGCCGCGAGCCAGCGGGTCGTGTCGCCCGCGCCGATAGCCTGTTGACGCCCCAGCGTCTGCCCGAGCCCCAGGAGCGCTTGCCAGACATCGTCCGGATTCAGCGCAAACGGCGGCCGGCTATCGCGCGCCGTGGCTGACAGGGTCACCGCCTGCTCCAGCAAATCAATGCGTGCGGCGGCATCGCCCATATCCAGCGCGGCTTCGGCGGCGACGATGAACACCGCGCGGCGGTCGGCGGGCGAATGACCGGCGACGGCAAAATCCTGGCACAGTTGCATCACCGTGGCCGGCTCCAGCTGCCCGGCGCGCAGGCCCGCAAGCCACTTGAGCGCCGCGAGCCGCGGGCTATCGGTGTCCTTCAGCAGGTCGAACGCCTGGCCCGGGTCCTGCTGCAACAGCGCGATTCGGGCCTGCAGGCGGTCCAGGCGCCTGTCCGGCGCGTCCGGGTACTGCACGCGCCGCGCCTGCATCATCGACATCGCCTGGCCAAGACGGCCTTCGATAACGAAGCTGCGAATCATCAACCAGCCAACCTGCCGCCAGGCCGACGAGTCATCGACCTGCGCCGAAAGCTGCAGGCGTTGGCGTAGCAGATCGCGGGCGGCGGGGCCGTCGCCCAGGGCGAGCCGGGCTTCTGCAGCCTGCACCAGCGCCCAGGCACGCAACTCGAGCGGCGCGGCCGACGGTAAGTCGGCGACGCGCTCGACAACGGCATGCCAATCCCCCAGCGATTGGTAAATCTCGATGCGGACGCGTTCCCATTGCGCCCAGGCAGCGGAGTCGTCGCGATTGGCCGCCTCGCCGGCAGCCACCCGCTTGAGCGCCAGGTCAGCGGCGCCGGTGCGAGCGATGTCGAGCGCGGCTTGCGGCTCGAGTGGAGCCGCCGAGGTACCCGCGATCAGCAGCAGCGCTGCCGCGGCGAGAGCAGAAGGAAAAAGCGGGATGCGTGCGCGCTTCATGATAAAACGGGCGCCCGGCATTGCGCCGGGCGCCCGTTACTGGTGCTCCGTGGCTCGGAGTTCAGATTTTTTCCTTGATGCGCGCCGCCTTGCCGCGCAGGTCGCGCAGGTAGTACAGCTTCGCGCGGCGCACGTCGCCACGGCGCTTGACGGTAATGTCGCCAAGGCTCGGGCTGTAGGTCTGGAACACACGCTCCACACCCTCGCCATGAGAAATCTTGCGCACCGTGAAGGTCGAGTTCAGGCCGCGATTGCTCTTGGCGATGACGACGCCCTCGAACGCCTGCATACGCTCGCGCTCGCCTTCCTTCACCTTGACCTGCACGACGACGGTATCGCCGGCGGCGAACGACGGCACTTCGCGCGTCATTTGCTCGGCTTCAAGCTGTTGAATGATGTTGCTCATGGCCCTGTCCTCAGTATCGACTTCTAACGTGTCTCGCCGTTTTCGGCGATAAATTCTTCCAGCAATGTCCGCGCTTCGGCATCGAGGCGCTCCGGCGCAAGCAGTTCCGGCCGCCTGAGCCATGTCCGCCCCAGCGCCTGCTTCAGCCGCCAGCGGCGAATCGCGTCATGGTCACCGCTCAGCAGCACCGCCGGCACATCCCGTTCGGCGAACCGCTCGGGCCGCGTGTAATGCGGATAATCGAGCAGTCCGGCCGTAAACGAATCCTCCGCCGCGGAGCACTCATGTCCCAGCGCGCCCGGCAACAACCGCGTCACCGCGTCGATGACTGCCATCGCCGCAAGCTCGCCGCCGCTCATGACAAAGTCGCCGAGCGACAGTTCGATGTCGACGTAACTGTCGACGAAGCGCTCGTCCACGCCTTCGTATCGGCCGGCGACCAGTATCAGCCGCTCGCGCCGCGCGAAATCCTCGGCCAGCCGCTGATCGAAGCACCGGCCCTGCGGTGTCAGGTAGACTACTTCGGCAGCCCGGCTGTCGGCACTGCGGGCCGCGGCGACGGCTGCCGCCAGCGGCGGCGCCTGCATCACCATCCCGGGTCCGCCGCCGTAGGATCGGTCATCCACCCGGCGGTGCCGGTCTTCGGTAAAATCACGCGGATTCCACGTCGCAAGCGTCGCCAGCCGCGTCTCCATCGCGCGGCCGACCACGCCGTGCCGCGCCACCGTCGTCACCAGTTCCGGAAAAATCGTGACGACGTCGTAACGCATTTGATCTGGTCCTAGAAGTCCGGGTCCCAGTCCACCGTAATCAGCCCGGCTTCAATATCCACGTGCCGGACCACATCGTCCATCACGAACGGCAACCAGCGTTCCCGCTCGCCGGCAACAACCAGCACGTCGTTTGCCCCGGTCGTAAACAACCGATCCGCGTGCCCGAGGCGGGTGCCGTCAACCGTCACCACCTCGAGGCCGACCAGATCGGCCCAGTAATACTGCCCCGCTGCCAGCTCCGGCAGCGCTTCGCGCTGAACGGCCACGTCCGCGCCCAGAAGCGCCGCGGCCACATCGCGATCTTCAATGCCCTCGAGCCGCGCCACGACGGTGCGGCCATGGCGGCGGCCTTCAATCAGCCGGTGCGGCCGCCACTCGTCCTGCCGGCGCACCAGCCAGGTGGCGTAATCGCAAATCGCCTCGCGCGGTTCGGTATATGAAAACACCTTGAACGCGCCGCGAACGCCGTACAGGCCGCTCAACCGGCCCAGAATGACCGGCTCCTCGACTCCGGCCACCTGCAGTCCGGCTAACCGATCGTCGGGATCAGGCGCTGGCGGCCTGCTTCAGCAGGTTCGCCACCCGCTCGGACGGCTGCGCACCCTGCTCCAGCCAGTATTGTGCGCGCTCGCTATTCACGCGCAGCTTCTCTTCGCCGCCCACCGCGACAGGGTTGAAGAACCCGAGGCGCTCGATATAGCGCCCGTCGCGCGCGTTGCGCTTGTCCGTCACAACGAGGTGATAAAAAGGACGTTTCTTGGCGCCGCCGCGGGCCAGCCGGATCCTTACCATGTCGATCGTTACCTCTGAACCTGAATAAAATCGCCGCATTACGCCGCGAAAACAAACGGGACATTTTACTTGTTTGGGCTGAAAAGTGAAGCCCGGATGGGCATTTATGCAGAAAAAAACCCGCGGCGGAGACCCGCCGCGGGCTGAAAGTCACCGCTCTGGCGGCTACGGATGGCTCAGGCAGAAGCTGTAGCTGCCGCTGCCGCTGTACGCGTGAACCCTGAAGGCGTAGTAGCCACTGGTGCCGTTGTAGTCGATGGACTCGTCCGGCGTGCTCGATATCGACTGCGCAACATCGACCCAGCTGCTGCCGTTCCACTTCTGCAGATACAGGTCGAAGTCGGTTCCCGAAGGACCGTACAACCGGCCGCTGTGGGTGCCGCTGGTACCGCTGTAGTAGTAGTTGCCATTCGGCTGGTAGTCCGTACCGCCGCTGGCGAGGCTGCCGGTGTACTGCGTGTAGCCGGCCGGGCATGACCCGCCGCCGCTGCCGGGAGCGGTGTAGCTGCCTTCCAGGCTCACGTTGGAATAGCTCTGGTAACCGCGCAACATGACGTACCAGGTACCGGCCTGCGGGCTGGCGAACGAGCAGGACTCGCTGTTGCCGTTCCGGTACGGGCGGCAATCGTAGCTCGACGTGGTCGGCTGCGAGCCGAACTTGACGTACAGATCGGCATCGCCGGACCCGCCGCTGATCTGGAACGTCAGGTCAGTCGCGCCCGAGGGCACATCCATCGTGTACACGGTCTCGGAGCCCTGGGCGCCGGAAACAGTTACAGGCACGCCGTTGTCGAGAACGTTGCTGCCCCCGCCGCCGCCGGTGCTGACCTGGATACCTACGTTGGCAAACGCAGCCGCCACGGCGCTGGTGTCATAGCCGAGATCGGCCGCGGCGTCGGTCGCGCCCTGAGCCGCATCCTGAAAGCCCGAGTTGGGCGACCAATAGTTCTCGTTGGCGTGGATGAATACATCGAACGCCTTGCGCGTGGTCCAGCCCGAGGTCGTCGCCAGCAGGTAGAACGCCTTGTTGAAAACCCCGCTCGAATAGTGGACGTCGAGGCCGCTGTAGTAGTCGTTGGCGTTGTCGATCGACCGGCCGTCCGACGGCGGGTTGCTCATCGAGCGCAGCGCGCCGCTGCCCTTGGTGATGTCGTAGCCTACCAGCCAGTCGTTGCTGCCGTTTCGATAGTACTCGGCGGTTTCGCCGGCCATATCGGAAAACGACTCGTTGATGCCGCCCGACTGACCGTCGTAGACCAGGCCGGCGTGCTGCTCCGTAAAGCCGTGGCTGATTTCGTGACCCGCCACGTCCAGCGCCACCAGCGGATAGAACGTGGTCGCGCCGTCGCCGAAATTCATCGTGCTGCCGTTCCAGAAGGCGTTCTCGTAGCTGTTGCCGTAGTGGACCCGCATCACCAGCTGGAACGTCAGCGGCGACGTGTTGTACCACTCGCTGTACATGTTGTAGATGATGCCGCCGAAGAAGTGCGCATCGTTGAGCGCCGAGTAAGCGCCGTTTACGTAGCGGCCGGGATTGTTGTAGCAGCCGAACGAGTACGCGGTGGTCCCCGACGTGCCGTTATTCAGATCCACGGTTTTGACGTGTGCATTGTTCATGATGCACGTGCCGCCGCTGACGGTCACGTCCAGCTTGGGATAGTCGGTGCCGTAGAAATACTCGCCGACTTTCTCATTGCCGCCGGGGCCGGTGCCGACCTGGTCAGTGGTCAGAGCGTTGAAGTGGTACAGCACCTTGCCGCTGTGTGCATCGACGAGATACATCGGACGCGCCGGATCACCGACTCCCGGCACCTGCGTGAAATAGGTGACGGCGTAGGCCAGATGCGCTTTCTCGTGATCGTCCAGCCAGATCACCAGCCGGCTCGACTGCGCCGAGTAAACGCGGTCGCTCTGCTGTGCGCCCCGCGCCCGCTTCACCAGGCTGAGCGCTTCTCCGGGGCCGAAGGCGGCCTTCACCGAGTGCACATCCTGCGCAAGGCCGGTGACGAGATCGCCGTGAAGATATTGAACCCGACCGTCCGGCCGCTGGGTGACGATGATCCGACTGGACCACAAGGGCACGCCCTTGTAGAACTGCCGGTACGTGACGTGGCGTTTGCCGGACGCGCCGTCGATATGGCTTTCGACCAGTTCAAGGGTCTGCGATGGCGACAAGCCAAGCGCCCGACCGACCGCGGTCGACAAACCTTTTCCAGGCGTCTCGCGCGTGAGCTGGGTGACAAGCCCGGCGGCCTGCACCTGCTGGCGCACGGCATGCAGCCTGGCTGCGGAATGGCGAAGTGACTGCTGATTGGCGGCAAGTGCGCCCAGCGGCAACAAAAGAATACACGCGGCTACGGCGAGCCGTGGAGTAAGTGCTCTCACGTTAGATCTCCTAATAACGAACAATTCCATTTGACCGGACAGCGGATGGCCACCGGCGTTTTGTTTTTATTCGCTTTTACCTTTTAACCATAGTAGAAGATCTCGCTTTTGCAAGTTTTTACCAAAATAACTTTGGAATCCCCGGATTTAGAGAGACTTAGCGGTGACTGCTTATCCGATGGAGGAAAAACCAGGGGGAAGGTTTTGAATTATCAGCCCATCCCCGGCGGCAGGCGGCCGCCCATGCCCCGCATCAGCTTGCCCATGCCGCCGCGGGACATCTTCTTCATCATCTTCTGCGCTTGCGTGAACTGCTTTAGGAGCCGGTTCAGATCCTGCACCTGCGTGCCGGAACCCTGCGCGATTCGCCGCCGCCGCGAGCCGTTGATGATGCCGGGATGGCGGCGTTCGTTGGGCGTCATCGAATCGATCATCGCGATCTGACGCTTGATCGTCTTGTCGTTCATCTGATCCTTGACGCCCGCCTGCAGTTTGTTGGCGCCCGGCAGCTTCTCCAGCATCGCGCCCATGCCGCCCATCGCCAGCATCTGCTGCAACTGGTCGCGAAAATCGGCCAGATCGAAACCCTTGCCCTTCTTCAGCTTGTTCGCCAGCTTCTCGGCCTGCTCCTTATCGACCTTGCGGTGTGCATCCTCGACCAGCGTCAGCACGTCGCCCTTGCCGAGAATCCGCGACGCGATGCGTTCCGGGTGGAAGCGCTCCAGGGCGTCCAGCTTCTCGCCGACGCCGAGGAACTTGATCGGTTTGCCGGTGACCTCCCGGATCGACAACGCCGCGCCGCCGCGCGCATCGCCATCGGCCTTGGTCAGGATCACGCCGGTCAGCGGCAGTGTCTCGTCAAAGGTCTTCGCGACATTGACCGCATCCTGGCCCGCCATTGAATCGGCAACGAACAACGTCTCCGCCGGCTCGATCGCCGCATGAATGCGCTTGATCTCATCCATCAGCTCCGCATCGACATGCAGCCGGCCGGCGGTATCGACAATCAGCACATCCATCAGGCTGCGGCGCGCCTCATCGAGCGCCGCCGTCGCAATCGCCACCGGATCGTCGCTGTCCGGCCGCGTGCTTTGCGCCCCCACCTGCGCCGCAACCCGCTCCAGCTGATCGATCGCCGCCGGCCGATACACGTCCGCGCTCACCAGCAGCGACTTCTTGTTCCGCTCGCGCGCCAGCCAGCCGGCGAGCTTCGCCGCCGTAGTCGTCTTGCCCGCACCCTGCAGGCCCGCCATCAGAATTACCGTCGGCGGCGCCGTCCGCACCGGAAACTCGGCACTGTCGCCGCCGAGCACCGCCGTCAATTCCTCATGGACCGCCTTGACGAACACCTGCCCCGGATTCAGGCTGCGCACCACCTCGCGGCCGAGCGCACGCACCCGGATGCGGTCGAGCAGCGTCTTGACCACCGGCAGCGCGACGTCGGCTTCCAGTAAAGCGCGCCGCACATCGCGCAGCGCATCGGCGATGTTGTCGTCGGTCAAGCGGCCGCGGCCGCGCAGCTTATTGAGCGATTGCGACAGGCGGTCGCTGAGTTGGTCGAACATGGGGAGATGTCTGGCTTCGGCAAAGGGGAATTATAACGGAAAGGCGCGCGACTGCCGCCGCTTCGTGCAACGATGCGAGAACTTGCCCCAGGAAAGCTAGCCCAAGAAAACCCCTCCCATGCTCTCCCCGTTCAGAGTTCGCCTTCAAGCAATACCCAGCACGCTAAGCAAACTCTGCTCTACCGCAACGAGTTCAGCGGTCGTTAGCGTCGTCAGCGGACCTTCGCCGATCCGGCGCCGGTCGACGGTGCGCGGCTGCTCAACAACAACCTGGCAGTCTCGCAGCAGACGGTCACGCGCTTTGAGCGTCACACGCAGAGGTTCGGCTTCGACCCGCACCTGAGCCGTCAGCGGCAGCACAACAACCGTGTAGGCTTGGCTCCGGCTGAACCAGTCGGCCTGCAGCACCAACACCGGCCTTGCCTTGCCGATCTCAGCGCCGCGATTGAGATTCAGATTGGCAACCCAGACCTCTCCGCGACGCATTCACGCCCACCACTTGTCGCCGTCGGCGAACGCCGACGGCGCTTCCGCGACCGCCAGCGCCTCGTTGTCCAGCGGCAACGCCTCATCGGCCAGCGCGCGCGCCTCGGCTTCGGCAAGCAATGCCGCCGCCTGCTTCAACCGCTCGATATAGCGGCGCCGTCGATGGATACGCAAATAGAACGCCAGCGCGTCCCGCGCGACTTCCGAGCGTGACCTGTCGCTACGACGGGCCTCCTCCTCGAGCTGACGCTCCAGTTTCTCTGGCAGGCGAATGTTAAGCATTGATCAGGTCCGTGCCTGGGTGTCACACGGATCGTAATACGATTTGTAGCACACCGTCAAAGATACGTGCAAGCTCATACCCTCGACACCCTATGGAAAACCCTAATAAAGGGTGTACCATGGGTTTTGGGGCGATGAAATCCCATAATGGCTTACAAGAAATTGGGGCAGGGTTGGGCATGATTAACGAAGAGCTGCAAGCTCAAATTGCGGCTGCGAAGCAGCAGTCCGCCCAGTTCGAAGACAACATAATCCAGGCGTTC
>DASSNT010000010.1:0-58249 GCA_035701285.1 Gammaproteobacteria bacterium | reverse complement strand
TTCAGGCGCAAGATCGGCCATAATATCGGCCATATTCTGCCGTATCCGCTCAGAAACATATATAAATCAAACTGCTGGAAATATATGACTTCGGCCAAACTACCGGTAGAAACAGTTCACAGCATTGAGCCGGCACGGCTTGAGCAAGCCCCGGAGGCCGTTGTCGATGTGGTTGCGAGCCTGTCGGCTGCGAGCGCCGTACTGGGTTCGGCGCTGCATTCCGTCACGGCGGCGAATCTCGCGGCGCTTGTTCGGGTGATGAATACCTATTACAGCAATCTGATTGAAGGCCACGATACGAGGCCGCGCGATATTGAGCGGGCACTGGCCGGCCAGTTCGATCAGGATGAGGGGCGGCGCAATCTGCAACTCGAGGCCGCCGCCCATGTGCGGGTACAGGCGGAGATTGATCGGAAAGCGGTGGATGGCGAGCTTCCGGAGCCGGCGTCCCGCGAATTCATTCGCTGGCTGCATCGAGAGTTCTACAGGGATATGCCGAGCGCGATGCTGCACATCCGCGGCAACCGCAGCGCGTTCGAAATGACGCCCGGCGAATGGCGCAGTGGAGCCGATCAGGATGTCGCTGTCGGACGGCATGCGCCGCCGTCCAGCGATCGCGTCGAGGAATTCATGCGCTACTTCGAGTCGCGCTACCGCTTTGCCAGCATGGGAAAGGCCGCGCGTATTATGACCATCGCGTCGGCGCATCATCGCTTGAATTACATTCATCCTTTTCCGGACGGGAATGGCCGGGTGAGCCGTCTTATGAGCCATGCCATGGCTTTGAAAGCAGGCATCGGCGCGCACGGCTTATGGTCTGTTTCCCGAGGGCTGGCGCGAGGTCTGGAAAGCCGCGGCGATTACAAGCGCATGATGGATTATGCGGATACGCCGCGCCAGGGCGATCTCGACGGACGCGGCAACTTGTCTCTGGAGGCTCTGACGCAGTACGTGCATTGGTTTTTGCGTGTTTGCCTCGATCAGGTTGATTTCATGTCGGAACTATTTGATCTCCAACACCTCGGGCGTCGATTTGAGCGGTACGTCGCGCGTAGTGACCACCTGAAACCTGAGGCGGCGAAGTTGCTGAACGAAGCGCTCATTCGCGGCCAATTTGAACGTGGCGAGGCGTCGCGAATCACGGGATTGCCCGAGCGCAGCGCGCGGCGTGTGCTCAACGACGTGGTGGCGGAGGGCTTGCTCGCTTCGGCGACACCGAAAGGGCCAGTATTCCTGCAATTTCCCGCCGCCGCGCTGGAAACGCTGTTCCCGAGGCTGTATCCGGAAACGTAGTTGGTTCAACGGCATGCCGCGGAGCGGCAGGGTTACGTGCCGCGCGAGCAGTGCGTCATCGGCGCCAAAGTACAGGGGGTAAAAATGAAGAAGTATTTTCGGGGTATTCTTTGTCTTGCGGCACTCATGGTCGCCGCGTCCGCCAGCGGCGCCGAATGGACTCGCGTGGCGGGCGGACCGGGGACTGAATGTTCGCACGGAACGCCGTACGCGTTTTTCGTGCATGCGGGACGACCTGACCGGCTCCTGGTGTATTTCCAGGGCGGCGGCGCCTGCTGGTCCGGAGCGACTTGTGATCCGCATGCGCGGAGCTATAAGCCGGGCATCCGACCGGGCAGCCGCCCCAAGTTCAATGGCCACAACAAACCGGCCGGCATCTTCGACCTGGCTGACCCGCGTAATCCGGTCGGCGACTATACGATGGTGTACGTGACGTATTGCACCGCCGATACGTTTCTCGGCGACCGAATCCATTCGTATCAAGTGCCGGATGGCGACACCGTGCGCATCCATCACGCCGGCCACGCCAATGCAATGGCGGCGCTGCGGTGGGTTTATAAGCACGTCCGATCGCCGGAAACGGTGTTGGTGACCGGCGAGAGCGCCGGCGCCGAGGCGGCCGCTTTTTACGCCGGCCCGATCGCCGACCATTACCCCCACGCCCGGATTGTCCAGCTGCCCGTAAGCCTGGGCGCCTTCGGATCCTGGCCGGTGCCGGCCGTCTGGGGCGTGGCCGACCTGGTCGAACGTGCCGCCGGCCACTCCAGCGAGATTACCCAAAACGCGTTCATCGCCGCCGCGGCGGCACGGTCCAATATCGTGCCAGCGATCTACGACACGGTTGATGACGATGTGCAGCTCCACTTTCTGCGGCTGTTCGACCCGTCGATCACGGCGGTCGCGCCGGTGCTGGCCAGAACCCGGGCGCAGCTTCGAGCCGAAGTGCCACGGGTGCATACCTACACGGCGCCCGGCAGTCGGCACACGATCCTCGCCTTCCCGGATTTTTACACGTTGCAGGTGAACGGCGTTCGTTTTCGCGATTGGCTGGCGAATCTGCTGAATGGGCAGGCGATGCCCGACGTGGTGTGCAACGCGTGCCTCCCGGTTGCGGGGAAGTAGGCGAGCTATTGGTGCGGACGCTGCGATATGTGATATAAGCGGGGCAGTTATTCCGAGGGGGATCCATGAAAAAAACAATCATTGCGCTCGTGCTGATTCTGGCCGCGGGCGGCGCCGCGGCATATTACTTTCTGGCGGGGCCGGCGGCGGGATCGGCCAACGCTAACTACGCCGCCATCGTGCCGGCGGATACGCTCTTCTATGCCGGGTCGTCCGGCGGCAACGAGTTTGCAGAAGCCATGGCGGCATTCCGCACGGCGAACGCCGGGTCGCTGCAGGCCAACATGGACGATTACCGCAAGATAGCGCCGAAGTTTGGCCAGGCCGGGCTTTTCCTCGCGGGCGTGCTGGAGGCGTACGTCGCGCAGATGGAGCAGGGCAAGCCGGTTCCGGGCGTGGAGGAAACGCCGCGGATGGCGGTGTATACCGTGGGTATCGTGCCGGTGCTGCGGGTACATCTGGCGGATGCCACCGCCTTCAAGCAGTTTCTGGACGACGCGGAGCAGCGCGGCGGGGCGCAAGCGACGACGGGCAGCTACCAAGGGGTGGGCTACCGCGAATATGCGCTCAAGCTCGACGAGAAGGCGACCAGGACCGCGCTGCTGGTTGCGGTGCGCCCGAACTACGCGGTCATGACACTCGACGCCCCGGCGCTGCGGGACGAGACGCTGCCGTTGGCGCTCGGGCTCGAGTCGCCTGCGCAGTCGCTGGCACAAACCGCCATGCTTGAACAGATTGCCGAGAAGAACGGCTTCCTGAGCGGCTATGTCTCATTCATCAATCATCAGGCTATCGTTGCAGCGCTCACCGGCGCGCCCGAAAGCCGCGGCGGCAAGATGCTGACCAGGCTGGATACGAAGCACGGTCTCGCGTCGCTGCGCGCGCCGGCGTGCCGGCAGGACTTGCAATCGATCGCGAAAGTCTGGCCGATCACCGTTATGGGGCTGCTTCCCGATGAGGCATCCGCGGCTGGTGTTGCCGAGGTTCACGAGCGGATGGTGTCCCGGCTGACGGACCCTTCGCTGACGTCGACCCTGGGCAAGCTGCGTGGCCATATTCCGGCCGGGTTACTGAACGGGTCGCGCGAGCCGATACTCGCCGTCGCGTTGGGACTCGACGCGTCGAACATCGGGACGGTCGCGAGCGAGCTGCAGCAGCGGTTTGTCCAGGCTGATTTCCAATGCGACTGGCTGGTCAAGGCGCAGCAGCAGGTGAGGCAGAAGAATCCAGCCGCCGCAACGATCGCTGCCGCACTTATTAGTGGCGTTCGGGGCGTCAGCCTGTCGGTGTTCGGGTTCAATCCGGCGCCGGGCGCCGCTGCGCCCGACATCGACGGGCTGTTCAACATATCCGCGAACAATCCGCGGATGCTGTTCCAGATGATGCAGCGCATGCAGCCGAATATGTTCGGCAATGTACAGCTTCCTGCTGACGGCGAGTCGGTGGTTCTGCAGTTGCGCAAGGGCGCGCCGCAGGTGCGGGTCATGGTCAACGGCCAGCATCTGCTGCTGTTTTCGGGCGAGCAGGCGTCGAAGGTTGCTGGCATGCTGGCCAAAGACGAGCTGAAGCCGAACGGCGCCTTGTTTTACCGGATCGATTACGGCGAGCTGATGCCGGTGCTGGCGAAGTTCTTTTCCCGGCACAAGGGAACAAAAGAAGGTGACGCCGCGAAGATGCAGGCGGTGGCAGAAAGCCTGCAGCGAATGGGTCAATCGAAGTTGCGTGTCCGAGCGTTGCTCGACCTGCAAAAGCACGGCGTGGTGCTGGAGGTCAACGCCGCTGCGGACAAGGCGCAGGCGGGGAGTTAGTGTGCGAAGCACAAAGAAAGACTACGCGCGCGCTGTGGAATTGCTCGATTCGATCATCGACGAAATCGGCTAGGATGCGAAGCATCCGATGGCGGAGTTGGCCGACGCGCTTGGTGTCTTTATCGAGCAATACGAGGCCGAACATGTGCGGATGCCCGCCGCTGGTCCGGTATCCGTGCTGAAGTTCTTTATGCAGCAGCACGATCTGCGCCAATCAGTCTCCCGGAGATCGGCAGCCAGGGCGTCGTGTCGGAGATACTCGCGGGTAAGCGGGAATTGAACACGCGCCAGATCAAACGGCTGGCGGAGCGGTTTGGCGTGTCTCCAGCCGTATTTGTTTAGTCGCGTTGCGGGTACGCCGTGCCGTCGTTGTGCCTGTAGACCTCATCGCGGCTGTCGATGAGCATGTCGATGTCGGAGTAGGTGCAGACATCGGTTTTGCTGCGGCCGCCGACTTCGAGGCAGATTGCAGTTTCGTTTGACTTGTTGATCAGTTGATGACCGTTGGCGTCGCCTTTGGGGAAGGCGGCGCAGTCGCCGGCGCGGAGGGTTTGTTCGCCTTCGTCGGTGACGAGGACGAGTTCACCTGCGACGATGTAGACGAACTCGTCCTCTTCCGAATGCCAGTGCCGCTGGCTTGACCAGGATCCCGGTTGCAGTTCCAGGCGGTTGACGCCGAAGTCGGTGAGGCCGCCGGCGTCGCCGAGACGCTGTCGGATGCGGTTGGAGCAGAGCTCGTGGAATGGTGCCGGGTAGGACGAGCCGGTGTGTCGGGGGATGTCGTTCAGATTTAGTTTTGGCATTTGCTAACTCGATTCTTCGTCATGCCTGCGAAGGCAGGCATCCAGTCTAATCAGTTGCGGCCTTCGGCCGCGGTCTTTCTGACTGGATTCCTGCCTTCGCAGGAATGACAAGAACTTACTTCTTAACCAGCGGCAGCTCTATGTAGCTCGCCTGCTCCGGCGTGTGGTACACGCGCTGCGTCGCCTTGATGAAGTCCTCCGGCTCGGCAAGCATGATGTTGTCGATGAACTTCTGCGGGTTGCGGTCGTACAGCGGGAACCAGCTCGACTGGACCTGCACCATGATGCGGTGACCCGGCAGGAACACGTGGTTCGTGACCGGCAGCGCGAACTTGTACAGCAGCGGCGTGTTCGCCTTGATCGGCTGCGGGTCGCTGAAGCTTTCACGGTAACGGCCGCGGAAGATGTCCATCGCGACGGCGAGCTGGTAGCCGCCCATCTCGGGCTGCGAGGAGACCTGGTCGGGATAAACGTCGATCAGTTTGACGACCCAGTCGCTGTCGGTGCCGGAGGTCGAGGCCATCAGATGCACCAGCGGCCGGCCGCTGATTTTGACCGGCTCGGTGAGCACGTCGGTTTCGTACACCAGCACGTCGGGGCGGCCGGATGCGAAGCTCTGGTTGTCGACCAGCCACTGGTGCCAGGTGCTCTCGGGTGAGCTGACCGGGTGAATCGGCCGCTGCCGGTACGGCACCGGGTTTTCCGGGTCGGAAATGTATTCGTCGTAATTCGGGGCGCTCGCATCCGGCGCGCTGAACGCCAGGCGGTGATGCGCTTTCAGGTACAGCGGCGTCGGCTGGATTTCGCAGCCGGGGTCGTTGCACGCGGGCCACGATTTCAGCCGTTCCCAGTGATCGGTACCGGTGACGAACATCGTTACGGGCGCCACGTTTGCTTTCGGCGCGCCGTCTTTCAGGTAATGCGCGAGGAACGGCCGCAGGATGTGCTCGCGGAAGTACTTGCCGGTGTCGCTGCCGAACTTGATCGCGCCCAGCGAGCTGCCGTCCCTGATTTCCTGGCCGTGATACCACGGCCCCATCACCAGGTACACCATGTCGTTGCCGTCATCCTTCGGCTCGATTGCGCGGTAGACCGCCGGCGCGCCGTAGATGTCCTCCTGGTCCCACAGGCTGCCGACCAGCATCACCGGCACCTTGAGCGGCTGTTTGGCGAGGATCTTGTCCATCGCCTGGCTCTGCCAGAATTCGTCGTAAGCCGGGTGCTTGACCAGCTTGTTCCAGAAGCCGAGCTGGCCCATGCCATGCTTGCGGGCGAGCGCGCCGGCGGAACCAGCCTGCATGTAAAGGTCATAGTCGTCGTGGTAGTTGGTCCACCACTTGTACTTGTTGGTGCGGCTGGCTTCCTGCTCGTAGATGTACGGAATCATCTGCTGGCGGAACGCGCCGTTGTGGAACCAGTCGTCGCCCATCCAGCCGTCGACCATCGGGTTCATCGGCACGGAGACCTTGAGCGCCGGGTGCGGATTGACCAGCGCCATCAGCGGCTCGAAGCCGTCGTAGGAAATGCCGATGATGCCGACCTTGCCGTTCGACTCCGGCACGTTTTTGACCAGCCAGTCGATGGTGTCGTACGCATCGGTGGCGTCATCGACCGGCGTGGGGTTGAGCGGCCCTTCGGCGAGCGGCCGGTTCATGATATAGGCGCCCTGGGAACCGTGCTTGCCGCGCACATCCTGTACCACGCGAATATAGCAGTCTTCGAGAATGACGTCGGTGACGTTGTCGTAGCCTTCCAGCATCGGGCCCAGATGGCCGCTGTGGGTGTGGCTGGTGAGCGACTCGGCATTGTAGGGCGTGCGCGTCAGCAGAATGCCGGCGTGCTTTGCGCAGTTCGGCACCAGTATCACGGTGTGCAGCTTGACGCCGTCGCGCATCGGAATATCGACGACGCGGCGGTCGTAGTCGAAGCTGTCGGTTTTCGGCTTGAAGTGCGCCGGTGTTTCGCTCGGGTAATCCGGGTACTTGCCCTGCTGCGGACTGGCCCAGGCGGTGAAGGCGAATGACAGGGCCGCGAGCATGAATGCGAGGCGGGACAAGGGGCGAATAGCGGATAAAGACGTCATGGGTCCTCCCGGCAGCAACTTGTTGTGCGGCAATCGTAGCAGAGATGGAGCGGGAGAACAGGTCTACACTGGAGGCGCATGTTCGATAAAGTCAAAATCTGGCGTGAGCGGCGCATCATCGCCAGGCGGCCGATCGCCGAGGCGCACTGGCGGCGCGCGCTCGAGCACTGCGCGCCGGCGCGGCGGCTGGGGGCGTCGGACCAGGCGCGCCTGCGCGTGCTGGCAACGCTGTTCCTGGACGGCAAGTCGATCGAGCCGGTGCAGGGGCTGACGCTCGACGAAGCCGATCGCGTGTTGCTGGCCGCGCACGCGTGCGTGCCGATTCTGAAACTCGGCATCGGCTGGTATGACGGCTGGCACAGCGTCGTCGTTTATCCGGAAGTGTTCGTGCCACAGCGCGAAGAGATCGACGAGGCGGGTGTGGTGCATCGCAGCCGCCACACGCTGTCCGGCGAGGCCTGGGGGCGCGGGCCCGCGATCCTGTCGTGGCCGGATGTGCTGTCGGCCGGCGACCCGCCGGGGCATAACGTCGTCATTCATGAAATGGCGCACAAGCTCGACATGCTGAACGGCGATTCCAATGGTTTTCCGCCGCTGCACCGGCGCATGGACCGGCGCGACTGGTCGCGTGCATTCACCACCGCCTGGGACCGGCTGCAGGATGACTGGGAGCACGGCCGCGAATTGCCGGTCGACGACTACGGGCTGGAAAGTCCGGCCGAGTTTTTCGCCGTCGTCAGCGAAACGTTTTTCGAACAACCGGCGACGCTGCGCGCCGAGCTGCCCGATCTTTACCGGCAGCTTGTGCGGTTCTATCGCCAGCAGCCGGCCAACTGAACGGACGATAGCCTTCCGTTATAATGGTGCTTCCTCCCGCTATCGGTTGAAGTCGCAGCATGATCTTCTCGCGCAGTATTCGTAACGCCCGTCGAATCCTGCCGATGATCGGCCTTGCCGCGCTCACGGCCGCACTGGCTGCGCCCGCCATTGCTGAAGACACGCAGCCGCAGTTGACCTATAAAGGCATGCAGTCCCGGCTCGCCGCGTGCGCGCCCTGCCACGGCAAAAACGGCGGCGGCGACATGGGCGAGGGCGGCGGCGTGTATCCGCGCCTGGCCGGGCAGCCGACCGGTTATCTCTACAAGCAGTTGCTGCGCTTCAAATCCGCGCGCCGCACGGGCATCCCGCCGGTCGACATCATGCACCGGCTGCTGGTGAATCTGCCGGCGTCGTATTTGCAGCTGATCGCCGAGTTTTATCATGAGGCCTCGCCGCCGTTCCCGCCGGCTCCGCCGCGCGATGCGGAGCGCTGGCAGCGCGGCCGTGACCTGGTGCTGCATGGCGTTGCGGGCGAAGGCATTGCCGCCTGCACCAGTTGTCATGGCGCCGAACTTGAAGGGCAGCCGCCGAGCGTGCCGGTGCTCGCCGGCCAGTACGCGCGCTATCTGACGATTCAGTTCGAACACTGGAAGCAGGGCGCGCGTGAGAACGCGGTGCATGAACACATCGTGCAGACGCTGACGATGCGCGACATCGAGGCGATGTCGCATTACCTGGCGTCGCTCCGGCCGGCGGGTTCGGAAGGGGACGCGGAATGAAGAAGCGTCCACTTCTTCTGTCGTTCCTGCGCAGGCAGGAACCCAGTCAGAATGGAGGCGGCCGAAGGCCGCAACTGATTGGACTGGATGCCTGCCTTCGCAGGCATGACGAGGTTCGCACATTGAGCGTCTGGTTGATTTCGGCTGCGCTGTTTTGCTTCGCCGGCGCGGCTTATGGCGCGAATCCAAACCTCGTCCAGCGCGGCAAATATCTCACGCGCCTGGGCGATTGCCGCGCCTGCCACACCCAGCCCGGCCGCGCCGCCTTTGCCGGCGGCGTGCCGATCGAGACGCCGTTCGGCGTGATCTATGCGCCCAACATCACGCCGGACAAGGAGACCGGCATCGGCGCGTGGACCTTAGACGATTTCTACCGGGCGATGCACCTCGGCATCGACGAGGACGGCGATTATCTGTATCCGGCGTTTCCATTCCCCGCCTACACGCTGCTCACGCGCGAAGACGTCAGGGCGATCTGGACCTACCTGCGCACGGTCGAGCCGGTGCGCCGGCAGAACGAGGCGAATACGTTGCGCTGGCCGTACCGGCTGCGCAGCCTGATGGGCGTCTGGCGGCAGTTTTATTTTCAGCCGGGCGAGTTCAAGCCCGATCCGGATGCGTCGGCGGCCGTCAATCGCGGCGCGTACCTGGTCCGCGGGCTGGCGCATTGCGGTGCCTGCCATTCGCCGCGCAACCGCTGGGGCGCGACGATGGAAAAATACTTTCTCGCCGGCGGCAGCATTCCGGTCGACGGCTGGTACGCGCCCAACATCACGCCGAACCCGCATGTCGGCATCGGCGACTGGTCGGCCGACACGCTCAAGGCGTTCCTGACCACCGGACGCAGTGAAGCCGGCGCGGCGCTGGGGCCGATGCGCGACGTGGTGCAGGCGAGCCTGCAATACCTGAACGACGACGATCTCGATGCCATCGTCGCTTACCTGGAAAAGGTGCCGGCGATCGGGCCGAAGGAAGTCGAGGTCAGGCATGCGCCGGTGCTCGCCGGACAGGAACAGAAGAAACTGCCGGGCGAAGTGCTTTACGGCAAGCACTGTGACGGTTGCCATGGCGACGAGGGCCGCGCGAAGCACGACTACTTTCCCGACCTGTACAACAACCCGGTCGTGCTGTCGCGCAACCCGACGAACCTGATTCTGATCATGCTGCGCGGCGGCTTCGAAGCCGCGACAGAAACGCAGCCCTATCCGCACTCGATGCCGCCGTTCGGCTTCAAGCTCAGCGACAAGGAAATCGCCCAGATCGCCAACTACGTGCGGCGCAACTGGGACAACCGCGCCGTGCCGAAGATCCTGCCGAAGGACGTGGCTCCGCTGCGGTAACAGGCAGGCGCTTCATTGGAACGGCGCATTACGGGCTTTCATCTGGACGACGAGCGCCACTGGGTTGCCGAGCTGGAGTGCGGCCACAACCAGCATGTGCGTCATCGCCCGCCGTGGATAAACCGGCCGTGGACGCAAACCGAAGCGGGGCGCAGCAAGATGCTGGGCCACGCGCTGGGCTGCAGGAAGTGCGACAGCGGCGCGCCGCCTGACCGCTAGCTGCTCTAATCCACGACCGGCGGCGTATTGAAGCTGTGATACGGCGCCGGCGATGGCAGCGTCCATTCAAGGCCATGCGACCCTTCCCACACTTCGCTGGTCGCGCGCTTGCCGCCCCGTGCGCAGGCGATGATCACGGCGAGGAAAACAAGCTGTGCGGCACCGAACGCGAAGGCGCCGACGCTGACGATCTGGTTCATGCCGGTGAACTGCAGGGCATAATCCGCCGTGCGCCGCGGCATGCCCGCGAGCCCCAGGAAGTGCATCGGAAAGTACAGCACGTTCACGGACACGAGGCTCACCCAGAAATGCACCTGGGCCCAGAACTCGTTGTACATGTGGCCGGTCCATTTCGGCAGCCAGTAATAGATCGCGCCCATGATCGCGAACGCGGAGCCGGTGACCAGCACGTAGTGGAAGTGCGCGACGACGAAGTAGGTGTCCTGGTACTGGAAGTCGGCCGGCACGATGGCGAGCATCAGCCCGGATAAACCACCGACCGTGAACAGCACCACGAACGCGATCGCGAACAGCATCGGCGTTTCGAACGTCATCGCGCCGCGCCACATCGTCGCGACCCAGTTGAATATCTTGATGCCTGTCGGCACCGAAATCATCATCGTCGCGAACATGAAGAACAGCTCGGCCGACAGCGGCATGCCCACCGTGAACATGTGGTGCGCCCAGACGATGAACGACAGGAAGGCAATGGCTGCCAGCGCATACACCATCGAGGCGTAGCCGAACAGCGGCTTGCGTGAAAACGTCGGGATGATTTCGGAAATGATCCCGAACGCCGGCAGAATCATGATGTAGACCTCGGGGTGCCCGAAGAACCAGAACACGTGCTGGTAGAGCACCGGGTCGCCGCCGCCGGCCGCATTGAAGAAACTGGTGCCGAAATAGCGGTCCATCAGCAGCATGGTTACCGCGCCGGCGAGTATCGGCATCACCGCAATCAGCAGAAAAGCGGTGATCAGCCACGACCACGCAAACAGCGGCAGCTTCATAAGATGCATCGTCGGCGCGCGCATGTTGAGGATCGTGGCAATAACGTTGATCGCGCCCGCGATCGACGAGATGCCCATCAGGTGAATGGCGAACACCATGAACGGGAATCCCATGCCGGTCTGCATCACCTGCGGCGCATAGTTCGTCCAGCCCATGGCCGGCGCGCCGCCCGGCATGAAGAAGGTGGACAGCAGCAGGATAAACGCGAACGGCAGAATCCAGAAGCTGAAGTTGTTGAGGCGCGGCAGCGCCATGTCCGGCGCGCCCACCATGATCGGAATCATCCAGTTCGCCAGCCCGACGAACGACGGCATGATGACGCCGAAGATCATCACCAGGCCGTGCATCGTCGTCATTTCGTTGAAGAAATACGGGTCTACGATCTGGATGCCCGGGTCGTACAGCTCGGCGCGAATCACCATCGCGAACAGCCCGCCGATCAAAAACATCGTGCCGCTGAAAATCAGGTACAGCGTGCCGATGTCTTTGTGGTTGGTGGTGGTGATCCAGCGCATCAAGCCGGGCGCCGGGCCGTGGCCGTGCTCTTCGGCCGGGGAATCGACCGGGATTGAGTGCGCCATGTTCAGCCTCCTGCTGGCAAAAATCACTAACTCATAGGCTCGTTTAATAGCACTCGTCTTGAGCTATGGCAAGTGGCGAGGTCGGGGTGCTACGCCAAGCTGCCCTAGGCATCGGTGAACTGTCCCGGGCGAGGTTGCACTTCCGCCTCCTTCGGCGGCTCTTCGGGCTGATGAAAATCACTGATCCAGTGCCAGTTGGCGATCTCCGGCATATCTACGAAGTGCTCGCGGATGTAGGCGCGATGCTCTCGCAACTTGCGACTGAACAGGTCAATCGCGCCAGCGGTTTTGGAGCGCAACCGCGGCACGTATTTGAGCGCCTCGATCGCCAGGTGATACCGGCTGATTTCGTTGAGTACCACCATGTCGAACGGTGTTGTCGTCGTGCCCTCGTCCAGGAAACCACGTACGTGGAAGCGTGCTTCGTTGGCGCGGCCGTGAACCATGCTGTGAATCGCCCAAGTGTAGCCGTGGTAGGCAAAGATGACGTCGGTCGCGTTGGTAAACAGGCTCTCGAAGGCGGCGTCGTCCATCCCGCGCGGGTGCAGACGCGGATGCATCAGTACGCCTAGATCGACAACATTGACCACCCGCACTCGAAGCTCCGGCACATGTTTCTGAAGCAGCCAGGCCGCCGCGCAGATCTCTTGTGTCGGCACGTCACCGACGCAAGCCAGCACAATATCCGGCTCGCCTGTGTCATTGCTCGCAAAGTCCCAGCGGGACGCGCCGCGCGCGCAATGGTCGCGCGCTTCGGCCATGCCAAGCCATTGCAGCGCGAGCTGCTTGCCGCAGGTGACGATGTTGATCGTGTTGCGCGCGCGCAGGCACTGATCGAACACGGTCAGCAGGCAGTTGCCGTCCGGCGGATAGTAGATGCGGATCACCTCGCTGCGCCGCGCCAACGCGTTATCGACGAAGCCCGGCGCCTGATGGCTGAAGCCGTTATGGTCGCTGCGCCACGCGTGACTGCTGAGAAAGATGTTCAACGACGCGACAGGCCGACGCCAGGCGTGCTCGCGGCTGTGCGACAGCCACTTGGCATGCTGCGTCGCCATCGAATCGACGATTTGTGCGAATGCTTCATAGGAGGAGAACACGCCGTGACGGCCGCTGAGCACATAGCCTTCCAGCCAGCCTTCGCAGCAATGTTCACTCAGCACTTCCATTACCCGCCCGTCCGGCCCGATTTTATCGTCGATCGACACGGTCGGCCCGACGCTTATTCGCTGCGTGGCCTCGAACACTGCATTCAAACGGTTCGAGTTAGTTTCGTCCGGGCAGAACAGGCGGAAGTTGTCGGGATTGGTCTTGAAGATGTCGCGGAAGAAACTGCCCAGCGAGCGTGGCGCTTCGGCACCCACTTTACCCGGGCCGGGGACGTTGAGCGCGTAGCGCTCGATGTCCGGCAACGCCAGATCACGGAGCAGGCGCCCGCCATTGGCGTGCGGGTTGCTCCCCATGCGGCGGTCGCCGTCGGGCGCGAGCGCGGCCAGTTCATCGAGGAGCCGGCCGTCTTTATCAAACAGCGTATCGGGCGCGTAGCTTTTCAGCCACGCTTCAAGCATTTTGAGATGCTCGGGGTTTTCACGCACCGTCGCGAGTGGCACCTGATGGGCGCGGAAGGTCCCCTCAATCGCTAGACCATCTACTTCTTTGGGACCAGTCCAGCCCTTGGGCGTGCGCAGCACGACCATCGGCCACAGCAACCGGCGATCGAGGCCGTGGCGGCGCGCTTCGTTCTGCAGTACGCGAATCTCGCCGTAACAGCGCTCAAGTGCGGCCGCGAACGCTTGGTGCATGCACGGTGGCTCGTCCCCGGCGACGATGTATGCCTGGTAGCCGAGGCCGCGATAGAACTGGATCAGGTCGTCGTCCCGGGTGCGGCCCTGCACGGTGGGGCCGGCAATCTTGTAGCCATTGAGGTGGAGGATCGGTAGTACCGCCCCGTCACGCGTGGGGTTGAGAAACCGGTTGCCGTTCCAGCTCCCTGCAAGCGGTGCGGTTTCGGCCTCGCCGTCGCCGATCACGCAGGCGGCGATTAGATCCGGGTTGTCGAATGCCGCGCCCTGGGCATGCAGCAGCGAATAGCCAAGTTCGCCGCCTTCGTTGATTGATCCCGGCAAGTGCGGGCCGCAGTGGCTGGATACGCCGCCGGGTGTCGAGAACTGGCGGAATAGCAGCCGAATACCATGCACATCGGGCGTGACATCCGGATACGCCTCGCTATAGCTGCCTTCGAGCCAGGCGTGGGCGTTGAGGGCCGGGCCGCCGTGGCCGGGGCCGGTGACGTAGATCAGGTCGAGGTCGTGCTCGCGAATCAGCCGATTGAGATGCGTGTACACGAAGCTCAGCCCGGGCGACGTGCCCCAATGGCCCAGCAGCCGTGGCTTGATGTCGTCAATCTTGAGCGGCTCGCGCAGAAGCGGATTGTCCTGCAGGTAAATCTGGCCGACGGTGAGATAGTTGGCGGCTTGCCAGTAGCGCTGCAGGCGCTCGACTTCGTCGGGCGCCAGCGGTCCTTCCAGCGATTGCGGTCGGGGCGGGGCGTCGCCGCCGTTAACGGCAGTGGATAACTCAGTGTTGAAGTCGAACATGGCGTCCTCCGTTGACGAGTTCGAGCGTGTGGCGGGCGATCATCCGATTCTCGTCGGTCGCTATCACGTGTACGCTGACGCGGCTGTGATCGCTGGAAATGACGGACTCTGCGGTATCGTTGCGTTCGGAATCGATCTCGATGCCGAGAAAGCCGAGCCCGGCGCACGCGCGCTCCCGAACCGGCGCGGCGTGTTCGCCGATGCCGCCGGTGAAGATAAGCGCGTCGAGGCCCCCGAGAGTCGCGGCGTAGGCGCCGATGTACTGGCGCAGGCGGTAGCAGAACATTTCCACTGCTTCGGCGGCGTGCGGATCGGTGGCTTCCGCTTCGAGCAGGTCGCGCATGTCGGCGCTGCGTCCGGATACGCCGAGCAGGCCAGCTTCGCGGTTGATCAGGTGGTTGATTGCCTGCGCGTCCATGCCATGGCGTTGCGCGAGATCGATCAGCACGCCGGGGTCGATGTCGCCACAGCGCATGCTCATAATCAGCCCGGCCGCCGGCGTATAGCCCATGCTGGTGTCGATGCTGCGACCACGGTGAATCGCGGCCACGCTCGCGCCGTTGCCGAGGTGGGCGACGATGAGGCGGCCGTCGGCCAGCGCCGGTGCCTGATCGCGGAGCGCCGTAACAATGGATTCGTACGACAAGCCGTGAAAGCCGAGATGGCGGATGCCCTCGTCGTAAAAGCGGCGCGGCAGCGCGTACATCTGCGCGCAGGGCGGCATGTCGCGGTGAAATGCGGTGTCGAAGCAGGCTACCTGGGGCAGGGCGGGGAAGCGGCGCTCGATCGCCTCGATCCCGCACAGCGCTTGCGGCAGATGGTCCGGGTTGAGCGGCGCCAGCGCGCGTAATGCCTCGGTCAGCTTCGGCGTGATCGGCAGCGGTTCGCGGTAGCGCGCCCCGCCGTGCACCACGCGGTGGCCGATGGCCGCGAACGTGGCGGCGAGCCCCTCCTGCGTCAGCCAGTCGAGTGTGGCCTCGAACGCGGCGGCGTGATCGGCCGACGCCAGATCGCGCTCGAACAGCGTTTCGTTCTCCGTGCCGGTGATGCGCAGGTAGCCGGCGGAGTCGCCAATGCGCCTCGCCTGCGCGCGCAGCACCAGCTCCGGCCGGTCGCGCGCGGCATAGAGCACCGCCTTCAGGCTCGACGAGCCGGTGTTGATCGTCAGTACCTGCCGATTGCGGGCCGTGCCGGTCATCGCGAAGACACCTCCTTGTGCCGCGGCGAAGCCTGAGTCAAGCATATCGGCCGCTCGCACTCCTGGCTACCGGTACATTCCCTCCCGCATCGTGCGGTTTCAGCTCCTAAGCCGGTATCGGTATCGATATTCACAACGAGTCCGCAGCGGTATTATCGACTAGCGACGCAAATTCGGCGGTCGCTTTAACCTAGGCTGTCAGCTGCACATGAAAGCGATGATATTGGATGAAGTTGGCGGCCCATTACGGCTTACCGAACGGCCGGTGCCGACACCCGGGCCGGGGCAAGTGCTGTTGAAAGTCAGTGCCTGTGCCGTTTGCCGCACGGATTTGCACGTCATCGATGGGGAGTTGCCGGACGTTCCCTATCCCGTTATCCCGGGACACGAAATCGTGGGCACCGTCGTCTCTGCCGGTAGCGGGGCGCATTGGTCAAGCGGCACGCGGCTGGGCGTGCCCTGGCTGGGTTATACGTGCGGGCATTGCCTCTATTGCGACCGCGGCCAGGAAAACCTGTGCGATTCCGCACGGTTCACCGGTTACCAGATCGACGGCGGCTTTGCCGAGTATGTAGCGGCCGATGGGCGGTATTGCTTCGAACTCGACTCAGGTTACGACGATGTTCATGCGGCGCCCTTGCTGTGCGCCGGCCTGATCGGATACCGGGCGCTTAAAATGGCCGGCGATGCCCGGAAGATCGGCATCTACGGCTTCGGGGCGGCCGCGCATATCATTGCCCAGGTCGCTGCATATCAATGCCACGAGATTTATGCGTTTACGCGTCCTGGCGACTCGCAGGCGCAGGTATTCGCCCGGCGCCTGGGCGCACTGTGGGCGGGTAATTCCGGCGAGTCTCCGGGTGTTGAACTCGATGCCGCAATCATCTTCGCTCCAGTTGGAGCACTGGTGCCCCAGGCGCTTCGCTCCGTTCGCAAGGGCGGAACTGTCGTCTGCGCCGGCATCCATATGAGCGATATTCCGACTTTTCCTTATAACATCCTATGGGGAGAGCGCGAGATACGTTCAGTTGCGAATCTCACTCGGCGTGATGCTAAAGAATTTCTGGCGCTGGCGCCGCATGTGCCGGTCGGAACTGAAATTGAACGCTTTCGCCTTGAGGAGGCGAATGTGGCAGTGGACCGTCTTCGCAAGGGCGAGCTAAGCGGTGCTGCAGTGTTAACGATGCAATGAGTTCGTGCCTCGCCATGATATCCATCGGCTATTGGAAGTCCCATCCAGTTCCTGGGCGCGTCGCAAACCCTCCAGGTCCAGGATGCGAAGGGTTTTGCCGTCTTTTCTCAGCAAATCAAGATGCTGCAGCCGGGCCAGCATGCGCGAAACCGATTCATGTCGCATCCCCAGGTAGTTAGCCACCTCGCTATAGTTCATGGGCAAATAAAGGTGTGATGGAGACAGGCCACGTGAACTGAAATTGTCACTGATCTCCAGCAAGAAAGAGACCAGCTTTCCCGGTCCGCTCCTGGAAGCGAGCATAAGATGTGAGCGATATTCCTGGCGCAAGCCCTCGCTCATGAGTTTGACGAGCCGGTGGCGCACGTTGTCGTCCAGCGTTCGAAGCGGAATGCGGCACAGCCAGCTATCTTCGAGCGCTACAAATGTACGCAGCCAGCGCGGCTGCTCCAGTTCGGCCAGACCGATCAATGCGCCGGGGAACCTGAAGCCCATAATGCGCTCCGCGCCGTCCGGCTCGTTGATGTATGCTTTGAGCGATCCTACCCGAAGAATATAGACCGCTTGCATAACATCGCCTTGGTGTACAAGCACTTCACGCGCGTTGAACGGATGGCGAAGCCGGTAGACGTTTCTCTCAAAGTGCGCCAGCCTGTCACCGTCAAGTTCGGCTGCCAGACACCGGTGCTTGACGAGGCAGGTCTGACAATCGCCAGGCGTCTTACGCTGCGATGCCGGCGCGGCTGGAAAAGGACGAGAGCACGGGTGGAAGTCACACAGCCCCGTGCCGGGGAGGGGATGAATCGCCATGGTGCAAGGCCTCCTGCCGGACATGACGCTGCAATACCTTCCTATAATATCAAAACGGCGGTGCTAGTTAACATCCCCTTTGAGAAAAAAGGAGGCTGCGGTCTATGGGGCCAGCCTTTGCAGTGTGCTCGACAGCTTCACCGGAGGCCATGAACCGGAATTAGTTACCATTGGACGTCTTCTAAAAGAACCCGGCCGAAGCCGGGTTAAGGACTCGCTGCAGCCTGGTCAATGCACCTCAATCCGATGGCGCCTGGCCTGCTCAAGTTTCGGTATTACCAGTTCGAGCAGGCCGTTTTTGAAGGTCGCCTTGCATCGGGCTCCATCCACCTCAGCCGGCAGCGCGACCGTTCGCACATAGCTTCCCCGAGCGATTTCGCTGCGATAGTAATCTCCCTTCTCCTCTTTATTCTCCTGGTGCGAAGTTGCCTTGATCGTCACCGATCTGTCGCTCGTCGACACATCCAGATCACCCTTATCGACTCCGGGCAGTTCCGCTTTCACGAGAACCTCGTTTTCACGGTCGATGACGTCAACGCGCGGAGTTCTGCCTTCGAAAGCCACCAGATCTCCATGCCTGAACGGCCGCGACCAGCGTCTGGGCAGAAGATCATCGAACATCCAGTCGAGCATGCGCTCGACATCGTCAAAGCGGCCCAGGCCTCGCGACGGACGGACCGCTGGCTGCGTCTTAGGTTCCCTGGCCGATTCGGAAATTTCCTGTTTGTCAAGCATGACGGTGCCTCCACTATCCGATAAAAACGATAGACCGGCTCATTGCCAGGTCGTCATCAACATACCGCAGTCGGGTTGCGATCATCTTGATCCAAATCAACCAGGACGTCGGACAGTCGCTTATAATTTTTGCGAGTGACATATCGAATTTTGAGGGTTCGATCATGACAGAGTATGAGAGCGACTGTCTTTGTCAAACCGGGCCATCTCGAACTACGGGAAAAGCCCATACCCGATGTTGGGGCGAACGACGCGCTAGTTCGTATTACGTTGACAACTATTTGCGGGACTGAGGTGCATATTCTCAGAGGCGAATATCCGGTCGCCGAAGGCCGCACAATAGGTCATGAACCGGAAGGCGTAGTCCATAAGTCCGGGAGTAGCGTCCAGAGTTACCAAGAGAGGCAGCGTGTGTCGTCGCGGGCGCCATTTTCCCGTGTGGATACTCCCACGCCTGCCTTGAAGGTTGGCACTCTCAGGACGGACAAGCTTCGAACAAGCCGATCCAGTTGAAGAGACCATGCGGCTATCGAGGCGCTGGGAAAGCAAGCGACCTTCGAGGCGTGTCTCAAGGTTTTGAAGCTCGGCGACAACAAGATTGTCACGTCGCTATGTCCGGGTGGCAAGGAGCGGATGCGGCGGTTGATGAACGTAGTGGCGGCGCAGCGCCTCGATTTAGAACCATTGGTCACGTACCATTTTCGTCTTGAGCAGATTCAACAGGCCTACAAGCTGTTTGAAAATCAGCGTGACGGGGTGCTCAAGGTGGCAATAACGCCGTAGATTTAGCTTACGGGTGGCTACGCGCTGCGGCTATCGGGCGTTCCACCGATAGCCGGGCTGATTGACTGTCGCCGCTTATCACTACGTTTTTGATCTGCATCAATACGGCATCTTGTGGCTGCCGTAAAGTGCCTGTAACGCAACCACCGGGTGTTGTACGAGGAAGCCGTCATGCGCTACGCGAGTCTGTTGGTTTATCTGGATCAGACAATTTATCGTGAGGGTCTTGTCGACGTCGCAATGCAGTTGAGTAGTGATTTTGATGCTCATCTCACAGCGCTATATGCCTATATTCCCAGCTTATATGACTACAGGTTCGCCGGCTTCGAAACCATAAACGGCCTCGAGAGGTTATTGCGCAAGGAAGAAGAACAGGCTCAGGAGAACAGTGTTACCTTCAGGGAGAAGTTCGAATCACAGGCAGAAAGATTCGGAAGCTTGAAAACCGGGTGGTGCTTCTTGAATGGAGAGCGCGAATTGGCTCAGGTGCTTGCCCTGCACGCGCGATATGCGGACGTCGTCATTATGGGCCAGCACGACCCGAACAACGCTCCGCCTGTCGGCGGCTGTGATACGCCGGCACAGGTCGCATTAATGTCGGGGCGCCCTGTGCTGGTAGTGCCTCATGCAGGTAGTTTCAATGTCATCGGCAGCCATGTTGTGATTGCCTGGAATGCCACGCGCGAAGCTGTGCGGGCAGTAACCGCGGCGTTGCCGTTGCTGATACGTGCGGAGTCGGTGGACATTGTCGTAGTAGGCGAAGGTAAGCGCATGACCAGCAGCTACGGCGACGGGCCCGGGTCCGACATCTCTCTCTACCTCGCCCGCCATGGCGTTAAGAGTACCGTTTTGCGCATCTCACGCGGCGGGCTTTACGTCAGCGAAGCGTTGCAATCTGTCATGGTCGACCAAGGTGCTGATTTGCTTTGCATGGGCGCGTACGGCCATTCCCGTCTCCGCGAGCTTGTGTTGGGCGGCGTAACCCATGACATCATGCGCCATATGACGTTGCCCACCCTGATTGCTTGCTAATGCCTCGACAGGTGCTGTTACGATTCACTCATCCGGGGCGTGAGTCTTTTCGTAGCGACGCTGACACATGTAGCATCGCTTCGCGGTCGGGTAGGCGTCGAGACGCTTGACCCGATGTCATCACCACAGTCGATGCACATGCCGAAAACGCCGGCTTTGATGCGCTGCAGCGTCGCCTCCACGTCCCGAAGTTCGTGAACCTCCCGGTCGGACACGATGGAATTGATATCGAACAGAAGTGAAGCTGTGACCTCGTCCCCGGAGTCATGAACGTCCCTCGCCAGGCCGCCGTAGCGTTCGCGGTTCGCGACCAGCAATGCCTCCCGGACTTGCTCCAGCAAGACCGTCCGGCGCATCTTCAGGCGTCCGCCAAGCTCGGCGATCTGCCGACGGGTCAGAGGAGAAGGCATAGGCGCTCCAACGTCGAGAACTCAGTCAAATATAGGAAAAGCCGCCCGCGATGATATTGATCTGCGTCAATCAGGCGCGTTTTGCGAATGTCGTTCGCGTTGGGAAGCAGATGCGGAGGAAAAGCGGTGCCGGACGAGGCGCGACCGCCGGGACGCGTGCTACTTTGACCGTTTGAGGCCGGTCCACATGGACTTGACCAGATTTTCCCGGTGCAGAAAACTTTCAAAAATAACGCCGATAATATGAAGTATGATCAGCGCCACCATGATGTTGGCCGATATTTCATGCACCTCTTCAAGAATGCCCTTGACTTTTCGGTCAGCGCCGCCCAGCCACCAAGCCAGGGGCCCGGCGTTATCCGCCGCCGCGTAGATCGCGAGGCCGCTAAGCGTGATTATTACCAGCAGGCATAACATCACCAGAGCGCTCGCGCCACCGACGGGATTGTGCCCCAGGTAGCGTTTGCCGCGGAACCTCGCGAGATCCCGGGCCGTGGCGGCAACGCGTGCGGGCGAATAGACAAAATCACTGAACCGTGCGTGCTCGGGGCCGATAAATCCCCAAACGATGCGCATCGCCACCAATATGCCTGTGACGTAGCCGGCCCAGATATGTACTGTTTCGATCTCCTCGGCCGTCAAGTAAGCCACGACAAAGGCAGTGACGAGTAGCCAGTGAAAAGTTCGGATAAAAATATCCCAGACATACGTCTGCCCACGTGATGCCGGCAGGCGGTTCCTGCTTGCCGCTTTCCCTTCATCGAGAGGCCGCAATGGCCCCGTGCTTGTTGCCATGGGAAGTCCTCCACCTGAGACAGGCTCCACGATAGAGTCTGCAACATGCTCAACTTTACCCCTTTCGATGAAGACGCCATTGATCTACGTCAATTGCGCGCGGCGAAAGCCGAAGCCGGCTCAAGCTATTCCGATGTATTAGCCGGATAGTTGATCAAGGTCAATCGCTTCGATTCGAAACTTCCTAAAATTTTTCGAAAATGGCTCGAAGGAAGGCCGTCATGGCAGCGAAGATGCAAGCGACAGTTTTTGTCGAACCGGGCCGCCTCGCGCTCCGCGAGAAGCCAATTCCCGACATCGGCACGAACGATGCGCTGATTCGTATCACGACGACCACCATCTGCGGAACCGACGTGCATATTCTCAAGGGCGAGTACCCGGTTAGCGAAGGATTGACGATTGGCCATGAGCCGGTAGGCGTCGTTGAGAAACTGGGGCGGAATGTTAGCGGCTACCAGGAGGGCCAGCGGGTCATCGCGGGCGCGATTTGCCCCAGCGGGTACTCGAACGCGTGCCTGGAGGGGCTGCACTCCCAGGACGGCCAGGACAGCGCGCACGGCTTTAAACCGATGGGTGGGTGGCGCTTCGGGAACACGATCGACGGCGCCCAGGCGGAGTACCTGCTGGTGCCCGACGCAATGGCAAATCTGGCTGTGGTGCCGGAGGGCCTCACTGATGAGCAGGTGCTGATGTGCCCGGATATCATGTCCACCGGCTTCGCCGGCGCGGAAGCTGCGAATATCAAGATCGGCGACACGGTCGCTGTGTTTGCGCAAGGCCCTATTGGGCTATGCGCGACGGCCGGCGCGAGACTGCGCGGCGCTACTACCATCATTGGTGTGGAAACGGTGCCGGAGCGTATCAGCATGGCGAAACGAATGGGTGCCGATATCGTGGTGAACTTCGGCAAAAGCGACGCGGTCGACGAAATCATGCAATTGACCGGAGGCCGCGGCGTGGATGCGGCGATCGAGGCACTCGGGAAAAAAACGACGTTCGAAGCGTGTCTCAAGGTCCTGAAACCGGGCGGTACCTTGTCGAGCCTGGGCGTCTATGCGGAGGACTTGACGCTGCCGCTGGCCGCGTTCCACGCTGGTCTGGGCGATAACAAGATATTGACTTCGCTTTGTCCGGGCGGCAAGGAACGGATGCGGCGACTGATGAACGTCGTGGCGGGGCAGCGTCTCGACCTTGGGCAACTGGTCACCCACCGTTTCAAGCTTGAGCAGATAGAAGAAGCCTACGATCTCTTCGCCAACCAGCGTGGCGGCGTTCTAAAGGTCGCTATTACGCCGTAGTTCGTTTGTTCACAGGAGGAGTTGACCATGAACTACGCCAGCCTTTTGGTTCACGTGGGCCAAGCTGTCTATCGAAATGCGCTCATCGAAGTCGGACTGAAGCTGACCGAAACTTTCAACGCCCACCTTACTGCGTTGCATATATACAGTCCGGTCCATTATGCGTACGGAGGATTGGGGACCTGGAGCGCGATGGAAGCACTGTTGCGCGACGAGGAAGAGGCTGCGCGGCAGCGTGACGTGGCGTTCAAGGCAAAATTTGAATCGCAGGCGCGGCGGTTTGAGGCTCTGAGGAGTGAGTGGCGCTACGAAAGCGGAGAGTTGATACGCACGCTCGCCCAGCATGCACGTTACGTCGACCTGCTGGTGATGGGACAGCACAATCCCGACGAAGCAAGTCTCGGCGCCTATGACAAGCCGGTCGAGGTTGCGCTGATGGCTGGTCGTCCCGTGCTGGTGGCGCCTTATGCCTGGCGTTCCGAGGTTGTCGGAAGGCGGATCGTCGTCGCCTGGAATGCTACGCGCGAATCGACCAGGGCGGCCAACGCGGCTTTGCCGCTGCTCATCCGGGCGGCGTCGGTGGACATTGTCGTAGTGGGGGAGGACAAGCAGTTTTCCACCGGCTATGGCGAAGGACCGGGATCCGACATCGCGCTCTATTTAGCCCGTCACGGAATTAAAAGTTCGGTATCCCGGATTCCCCGCGAAGAATGGAGCGTCAGCGAAGTGTTGTTGTCGATCATCGCGGACCGGGGCGCTGATCTGCTATGTATGGGCGCATACGGGCATTCCCGATTACGCGAACTCATCCTGGGCGGCGTGACTCATGATCTGATGCACCATATGACTGTGCCAACGCTGATCGCCTGCTAAGTCCCGGTCGGCCGCCCCGATGGCCGTCACAGACCGAACCTCAGCTTATCCCGAAGCGGCGGAAGAAGTATGTCTTCGCCAAGTGTGCAAGCACGGCGTAGCTGCTCAGGAACAACGCCAGAAAGGGCCAATACAAGTGGGGAAGCGGCTTGAAACCGAGAATAATCCCAAGCTCGGTGAACGGCAGGAGAATGCCGATGCCAGCGATGGTCACTGTCGTAGCTATCAGTGCCGCGCTTGCGCGGCTCTGCAGGAATGGAATTCGGGCGGTTCTGATGACATGTACAATTAGCGTTTCAGTCAGCAACGACTCCACAAACCATCCCGTTTGAAATAACGACGAGTCACTCCATGCGCCGAAAAGGAACAACATTGTAAAGAAGGTGGCGTAGTCGAAGATCGAGCTGACCGGACCGACCATGACCATGAACCTCATCACGTTCCCGATCTCCCATCGCCGCGGCGCCTGCAGGTACTCGTCATCGACGCTATCGGTAGGAACGGCGGTCTGTGAAAAGTCGTAAAGGAGGTTGAGGGCGAGTACCTGGATGGGGGCCATCGGCAGGAACGGCAGGAAGATGCTGGCGCCGATGATGCTGAACACGTTTCCGAAGTTGGAACTTGCGCTCATCCGAATGTACTTGATGATGTTGCCAAAAACCCTGCGCCCCTCGACCACGCCGGCGTCCAGCACGGTGAGACTCTTTTCCAGCAATATGATGTCAGCGGATTCCTTGGCGATATCGACCGCCGTGTCGACTGATATGCCGACATCCGCTGTCTTCAATGCCGGACCGTCGTTTATGCCGTCGCCAAGGAAACCGACGACATGATCGTTCTTATGAAGCGCGTCAATGATCGTCGCCTTTTGCGCCGGCGATAATTTGGCGAACAGGTCTACCGATTCGACCGCAGCCGCCAGCGCGTCCGCCGGCATCGCGTCAATTTCGCTGCCGAGCAGCACCTTCTGTGTCAGCAGCCCTACCTCAGCACAAACTTTGCGTGCAACGACGTCATTGTCGCCAGTAAGTATTTTTACCCGTACTCCGTGCCTGTTTAACGCCCTGATGGCGGCTGCGGCACTGTCCTTCGGCGGGTCCAGGAAGGCGATGTAACCCAGGAGGGTCAGATCCCGTTCGTCGACAGGGCTGTAGGCCGGCGGTGGGGTCTTTACTTCCCGGTATGCGACGGCAATGACGCGGAATCCATCTGCATTGAGACGTGTAGTTTCTTCCCTTGCGGAACGGAATTGGGCGGCATCGAGAACGCCCACTTCGTGGCCGATTTCGTATGCAGAGCAGACGGAGAACATTTCCTCAACTGCACCTTTGCAGATAAGAAGATGGTCGCCGTCCATTTTTTTGAGCACCACGGACATGCGGCGGCGTTCGAAGTCGAACGGGATCTCGTCGATTTTCTCGAATTCACTTTCGACGTTCATCTCCCGGTGTAATTCAATGTGTTTCAGTACGGCGACGTCGAGCAGGTTTTTGAGACCAGACTGAAAGTAGCTGTTGAGGTAGGCGAATTCGAGCACTCTGCCGGAATCGTTGCCTCGCAGATCCAGGTGTTCCTTCAGGATCACCCGGTCCTGGGTAAGCGTTCCTGTCTTGTCTGTGCACAGTATGTCCATCGCGCCGAAGTTCTGGATCGAGTTGAGTCGTTTCACGATGGCGCGCTTTCGTGACATTGCGAGTGCGCCTTTTGCGAGGTTGACGGTGACGATCATCGGCATCATCTCGGGCGCCAGGCCTACCGCTACGGCGACGGCAAAGAGCAGCGCCTCGAACCAGTCGCCTTTCGTAAGCCCGTTGATAGCCAGAACCGTCACTGCCATCGCCAGCATGAAACGGACCATCAGCCAGACGAACCGGTCAATGCCTCTTTCGAAGCTCGTCGGCAGGCGCTTTTTTACAATCTTTTCAGCAACTTGACCGAAGGAGGTTTCGCGACCGGTAAAAACGACGACGCCGGTTGCGACGCCGCTTAGGACATTAGTGCCCATAAAGCACATGTCAGGCAGGTCAAGCGGGCTCGCGGCCGTCTGTGTAGCTGCCGATGCCGACTTCGCGACCGGCAGTGCTTCGCCGGTCAATGCCGCTTCGTTTAGGTAGAGGTCCTTTGTCGAGACCAATCGCAGATCGGCCGGGACCATGTCGCCGGCAGACAGCAGAACGAGATCGCCCGGGACCAGTCGCTCGACTGGAACATCGATAGCTGCCGGCCGATTATCAGGTTCCGGCACCAGTCCCAATGGGTGTCGCACAACTGTCGCATTGGTTCTGACCAGGGCGCGGAGGGCTTCGGCAGCCTTATTAGAGCGGTATTCCTGCAGGAATGACAGCCCTCCACCGAGCGTCACCATGACTGCTATGACAATCGCGGCGTGTGCATCGCCCAAAGCAAACGACGCCCCGGCCAGCGCCAGCAGCATGATATTCAACGGCGTCCAAAGCTGAACGGCGATCTGCTTGAGAAAGCTGCGCTTGCCTTCGCGAGCGATCAGATTGGGGCCATGGATACCCAGCCGCTTGTCGGCATCGTCTTCGGACAGTCCGCCAGGGCCGCTACCCAACGCCGTCAATACTTCGGCTGGCTCAAGGCGTGCGAAACGGCCTAAGTCTGAAGAAATTTGTTCTTGTTGCATCAGTCGAATCATTTTTACTGATCAATCGGCCGAGGCGGTGAGCAGACATGTCGTTTCGCAGCCGCAACCGTAGCCCGAATATCGCCCGAGGCATCAATCCGCCGCCATTCGATTACGCCAGCGTCCGCTTTTATCTGCCGTTCGAGAACGGCGAGGTCTGCATCCGACGCATCACTCTCACGGCCGCGAACGCGCGCCGCGAGTGTGTCCGCGGGCGCCTCCAGCCATAAGCCGGTAAAAGGCAGGTTGGCCTCGCGGGCCAACCTGTCGACGGCGTTGCGTTCTTGCGGTAGCAGGAACGTGGCATCGAGGATGACCGTGTAGCCTGCCGCGATAATTGCGCTGCTATCGGCGCGCAATGCGGCATACACCTTTCGGGAGGCGGTGGGGGTATAGCCGCTCGGCGGCAAACGCGTTTCGAATGGTACGCAGGCCAGGCGCTTGCGCACGACATCGCTACGCACAATGCGTGCCCCGGGTGCGGGTGAGAATAGGGGGGCAACGGCACGCGCGACTGTCGATTTACCGGTGCCGCTTAAACCCCCCAGTGCGATGATCCGCGGCTGATGTTTTTGGTTCAGTGTCAGCGCAAGCGCCAGGTAGTCGCTCGCAGCTTGTGCCGCGGCCGTTTTTTTATCGGGTACACGCGCCAGCGCACCCTGCACATGAGCGCGCACTGCCGCCCTTGTTGAAAGAAACAGCGGCAAGGCCTTCAGGCCGGCGTCGTCGCCAGTGCGATCGAGGTAGCGATTAAACACGACATTCGCCAGGTCTGCACGATTTCTATGGACGAGGTCCATCAGAAGGAATGCAAGATCATAGAGAACGTCGATGCAGGATAAGTCGTCGTTGAACTCTATCGCGTCGAACAGCAACGGACGGTTTTCGAACAGGCAGATGTTCCGCAGGTGTAGGTCGCCATGGCAGCGCCGAACCATGCCATCACCGGTCCTGCGGTCGAGAAGCGTCCCGACCTCGCGCAGACGGTGGGACGATTGCACGTGATGCCGTTGAATAAATTCCCGACTCAGGGGCGGCGATGACGAGCCGAGATTCTTGCGGTTCGCTGCAAGAATCTCGGCGAAGCGAGCCTGCCCGCCGTGGTCTGGCGTTGGTTCGGCCCGCGTGTGGAATCCGGCAATGTGGTCGGCAACAGCCGTCATCAGGGCCGGGTTCAGACGACCGGTTTCAGCCATGCGATCAAAAAGGTCCTCCTGGTCGAACCGCCGCATCTCAACGACCCAGTCGATAACGTCCCCACGGCCGTCGAAGGCCACGACGCCGGCCGGACCACGGGTGATCGATCGGACTCGCAAATAGAGTGTCGGCGCAGCGCGTTGATTAACCGCGAGTTCCGCGCGGCAGAATCTCTCCCGCAACGCTAGCGTAGTGAAGTCGAGATAAGAAAATTTGACGGCCCGCTTCAGCTTGTAGGCTCGCTCGCCGGCCAGAAACACCATCGAGCAATGAGTAATGACCTGCTCCACTGGCCCGGCCATGCCGAATGTTTTCGCATCGGATAGAAAAGCAATTGCGTGGCTCTGGTCGCTCATTTGAACCGGGCTGCTCATGGTGACATCCATTTCTCGTCGGCCGCGCATCGTGGTCGCGCAGCTTGCCGGCAGGCATAACGCCAGAAACATATTGAACTTTCGCCCGATGGTGTCTATAGTTGCAATACATACGACTACTACTACTGATGCAGATGAACGTACATGCACTTCTTCAGGATATTGGTTTTACCGGGTACGAAGCCCGTGCCTATGTAGCCCTCCTGGGTGCCGACACGTGCAACGGCTATGAGGTCGCCAAGGCGGCGGGCATGCCGCGCGCCAATGTCTATGCGGTGCTGGAGCGGCTGGTGGAGCGGGGCGCCGCGCGGCGGCTGGAAACGCCCGAGGGCGCGCGCTACGCGGCGGTCAAGCCGGAGCAGCTGATCCGGCGGCTCGACAAGCGCCATCGGCGCACGCTGGACGCGGTTGAAAAGGCGCTGGCGGCGCTGGAAAGCGCGGACGAGGCGGCGCCGGTCTTCAACCTCAAGAGCTACAAGGAGTTGATGGGCCAGGCCCGGGCGCTGATCGACGGCGCGACGCAGGAACTGCAGGTCGGCATTCAGCCGGCGGAAGCGGGCGCGCTCGCCGACTCGCTGCGCGAAGCCCGCGAGCGCGGCGTCATCATCACCACGCTATGCATGGAAGCCTGCAGCGCCGAATGCGGCGGCTGCCAGGGCAGCATCCATCGCTACAACCTGGGGCCGAGCAACGATGCCCGCTGGCTGTTGCTGATCGGCGACAAGCGCCAGGCCGTCGCCGGCGAGATTACGCCCGCGGGCGCGACCGCGGTCGCGACGCACCACCGCCTGATCGTCGAGCTGATAACAGCGTATATCCGCCAGAGCCTGGCGCTGGCGATTCTCGCCGACGATCTCGGCGATCAGTTTAAAGGTTTGCTTTCCCGTCAGGCGCATGAGGTGCTCGACGCATTACAGCCGAAAGGCACTTTTCTCGCCCGGCTTATGGACATCACGGGCCGGAAATCAATTTGATGTCCCTGTAACCAAGGAGAACAACCCTATGAACAAAAGACATCTCAGGCTCATGATCGTCGGCGCGGCCGCGATGTTGTTTTCAGCCGCCGGTTTCGCGGCGGACACTGTCAACATGTTCGGCGGACCGGCCTATCTCGGCGCGCCCGATCTCGAACTGACAGCGGCGCTCGTCAAGGCGGGCGGCGGCCCGGAACACTTTTCGACGGCGCAGGCGCTGACGTCGATGCTGGGCGAGGAGACGACCAATGCGGAAGTCGCCAAGCTGACGAAGCAGTACGGCAAGGAGAACGTGCAGAACTGGCTGAAGGGTACCGATGCGGTCGTCGCGGACGCGCTGAAGCACGCCACGGCGATGGGCATCAAACTGCCGGAAGCGCCGGCGAACCTGCACGGCCACGCACTGGCGGTGGCGCTCGTGAAGGCAGGAACGGCCGAGGATGGCACGTTCTGGTCAGGCCGCCTGTTCGACAAGCTGGTGTCGCACGGCATCCACAACGCCGTCATGCAGGATGTGAACGAGAACCCGAAGCTGGGTGTCGTTTACGATCAGAACGTTCACAAGATTACCAACCAGGCGTTCTGTGACGCCGCCCATGCGCTGGGCGCAAAGCAAGTGAAGCTGGCATCATTGCATTAAGGCAGTGAAACTGGCGCTCTCCGCAGTTGCGGAGAGCGCCTTTTTTATTCAGTGACGGGTGCGGCGGCGCCGGATGGTTCGCCAGACCGTGCGTTCGACGCGATCCAGCGCCCCGTCGATAGCCGCCTGCGGGGAATAATGCCGCTCTTCGACTACCACGCTGGGAAAGCCGCTCAGCACCACCTTGATCCGGCAGCGCTTGTCGACCCCGCCGCGCGGGCCGTTAATGTCCTCGATGCGCACGCTGGTGCGTTCGACAACCTCCTCGAATTTGCGCAATCTCCTCGCCAGCTTGCGGCGGATGTAGTCGCGGTCATGCTGGCTGACCGGCGCGCCCACGGCGCGAATGAAAACCGGTTTGCGCGGCCGCTCGATGGTCTCGGTCGCGGTTGAGGTCACGTTCCTCGGCTGTAGATTCATGTCTCGACTCCGTCAGATATTCATCATTGACTTCATCTATGTCAATGCTGTCCTTCTGGCGGGATTCAAGCGTTGCTGCTGCTGAACGCGCGCGGTTTCAGTCGCCGGGGCCCTGCGATCGGACCGCTTCCACGTCAGCGGCGGTAACTGGCTTGCCCTGGTTGCCCCACGACGACCGCTCGTGATTGATGATGTCGGCGATCTGCGCATCATTGAGCACGCTGCCGAACGGGGGCATCGGCGTCGGATAAACGGTGTCGTCAATTTCCTTGTCGTGCAGGCCGTACAGAATCGTCTGGATCTGATGGGTGGCGTCTGGATTCAGTACAACGAAATCGCCCTTGAGCGGCGGGAACGCCCCTTTCAAGCCCAGTCCGGTGGACTGGTGACATGCGGAACAGTACTGCATGTAGAGCGTGTTACCTTTGGCCGCGTCGAACTGGTACGGGCCCGCTGGCCCGGCGGCGACTCCGGCGGGCGCAGCAGCGCGAGGTGCGGACGTCACCGGCGGTGCCGGCTTCCGGGCTCCCGCCGATGCTCCGGCAGTCCGCACGTCGAGGATGCCTTTGGCGCCGATGATGGCATGTGCCATGGCGTGATCGACGAAGACATATTCGCCCGGATCCCTGATCACTACGTCAAATATGGCGCCGGCGCCCGGCGCGACCGGATACGTGGACACGCCGCTCAGGGCGTTGGCCGCGTTGCCGTCGGGATACACTTTGTCGAAGATCTCACCGATGAGGTGGAATGACGTCCACAGGTTGGGCCCGGCGTTGACCAGATAGATACGCGTCCGCTCGCCGGCTGTCGCTGCCAGCGGGTGGTCGATGTACTGGAATGCGGCGCCGTTGAAAACGACCTCGTCCGGGCGGACGTCCTTCATCTTGTCGAAATCGGGACCCATCAGGCGGTCGCCCACCTGCTGCGTGTACCACTCGCTTTGCACGATCACGTAGCTCTTGTCCGCCGGCGGCAGCGGTTCGGCCGGGTCCACGACCAGCGCGCCGTACATCCCGTTGCCGATGTGCAGCAGCACCGGCGCCGTGCCGCAGTGGTAGAGGAACACGCCGGGCACGCGTGCCACGAATGAAAACTTGATCTGTTCGCCCGGCTGAATGTCCACGTAATGCAGGTCGGGCGGCGTTTGCGCGGCGTGGAAGTCGATCGAATGCGGCATCAGGCCCCGGTTAATGAACGTCACGTTCACCGTCTGGCCCTGGCGAACGTGAAGGATCGGCGCGGGCACCATGCCGTTGAAGGTCCACGCGTTATAGTTGACGCCACTGGCAATGGTGACCTTGTCGTCGCGCGCGACCATGCGGACATCGACACTGTCGCCGGTGCCGATGAGCGGCGGCAGCAGCGCGTCGCGCGTGTTGGCGATCGGTTCTTTCGATGCCAGCGTGAGCGGCGACACAGCGGCGGCCGCGGTCCCGGGCGACGGCGGCTGCACGTTCAGTGCGCTGTGCAGTCCGCCTATCAGGAATGCCAGCAGGACCACGATGGCGAACAGCGCCGGGATCTGCACCCGCCAGGGCAGGACCACTGGCGCGTGGGGCGCTGTCCGGTCCCGCCGCCATTCCGCGACCGCCTGCCACGCGGGCCAGTGCCGCTCGATCAGGTAGTCGAGGCTGTAGGGGATGAATCCGGCGCGGTAATCCAGCCCGATCAGCGCGGCGAAGATCAGGACGTAGCTGATCGCTGTACCCATGTTGGTCGCGCCGACCGTATATGGCCCGCCGAAGCCTTCGGCAGTACTCCATATCAGCAGGCTGAACAGCGCGCCGAACAGGTACAGGCTCTTGCGCCCGAACCCGACCAGCAGCGCCAGTGCGATGAAGCTTTCCGCGATACGGGTGAGCCAGGTAAACAGAACGACGTGCGGCGTAACCAGACCAATCCACATCGAGAACCAGCCGGACAGCCAGGCCGGTTGCCCTTGCGCGGCGTTGTGCAGGTAGCCGACGTAGTGAACGGCGAAGTCGGGTGACCAGGTGAGTGCCGCGCCCACCGCCCAGACGATACCGAAGGCAACGCGCAGTGCGGTTGTGGCGATGGCCGGCCAGGGGGTTGCGAAGCTGCCGCGAAGACCGGTCTCTGACATGCAATGCTCCTTTGCAGTGCAATCGCCTGCTTTGGATTGTTATGACAGTTGCGCCGGCACGGGGCCGGCGCAACTGTATTTATTTGCCTTTGACTACCAGCGTGCCTTTCATGCCGGCTGCGAAATGGCCCGGAAAGGTGCAGATGTAGAGGTAGGTGCCGGGCTCGGTCGGCGCCTTGAAGGTCACGGAATCGCTTTCCCCGCCGGACACCAGCTTGGTGTGGGCGATGATTTCGTCGGCCTTGCTCTTCGGAATGTAGTCGTTGTCCTGCGCCTGGGCCGCCGCCTGATCGAACGCATGCGGATCGGCGCTCTTCTTGAGCAGTACGAAGTTGTGCGACATGGCCATCGCCGGCAGCTTGGTGTTGTTGACCAGCGTGACGGTCAATTCTTCGCCCGGTTTGGCGATAATTTCTTCAACGCTGAACCGCAGGCTGTCCTGGGCAATGATCTTGACCGTTCTCGCCTGGGTGGCAAAAGCGGTCGTCGACAGCAGCGCAAATAACAGGTAAATCAAACTCTTTTTCAACATGAGGAACTCCGTATTTTTGTTGCAGTATCCTGCCATCCAGTCTACACCGTGGCAGGCCCCGCCACTAAGTCCCAACTATAGCGGCTGGCGGCGCAGACGCTTTGATGTAAATCAATCAGAGAACGGTCAGAGCTTGATGGCCAGGGCTGCACGCTGGTCCGGAAGGCAATACTATGGCAGGCATGGCCAGACCGGACACCGACAGCGCGCGTTCCGTTACCGATCCTTATACGTTGCACAACGATGTGAGCCTTGCCGTCCATAACACGCTGAGGGTCCGGGCGCGGGCGCGGCAACTGGCCGAATTGAAAGATGCCAGCCGGCTCCCCGAGTTGCTGGATAAGCTGGACGCCCCACCGCTGGTGCTGGGACAGGGCAGCAACGTGCTGTTCACCGGCGATGTCGCGGGCGCCATACTCGTCATGGGGACCCGCGGCGTGCAGGTGGAGGAGACCGGCGATGGCGCGTGTGTGACAGTGGCGGCCGGCGAAAGCTGGGATGGCTTCGTGCGGTGGTCGCTGGCGCAGGGCTTTGCGGGTCTCGAAAATCTGACGCTGATTCCCGGCACCGTCGGCGCCGCACCGATTCAGAACATTGGCGCCTATGGCGTGGAAATCGCCGAATTCGTCGAACGTGTTGAGGTGTGGGACGTTCGCGAACGCCGCGCAATGATCCTGGACAAGGCGGCCTGCGCGTTCAGCTATCGCGACTCGCTGTTCAAGCGTGAGCCGGACCGCTACATCGTCATCGCCGTGCGCTTCCTGTTGCCCCGGGTGCAACCGCTCAGGCTGGAATATGCGGGCGTCCGGCAGGAACTGGCGCGCATGAATGTCGCTGAACCGACCCCCCGATCGGTGGCCGAAGCCGTCCGTGCGTTGCGCAGGCGCAAGCTGCCCGATCCGGCAGTGATAGGCAATGCCGGCAGCTTTTTCAAGAACCCGCTAGTTCCCGCGGCGCAGGCCGCCGAACTCAAGCGCGCCTATCCCGACATGATGCAGTGGCCGGCGCCGGATGAGCAGGTGAAGCTCTCCGCGGGCTGGCTGATCGAGGCGTGCGGATTCAAGGGCATGCGTGAAGGCGACGCCGGGATTTCCGAGCGCCATGCGTTGGTGCTGGTTAACTACGGCCACGCCAGCGGCGAGCAACTCTGGGCTTTGGCAAAGTCCGTCATCCACGGCGTGCAATCGCGCTTCGACGTGACGCTTGAACCCGAGCCACGAATTATCAGCTGATCAACGGGTGGGGAAGCGGCACGGCAGCCGGCACATCGCGATACCAATGCCGAGGATGCTGTTTGGCCAGCGGCGGGTCCAGTTTCCTTGAGGTCGATTACAATGTAGACATGACCCCTCTGGATACTTTGCAGGCGGCGCTGGGTCCGTCACAGGTCTTGACCGGCGCCGACGCCCGGCCGTACGTGGTGGACTGGCGCGACCGTTGCCAGGGCGAAGCGCTTGCCGTGGTGCGGCCGGGTTCGACCGATGAGGTCGCGGCCGTCGTGCGGCTGTGTGCCCAGGCCGGTATTCCGGTGATTCCGCAAGGCGGCAATACGGGCTTGTGCGGCGGGGCCACGCCGGACGATTCCGGTCGCGCGGTGATTCTGTCGCTGCAGCGCCTGAACCGGATTCGCGGCATCGATACCGATAACGACACGATGGAAGCCGAGGCCGGCTGCATTCTGCAATCCGTGCAGCAGGCCGCGCGGGAGGCACGCCGCCTGTTCCCGCTCAGCCTCGCGGCCGAAGGCAGCTGCACGATCGGCGGCAACCTGGCCACCAACGCGGGCGGCACGCAGGTGCTGCGTTACGGCACCATGCGCGAGCTGACGCTGGGGCTCGAGGTCGTTACCGCCCAGGGCGACATCTGGCGTGGCCTGCGCGGTCTGCGCAAGGACAACACCGGCTACGATCTGCGCGACCTGTTCATTGGCAGCGAAGGCACCTTGGGGGTGATCACCGCGGCGACACTAAAGCTTTACCCGGTACCGGTGGCGCGCTGCACGGCATTGCTGGCGCTGGAGTCGATCGAGACCGCCGTGGCAATGCTGAAGCGCGCCCGGGCCGGCTTTGGTCCGTCGCTGACCGGCTTCGAACTCATGGCGGCGGATTGCCTGAAGGATGTGGTGCGGTGCTTTCCGCAGCAGCGGTTGCCCTTCGACGGACCGTCAGCGGAACTACCCTGGTATGCGCTGCTGGAATTGTCCGACAGCGAATCGGAAGCCCATGCACAGGAACGTTTTGAAATTGTCGTAGGCGACGCTATCGAGGCCGGCGTCGTCGCGGACGCGGTGATCGCGATGTCCGACGCGCAAAGCCATGGGTTGTGGCATTTGCGCGAAAGCATTCCGCTGGCGGAAAAGGAAATCGGCAAGAGTATCAAACACGATATTTCGATACCGGTCTCGCGCATGGCCGAATTCGTGCAGCAGACGAACGCGGCGCTACTGGCTGCGTTCCCCGGCATTCGCAACGTTATCTTCGGCCACCTGGGCGACGGCAATCTGCATTACAACGTGGCGCGCGACGCAGACTGGACAGAAGAGCAACTGCTGGCGCGCCAGCATGACGTGCATGCACTGGTGCATGACAGGGTACATGCCGTGGGCGGCTCGATCAGCGCGGAACACGGCGTGGGCCAGCTCAAGCGCGAGTCGCTGCCGCGCTACAAGGATCCGGTCGAAATGGCGCTGATGCATCGGATCAAGGCGGCGCTCGATCCGCAGGGGATTATGAATCCGGGCAAGGTGCTCGCCTGAAAAAAGAACTGATCTGCCAGGTCTCGAAGATTGTCCGATGGCGCTCCATCGGGATCAGCTGGACGCCGCTAAGCCGTCGCAGTCTGCGGGCGCCATAGGCATAGCGAAGGAGAGTTTGCTGAAGGCCTGGAAGGCATCGTGCGTCTCGGGGGCGAGCCGCTTGCGCTGCTCGGCGATTGCACGCGTGGATTGCGGATACACGGAATCGTTCATGGCAGGTTCTCCAGATTGTCGTGGGGGCGGGCCAGCCAGTTATCGAACACACGAATCGAGGCTTCGAATTCCGGCCGGTACCACGGCTGGGAAGCATGTGAATGGGGCGTCGCGATGGCTTCGAGATAGAGACGGCGGGTGCGCTCGACCCAATCGCGCGCGGCGGCGCGGCCATCCCGTTCAAGCAGCAGCTGAATCCGTTGCCGTTCCAGCAGTTCCGCTTCACCGCTCACGGCGGGGGCTATCCTATTCTCCGCGATCCAGGAGCGGCAGCTTGTTCGGCCGGCCGTTCCATTCGTCGGCATCGGGCGGCGCGTCAATCTTTGCATCGATGACAGGCCAGCGCGACGCCAGCTCCGCATTGAATCGGAAGAAGTGCTGCTGGTCGTCAGGCACTTCATCATCGGGAAAAATAGCGTCGGCGGGACATTCCGGAATGCACAGCGTGCAGTCGATGCACTCTTCCGGATCGATGACGAGGAAATTCGGTCCTTCATGAAAGCAGTCCACCGGGCAGACTTCCACGCAGTCCGTGTATTTGCACTTGATGCAGTTGTCGGTAACAACGTGGGTCATGTTCGGCTCCGTTCAGTGACAGCAACATAAATAACCTTGTCGGCTGTCACCTTGATGCAAGTCAAGGCGTCGATCCGGCCCCGGATCCATATCAAGTGGCCGGACGGCAGCATTTGATTTAAGTCAAGGCGTGCCGGGCGCGATCGCTTTAATCTCATCGCTTAAGCGATGGCTCAGCCGATGAGCATCTCCTGCAGCATGCCGATGGCCCGTCAAGTAGCGCCGGAGCAGGCGCGACAGATTGGCCGCTCGCGCGTGTACACTGCGGCGGATCTCCCCGCGCGTTTGCGCCATTGGCACACCCCTCGCGTCAATCGCAGGGAAAGCCTCGGTGTGGGCGCGTTGACCGGGATGTTGTCGAATAGCCGCACGTTGTTTTGGCATCCGCTCGACGCCGCATCGACGTCTTTCACGGCTCTGATCGCGCGCAGCAGTCGCCCGTATGGTCTGGCCGATTATCTGGGGCGCGATCATGCAGTGATCGAAGCTGCCCCTGTTGCAGCCAACGCACGCCCGGTATCGGGTATCACGCCTCCTTCGAGTCTCTGGCGGATGCTGACTTGGCGGCGTTTTCCGCGGCTTCGGGCGCTTCGTAGTACAGCCTTTCCAATTCCATGTCGCCGCGCGGGAACGGTGCGCGTTCGCCGCCGACCTTGATGCAGGTCAAGGTGCGATTTTCGCTGCGTGTGTTGAATTGGCGTGGATTCGCACAGAGGACGAGACAATGGCTATGAGCATTGAAAAGCTGAAACGCGAGCACCGCAATATGCTGGCTGTCCTGGTGCTGGCGGAGATGGAACTGGCCCATTTGGAACGCGAACCGGCCGCGGATCAAGCACTGCTTCGCCAGGCGTTGGATTACCTGCGTCATTACTTCGACCAAGTGCATCATCCGCACGAAGATCTGATCTTTGCCTATGTCGACGCGCGGCGCTGCCAGGCGCACAAGGCCATCATGTCGCACGCGGCGGGGCATGAAGCGATCTACGAGCTCGGCGACATGCTGGATCGTTGGCTCGACAACAGCTATCCAGGCGATGGGCCGCCGCCGGCGGAATTCGGCGCCGTGTGCCGCCGCTATCTGCAACTGCAGCGCGACAGCCTGAACACCGAGGAGGAGGTGATTTTTCCGCTCGCCGAGCAGTGTCTGACGGCGTCGGACTGGCAGGCGATCGCGGCCGATCATCGGGTAAAGGAGTCATCTTCCGATGGCGAGCGGATTACGTTGCGCTACGGGGCGTTGTACCAATTTCTGATGGTATCTAGATGATTCCCGCCAGAAAGCCTGCCGGCTGCTTGGTGACGGCGACGCTGACGATATAGCCGAATACGATAAGCGCTGCCGTCCAGACGGCCCAGCGGGTGGCGCGCGACTGTTTGCCGCGAAACACCCACACGCCGAGCGCGATGTAGGCGATCAGGCCGACGATCTTGGCTGTCAGCCAGTCGCTGTTGACGAACGGGAACTGGTGAATCAGGAAGGCGAGGGTGATGCCGCTCGCCAGCAGCAGCGTATCGATGACGTGCGGGATGATGCGCAGCGGGCGCCACAACGCGCGGCCGCTGGCGAGCACCCAGATGCCGCGCGCGGCGAACAGGCTGACGCTCAAGCCCACGCAGGTCATGTGAAACAGTTTGATTGAGCTGTAAACCATCTCGTTCTTTATTGCAGCCGCCGCAGCGCGCCGATGTCGGGGATACTGACCGCGTAGTCCTGCACTGTGATCAGGCCTTCCTGGCCCAATGCGTGCAGCGTGCGCGACAGCGTTTCCGGCGTCACCGCCAGTTGCGAGGCGATCAGCGACTTGCGCGACGGCAGCGTTATCTCTGTGGTGCCTGTCGTGCCCTCCGGCACCAGGCCCAGCAAGTAATGCACCACGCGATAGCGGCTGTTCTGTAGCGTCAGCGACTCGATCTCGTCCCAGTGCGCCTGGATCCGCTGTGTCATTTTGGCCATTACGGTGCGGCAGGTGGCGAACGACGCCTGCAGGATGTTGAGGTACGCGTCCGAGTCGATTGCGAGCAGCGTGCCGGCACGCACGCCCTCGGCGTGGACCGGGTAGCGCGGCGTGTCCATGAACATCACGCTTTCGGCGAAGCTCATGCCCGGGCGGATCAGGCGCATGATCTTTTCCTGGCCCTCGGCCGACACGCGGTAGAGCTTGACGTCGCCGCGGCGCAGCAGGAAAAACGCCTGCGCCGGGTCGTTCTGGCTGAACAGCAACTGTCCCGATTTGAACTCGCGCGTGTGGGTATGCGTCAGCAGCTCGTCGCGTTGCGCGTCGCTCAGCGCGGCGAACAGGTAATGCCGGTCGAGTTCAGTCAGCACTTTGGCGTCGGCGCTCATGCTTCGCTCCGTTCTGTGGCCCGCGCCAGTATACCGGTTGCATTCAGCCGTATCCGGCCGCGGCGCGCCTTGATCCAGGTCAAGGCTGCCTTCCGCACGCCTCGGCATAGTGGCCGCCGTTCCTGTTATCCCGCAATTCTCCTGGGAGGGTTCGTGCATCCATCGACCTTGATCCTGCCCGCCGGCTTACGCGATCCGGACCAGAAAGCGTTGTCTCGCGTGCTCGGCGGTTACACGCTGTGCGCCGCTTTCTGGCTGATACTCGCGACCGGCGTGGGGCTGCTCGTCAGCCTCAAGTTCACTTTCCCCGACCTGGCCTCGCAGGCGGCGTTGACGTTCGGCCGGCTACGGCCGATTCACGTCAACGGCGCGTTCTACGCGTGGGCGAGCCCGGCGCTGGTGGGGCTCGCCTATTACGTCGCCGCGAAGACCTCGCGCACGCGCCTGTACAGCGAAAAGCTCGCCTGGATCGGCCTTGGGTTGTTCAACATAGCTGCGGTACTCGGCACTGTGGCGCTGGAGATGGGCATCAACAACGGCACGCTCGAATACCGCGAGTGGCCGTGGCCGGTGCGCCTGATTTTCCTCGCCGCGCTGCTGGTCACTGCGTATAACATGATCCAGACGATCCGCCGGCGTCGCACCGAAGAGATTTACCTCTCCAACTGGTACACGCTGGGCGGCGTGCTGTGGACCTGCATCATCGCGATCGTCGCGACGCTGCCGTGGTACCAGCACGGCCTCGGGCAGGTCGCCGTGTCCGGTTTTTACATGCACAACGCGGTCGGCCTCTGGTTCACACCGCTCGCGCTCGGCATCTTCTATTACGCGCTGCCGAAGCTGCTCAGCCGGCCGATTTATTCCTACGCGCTGGGCGTGTTTGCGTTCTGGACCAACCTGATTTTCTACCCGATCATCGGCTCGCATCATTTTCTGTTCAGCCCGCTGCCGTGGTGGCTGCAAACCACTGCGATCGTGTTCAGCGTGGCGATGCTGGTGCCGGTGTGGGGCGGCAGTGCCAATTACCTCTTGACGCTGCGCGGCCGTTGGGGCGAGGCGCGCCATTCCTACCCGCTGCTGTTCGTCATCGTCGGCGTGCTGAGCTACCTGTTGAGTTCGTCGCAGGGCACGCTCGAGGCCTTCCGCTCGCTGCAACAGACCTGGCATCTGACCAACTTCACCGTTGGCCATTCGCACTTCTCGATGTACGGCTTCGTCACGTTCGCGATCTGGGGCGGCATCTACGCGCTGCTGCCGCGGGCAACGGGCAGGTCCGTCAGCCACCGGGCGATGGGCTTCCATTTCTGGCTGGCGCTCGTGGGATTGGTGATCTACGTCGCCGCGATGTCGATCGGCGGCACCATTCAGGGCCTCGACTGGACCCATGGCAAGCCGTTCATCCAGTCGGTGATCGACATGGCGCCGTGGTGGTCCTGGCGCACCGTCGGCGGCTCGATGATGTTTCTGAGCCATATCGTGTTCACCTGGAATGTCTGGAAGATGACCTGGGGTGGGCGGGAGGTCGCGCCGATCACGATTGAAACGGTGCCGCAGCGCGAGTTTGCGGAGCCGCGGCCGGTCGCTGCCGAAGCGATGGAGGGGGTGCAATGAGCAGGCTGTTACTGATCGCCGGTGGCTCGACGCTGCTCTACGCCGTGATTGCGACAATCATGGGCGTGCTGCCCGGCATCGAGCTGTCGCAGGTGCCGCCGGGGCCGGGCGTCGAGCCGCTCACCGAACTGCAGGCCCAGGGCCGCGATGTCTATGTCGCCAACGGCTGCAGCTACTGCCACACGCAGCAGGTGCGCCCGCTGCCGGCCGACAGGGTGTTCGGCCGGCCGTCGGCGGCGGGCGATTTCGCCTTCCAGACGCCGGAGCTGCTGGGGTCGGAGCGCAACGGCCCGGATCTGTCCAACGTCGGCGCGCGCCAGTCGAGCGCCATCTGGCAGTACATGCACCTGTACCAGCCGCGCGCGGTGGTGCCGGAATCGATCATGCCGTCGTTCAAATTCCTGTTCAAAGTGGTGGACACAGCGCCACCGGGCGTGACGCCGGTGCCGGTACCACCGGCGTACGCGCCCACCCATGGCGTGGTGATCCCGACGCCCGAAGCCAAAGCCCTGGTGGCATACCTGTTGTCGCTCAAGCAGCCGCCATTGGGCGAGAACGCGACGGCCGGCGTGCATGCCGCCGTGATGCACGAAGCCGCACCGGCGGTCGAACCGGTCGCCGACCGAGCGCCGGCGGTCGCGAAGGCCACGCCGGCGTCCGCGGCTGAAGCGTTGCCGGATGGCAAGCCGCTGTTCTCGGCCAACTGCGCCGCCTGCCACGGCGCGGGCGGCGCCGGCATCCCCGGCGTGTTCCCGCCGCTCAAGGGCAACTCGGCGGTGAACGACGCCGACCCGACCAAGCACATCACGGTAGTGCTGGGCGGCCTCAAGGGCGCGACCATCGACGGCGCCAAGTACGCCGCGCAGATGCCGGCCTTCGGCTCGCTGCTGAGCGACGCCGAGATTGCCGCGATCATCAATTACGAGCGTAGCGCCTGGGGCAACGACGCGCCGCACGTGACCGCGCAGCAGGTCGCCGACCAGCGCGCGAAGCTGAAGCAATAGGAGGATCAACGTGCATCATCACCTGACCGGTCCGTTGATCGGCAATATCATCATCATCGCCGTCGCGGGGCTGATTACGCTCGGTTGCTTCGCCGCGGCAATCAAAATGCTGGTACGCCCGGGCGAGCGCGACCGGCGCCACCCGAAATACAAGGTGCTGCAGGATGACGGCTCGACGGGAGAGTGCCGTGGATAGCGCGCGCATCAAGGTGTATCTCGACGACATCTCCGAGCCGATCGCGGAGTACGCGCCGCCGGCAACCTTCCATCTCGATACGACCGAGTTGGAAGACGGCCCGCACCGCCTCGTCGTGCGCGCCCGCGACAGCAACGGCACTGCCGGCGTGCGGGAAATCCCGTTCAAGGTGCAGAACGGCCCCGGCATTACCGTCAGCGGGCTTCGCGCCCACCAGGTGCGGCGCGGTATTATCGATGTGAAGGTCAATGCGTTCAGCGCCGATGAGCCGTTCAGCCCGCGCCGCGCCGAGTCACGCTCGCCGGTGCCGATCTGGGTCTGGGTGCTGGGCCTGGTGGTGGTCGGCTGGGCCGGCTGGTACGGTGCCAGTCTGTGGCATGTGCCAGCCGACTATGCAAATACGCCGACTTATGCGTCGCAGCCGGCGGCGCCCGCCGCGGCGGACGCATCGAAGGCAACCGGCGGAGGATGAACGCCAACGTGGAGAGCATGGTGCAAAACAAGGCGGCGGCGCGGCCGGTAGTCACGGCTGCGCCGCATCGGATGTTTTTTCTCGCCGGAGCGGCGCAGCTCGTCGTCGCGCTGCTGTTCTGGCTGGCAGCACTGACCGGCTGGTACATGCCGGGGGCGCCGGCGTTGCGCCTGGCAATATTCGGTGGCGCCGCACACATCTTCCTGATGCTCTACGGCCTGTTCACGTTTTTCGTGTTCGGATTTTTGTTTACGGTTTCTCCGCGCTGGCTCGGCACCGAGCCGATCACGCGGCCGCGCTACGTCACGATCGCGACGGCGATGGCGGCCGGCATGGCCTGCTACTACGGCGGCGTGTTTGCAGGGCGGACGCTGGCGGTCGCGGGCGCGGCTGTTTTCGTTGCCGGCTGGCTGTGCGGGCTGGCCACGCTGCTGCAAATCTGGCGCCGGTCGCAGAAGCCGGACAAGCGCTTCGCGCTGTTTCCGTTCGGCTGCGTGACCGGCGGCTGCGCCGGTGCGATCGTCTACATCTGGTGGCTGGCCACCAATGATCCGGCGCTGCTGACCATTTCAACCACGGCCGGGTTCTGGCTGTACCTGGTGCCGCTGATCGTCGCGGTCAGCTACCGGATGATCCCTTTTTTCAGCAATGGCGTGCTGGGCAACTACACCATCGTCAAGCCGAACTGGACGCTGCCGGCCACGCTCTTGTGCGTGCTGGCGCACTTCGGTCTGACTATCGGGGCGCTAGGCGACTGGACCGTCTTCTGCGACCTGCCGCTGGCGCTGCTCGCCGCTTGGCACGCCTGGCGCTGGCAGCTTGGCCGCAGCCTGCGCGTACCCCTGCTCGCCATGCTGCATGTGAGTTTCGCGTGGCTGGCGATCGCGATGGGCCTTTTCGCTGCGCAAAGCGTATTGCGCCTCACCGGCGCGTCCTTCGATCTGGGCCTGGCGCCCTTGCACGCGCTCGGCATCGGCTTTATCACCGGCATGGTCGTGGCGATGGCCTCACGCGTCAGTCTGGGCCATTCCGGTCGGCCCCTGATTGCCGACCCGGCGACACTGTGGGCATTCCTGGTTGTGCAGGTGACGGCAATCGCGCGCGTGCTGGCGGAACTGCCGCCGTTCCAGTATCACCGCGGCGGCCTTTGGCTGATCCTGGTGGCGGCTGCGATATGGCTGATCGCCTTCATCCCGTGGAGCCTGCGATTCGGCATGATTTATCTACGGCCGCGCGTCGACGGGCGGCCTGGCTAAGTAAGGAGACGACGATGAGTACACGGATTGATGACCCGGAACGGCGCGAGCCGCGCGACAAGGTGGATGAAGCCGGCGACGAATCGTTTCCGGCCAGCGATCCGCCCGTCTGGACCGGAGGCTATCGCGACGACCATGAACATAAGCACAAGGATGCGCCGGTGAAGTCACCGTCGAATGAGTGACATCGCAATCTCTGTCGCGTTGCATGTTGTCGGCGTTGTCTGGTGGATCGGCGGCATCGCGTTCGTCGCGACTGTTTTGCTGCCAGAGCTGCGCCGTCATCCTGACGATGCGCTGGAACGCTTTCGCGCCATCGAGCACCGCTTCGCGCCGCAGGCGCGCATCGCCGTGCTGCTGGTAGGGTTGTCCGGCGGCTGGATGCTGTATCGGCTGGGCTACTGGCGACTGCTCGGCCACCCGCAATTCTGGTGGGTCGACGCGATGCTCGCGTTCTGGGCGCTGTTCTTCGTGATGCTGTTCGTGCTGGGCCCGACGGGCGTACTGCGGCGGATCATGTCCGGGCCCCTGGAAAACGACTTGCCAAAGCGCTTCGCCCGGCTGCACTACCTGCACGTAGCGCTCCTGATCGTGGGTCTGATCGTAGTCGCCGGCGGCACCGCCGGCAGCCACGGCCTCGGCTGAAAATATCCCGCCGCTTGACCTGCATCAAGGCGTCGAAAACGCCTGCTCGCTACCCTCTGTCTGCGTTGAAACGGAGCCGGTTTCCGGCCCGCGTGTGCTACGGAGACAGCCATCATGAACGTCCACAGAACCCGCATCAGCCCGGTCCGCAACCCCATTGACCATGACGGCATCGACCTCAACCGGCACCACGAACCGCGTGGCTTTTCCGAGCGGTTCGCCTACGGTTTCGTCAAGCTGCTGCGCTTCTTCGCCGATACGTTCTTCGCCAAGCGTTACGGCCATCGCGCGGTGGTGCTGGAGACGGTCGCCGCCGTGCCGGGCATGGTCGGCGCCACGCTGCAGCATTTGAAATGCCTGCGCCGCATGCAGGACGACCGCGGCTGGATCTTCACGCTCCTCGACGAGGCGGAAAACGAGCGCATGCACCTGATGACGTTCATGGAGTTGATCAAGCCGACGTGGTACGAGCGGGCGGTGGTACTGATCGTGCAGGGCATTTTCTACAACGCGTTCTTCCTCCTTTATCTTGCTTCACCGCGCACGGCGCATCGCGTGGTGGGGTATTTCGAGGAGGAAGCGGTGATCAGCTACAACCATTACCTGGCGCACATCGATGCCGGCGAGGACGAGAACGTTCCGGCACCGCAGGTGGCGATCGACTACTGGCGGCTGGCGCCGAACGCGCGGCTGCGCGAGGTGATCGTCGCAATTCGCGCCGACGAGGTGCTGCACCGCGACGTCAACCACGGCTTCGCCAACGAGCTGACGGGGGCGCAGGCGCGCGGCGACCTGCAAAAAGCCTGACGGGTGACGCGAAGACAGGCGGCTGGTCGGGTAGACTGGCCGCATGTCTTTTCGCATTCCTGAACATTGTCGCGTGATCGTTTTGATGGGCGTCTCCGGCTCGGGCAAGACCACGGTGGGCGCGATGCTGGCCGGGCGGCTGGGCTGCGAGTTCGCCGACGCCGACGATTTTCACAGCGCGGCGAATATCGAAAAGATGCACCGTGGCTTGCCGCTCGATGACGCCGACCGCCTGCCGTGGCTTGAGGCCATCGCCGCGCAGATCGACGCCTGGCACGCGGACGGGCAGTGCGGCGTCGTGACGTGCTCGGCGCTGAAGCGCAGCTATCGCGATGTGATCATCGGGGATCGGGCCGATGTCCAGTTGGTGTACCTGCGGGGCGAGCAGGAGTTGATTACCAGGCGCATGATCGCGCGCCAGGGGCATTTCATGCCGGTGGACCTGCTTGCGAGTCAGTTTGCGGTGCTGGAGGAACCGGCACCGGAGGAGCGGGCGATTACGGTGTCGATTGGCATGCCGCCGGCGGCGATTGTCAGCCAGATCGTTGAAGAGCTCGAACGCGATGGCCCGTAATAGCCAATTCTTGTCATTCCCGCGAAAGCGGGAATGACAGAGAGGGGTTCCGGAATTACAGAGATGGGTTAATGAGTCCGCTTTAGCAGCCCCAGCGCCCGCTCGCAAACGTTCTCCACGTTAAACCCGTATTTGCGCATCACTTCTTCCCCCGGCGCCGATGCACCAAACGTATCCACACCCACCATGTCACCATGATCGCCGATATAGCGCCGCCAGCCCTGCGCAACCCCGGCCTCGATCGCGAGCCGAGCCGGCACCGTCGGTGGCAGCACCGCGTCGCGATAATCCTGCGGTTGCGCGTCGAACAGGTGCCAGCTCGGCATCGACACGACGCGGGCGTTAACGTCACGTTCCTGCAGCGCCTGGCGCGCCTCAAGGGCGAGATGCACTTCTGCGCCGGTGCCGATCAGGATGATGTCCGCATCGCCATCCGGCACATCCGCCAGCACGTAGGCGCCACGGCGCAGGTTATCGGCGGACGCAAGGTCGCCGCGGTCGAGCGTCGGCAGGTTCTGGCGGCTTAACGCCAGCGCGACCGGCCGGTCGCTGGTTTCCAGTGCCACGCGCCACGCCACTGCCACCTCGTTTGCATCGCACGGACGAATCAGCGTCAAGTTGGGCACCGCGCGCAGGTTGGCGAGTTGTTCGACCGGCTGGTGCGTCGGCCCGTCCTGGCCGAGCGCCAGGCTGTCGTGGGTGAACACGTAAATCACGCGCAGCTTCATCACCGCGGCGAGGCGCATCGGCGGGCGCATGTAGTCGGAGAAGATCAGGAACGTGGCGCAGAAGGGGATGACGCCGCCGTGCGCGGCGAGGCCGTTGCAGATCGAGCCCATCGCGTGTTCGCGCACACCGAAATGAAGGTTGCGGCCGGCGTAGCTCCAGTCGTCGCGGCCATGCTCCGGCAGTTCGAAATCGCCCTGGCCATCAAGCGCTGTTTTGGTCGACGGATCCAGGTCGGCCGAGCCGCCGATCAATTCCGGCAGTTTCGGCGCGAGCGCGTTCATGACCTTGCCACAGGCGACGCGCGTGGCCATGCCTTTTTCGTCCGGCGGGAACTCGGGCAGCCCGGCTTCCAGGTCCGGCGGCAGTTCGCTGCGCAGCCGCCGCGCGAAGTCCGCGGCCAGTTCGGGCAGATTGTCGGCATATGCGTCCCGGCGCGAACACCATTCCGCCTCGGCCTCGCGCCCGCGCGTCACTGCCTCGCGGAAATGCGCCGCGGCCTCGTCCGGAATCAGGAACGGCGGTTCGACCGGCCAGCCGAGCGCTTCTTTTGCGCCGCGTACTTCGTCCTCGCCCAGCGGCGAGCCGTGAGCCTCGTAGGTGTCCTGCTTTTTTGGGGCGCCGTAGCCGATGTGCGTGCGCACCAGGATCAGCGACGGCCGCTCGGTTTCGGCGCGCGCGGCACGCACGGCGCGGTCGATCGCGTCGATATCGTTGCCGTCGTCGATGGTTTGCGTGTGCCAGCCGTAAGCGTCGAAGCGCTGCGCGCGATCTTCGGTAAAGGTGACATCGGCATCGCCGGCCAGCGTGACGGCGTTGTTATCGTAGAAATAGATCAGCTTGCCAAGGTGCAGATGCCCGGCGAGCGAGGCCGCCTCGGACGCGACGCCCTCCATCAGGTCGCCGTCGCTGACGATGCCGTAGGTGTAGTGATCGATCAACTTGAACGCGTCGCCATTGAAGCGCGCTGCCAGATGCGCCTCGGCTATCGCCATGCCGACGCCGTTGCCGAAACCCTGGCCGAGTGGGCCGGTGGTGGTTTCGACGCCGGCGGTGAGTTGTCGCTCGGGGTGGCCCGGCGTGCGGCTGCCCCATTGCCGGAAACGCTTTAGCTCGTCGAGCGGCAGGTCATAACCGGTCAGGTGCAGCAGGCCGTAGAGCAGCGCGGAGCCGTGGCCGGCCGACAGGATGAACCGGTCGCGGTCGAACCACTCCGGGTTCGCCGGGTTATGCTTGAGGAAGCGGGTCCACAGCACGTAAGCCATTGGCGCGGCGCCCATCGGCATGCCGGGATGGCCGCTGGCTGCGTTTTGCACCATGTCGACGCACAGGAAGCGCAGGGTGTTGATGCAGGTGGTATCCAGTGATGATGACTGTAGCGGGGCGGTACTCATGTCACCCTCCGTGGTGCATTAGGTTTTTCCTGTCATTCCCGCGAAGGTGGGAATCCATCTTCTGATTGGCTGTCAGCCGTTCAAAAATGCAGCAGCGGCGTGATCCGCCAGCACGACGGCTTGTTCGCGGGCGATACGACCGGCTGGTATGTCGGTGTCGCCGGCGCAGAGTCGCGCGAGCATTGGCGCCTTCGCCTCGCCTGATACCTGCCACAAAATGCAGCGGGCGCGGTCGATTACCGGGTACGTCAGCGTCATTCGCTGGCGGCCCTTGTAAACGCCTGTAACAGCGACATCCGCATCCGTCACATCCAGCGCCGCGTCTCCGGGCACCAGCGAGGCCGTGTGGCCGTCAGTGCCGAGACCGAGATGCACCAGGTCTATTACCGGCGGCACACCCGCGAGTTGCTCCAGTAGCCGCGCGTAATCGCCGGCTGCCGCGGCCGGGTCGGCGGCTTCGACCGGCATCGGATAAATCTGCTCCGGCGCGAGCGGCGCATGCGCCAGCAACGTTTCCTGCAACAGCGTCAGGTTGCGCGCCGGATCGCCGGGCGGCGCGAAGCGCTCGTCGACCTGCACGACGTGTACGCCGTCCCAGTCGACGTCCATCGCGGCCAGTTCGTTCAGCATCGGGCGCGGCGTTTCGCCGCCGCTCAGTGCCAGCACGAAACGGCCGCGCGCGGCGATGCTGGCGCGCGCCTGTTCGGCGATCAGCACTGCCGCGTGTCGCGCGAGCGCGGCGGCGTCAGGCAGTACGGTCGGCTGCACGGCTGCTGCCTGTCGTGCGAACCTGGTCCGCCTGCGGCGGGGGGCAGACTTCGTCGAGATTCGGCGCGCGCCAGCCGCCCGAGCCGGCGGCGATTGCATCGGCTTCGGCCGGGCCCCAGCTGCCGGGCGCGTACTCGTACAGCGGCGTATCTTCGCGCAGCACCGGATCGAAGATGCGCCATGCCGCCTCCACCGCGTCGGACCGCGCGAACTGCGTCGTATCGCCTTGCATGGCTTCGCCGATCAGCCGTTCGTACGCGCTCATGCCGTCCTGCTTTTCGTCGCAGACGTAGAGTTCGACATCCTCGCCGACCAGCGCCGGCCCCGGTTTCTTAGTGCGCACGCCCAGGCCGATCGCGATGCGGTCGGGGCCCAGTCGGAAGCGGACATGATTCGACCGCGCGGGGCGCGCTTCGGCGAACACCTTTTGCGGTGGCCGGCGCAACTCGACCAGCACTTCGGTTGCGGTGGCGGCGAGGCACTTGCCGGCACGGATCAGGAACGGCACGCCTTCCCAGCGCCACGAATCGATGTGCAGGCGCAGCGCCGCGTAGGTTTCGATCCGCGATTGCGGGTCCACATCGCGCTCCTCCCGGTAGCCGGCGTACTGGCCGCGTACCAGGTCGCCCGGGGCGAGCGGGCGGATCGCCCGAAACACCTTGGCTTTTTCATCGCGCTGCGCGGCACTGCCTTCGCCGACCGGCGGCTCCATCGCCAGCATGCCGAGCACCTGCAGCATGTGGTTCTGCACCACGTCGCGCACCGCGCCGAGTTCTTCATAGAGCTTGCCGCGGCTGCCGATGCCGAACTGCTCGGCCATCGTAATCTGCACGCTGTTGATGTAATTGCGGTTCCAGATCGGTTCCAGGATGCTGTTGGCGAACCTGAAGTACGCCAGGTTGAGCACGGTTTCCTTGCCGAGGTAATGGTCGATGCGAAAGATCGCGTTTTCGCTGAACACGCGGCGCAGTGTGTCGTTGAGCGCCTGCGCCGAGGCGAGGTCGCGGCCGAACGGTTTTTCGGCCACCACGCGCGCGTGTCTGGCGCAGCCGGTTTTGGCCAGGCCGTCGATGACCAGCGGAAACATTCCCGGCGGAATGGCGAGGTAGTGCAACGGGCGCCGCGCCGAGCCGAGCGCCAGGCGCAATCTTTCGTACGTGGCCGGGTCGCGGTAATCGCCGTCCACCGAGCGCAGCAGGCCGGCAAGCTTGCGCCACGCGGCCTCGTCGATGCCGCCATGCGCGGCGAGGCTGTCGCGCACGTGGGCGCGCAACTGCTCGTCGCTCCAGCCGGAGCGCGCGACGCCGATTACCGGCACGTCGAGCCGGCTCCGGGCCACCATCTTCTGCAGGGCCGGGTAAAGCATCCGCCGGGCGAGATCGCCGCTCGCGCCGAACAGGACCAGCGCGTCCGATGCGCCCGGCATCATTTGCCACCCGCGCCGTGGCCGCCGAAAGCACTGCGCATCGCCGACAACACCCGGCCGGCAAAGCCGCCTTCGCCGCGGGAACTGAAGCGGGCATAGAGCGCGGCGCTCAACACCGGTACCGGCGTGGCAGTGTCGATCGCGGCTTTGAGTGTCCAGCGGCCTTCGCCCGAGTCGGAGACGCGTTCATCAAACGCGGCCAGTTCGGGGTCGGCGAGCAGTTGCTCGGCGCTGAGGTCCAGCAGCCAGGAGCGGATCACGCTGCCGCGGCGCCAGACCTCGGTCACGTCTGCGAGGTCGAAGTCGTAGCGGTAGGCCTCCGCGTTCGCGAGCGGAGCGGTTTCGGCGTCGGCGATCTGCGGGCGCAGCCCCGCGCCGGCATGGCGCAGGATGTTCAGGCCCTCGGCATAGGCTTCCATGATGCCGTACTCGATGCCGTTGTGAACCATCTTCACGAAATGGCCGGCGCCGTGCGGACCGCAGTGCAGGTAACCGTGTTCGGCGGTGCCGCCGCGCTGGTCACGGCCGGGCGTGCGCGGGATGTCGTCCGTGCCCGGCGCCAGCGATTTGAACAGCGGCTCGAGGTGCCGGACGGTGTCGTCTTCGCCGCCGATCATCAGGCAGAACCCGGCTTCGAGACCCCGAACACCGCCGCTGGTGCCGACATCGACGTAGTGAATGCCGCGTTTCGTCAGCGTTCTGGCGCGACGCAGATCGTCGCGGTAGTGCGAGTTGCCGCCGTCGATCAGGATGTCGCCGGGCGCGAGCAGCGGCGCCAGCGCCTCCACCGTGTCGTCCACGACCGCCGCCGGCAGCATCAACCATACGGCCCGCGGCCGCGCGAGTGCGGCGGCAAACTCGTTGAGCGACGCCGCGGCCGTCGCACCCTCCTGCTGCAGCGGCTGCATCGCCTCGGCGTGAAGGTCGTACACCACGCACTTGTGCCCGTCGCGCATCAGGCGCCGTGCCATGTTGGCGCCCATCCGCCCCAGGCCGATCATGCCGATTTGCATTGGTTTCTCCTTTTCCATGGCGCTCGCCCATTAGGATAGGGCGAGAGCGGGGGCCGCGGCCAGTGGCAGTTTCCCTTGCCAACGCGGCTGCGGCCGTGGACTATTAACCGATGACCACTGCCAAAGACGACTTGATGCGGCTCCTGCCCGCGCCGGCCCAGCCGGTCGGCTTGCGTGGCCTGTACTGCGAGGACTCCGTGCGGCCGACCGGCACAGCGGCGCGGCCGTTCGTCTACGCCAGTTTTATCGCCAGCATCGACGGGCGGATTTCGCTGCCCGATCCGGAGACGAAAACGCGCAAGGTGCCCGGTGCGACAGCCAATCCGCGCGACTGGCGGCTGTTTCAGGAACTGGCCGCGTGCGCCGACGTGCTGGTCACCAGCGGGCGCTACATGCGCGACCTGGGCGAAGGCGTCGCGCAGGCCAGCCTGCCGGTCATCGACAAGCCGGAATTTGCAGACCTGCATGAATGGCGGCGCTCGCAAGGCCTTGCACCGCAACCGGCCGTGGCGATTGTCAGCGCGAGCCTGGATTTGTCGATTCCGGAAGGGCTGGCCGATGAGCGGCCGGTGTACGTGGTTACGGGTGCGGCCGCCGGTGGCGAGAAGGTCGCCGCACTCGAAGCGCAGGGCGCGCGGGTGTTGCCCGGCGGAGATGGTATGCGCGTCGAGGGCTACCGACTGGTCTCGACGCTGGCGGGGGAAGGCTTCGGCAACATCGCAATGGTGGCCGGATCTGAACTGCTGAACACGCTGCTGGCCGACAACGTGTTCGACCGCCTGTACCTGACGCAGGCCTGCCGCATCCTCGGCGGCCTGTCATTCGACACGTTGCTGAAGGGCAACCCGCTCAACCCGCCGGCGGATTTCACCCTGCGGGCGCTGTTTCACGACACTGCCGGGGAGATCGAGCAGCTGTTTTCAGTCTACGACCGCTGCCCTGCGACCTAAACCGCGACCCGCCACACCGCCAGCCCGAGCAGCAGCCACGCGACAATGAACGCCAGGCCGCCGATCGGCGTAATGACGCCCAGCCAGCGCCCGCCGCTGATCGCGAGCGCATACAGGCTGCCGCTGAACAGCACGATCCCGGCGACCATCAGCCAGCCGGCCGCGCGCAGCAGCGGTGGTGCGCCGAGGTGAAAAATCAGTATGCCGACGGCGAGCAAGCCGAGCGCGTGCACGAACTGGTACAGCGTAGCGGTGTGCCAGACAGCAAGCATTTCCGCCGAGAGCTGCGCACGCAGCGCGTGGGCGCCGAAGGCGCCAAGGATCACGCCGGTGAACAGCCCGGCGCAGCCAAGGGTGAGGAAGATTCTGGCGGTGTTGGCGATCATTGTTTCTTGTTCCTTCCGGTGTTCAATCGCGACGGCCTCTATTATGCTGTTCAAAAGCCGATAAGCAGTCGATTGAATGGAATACAAAGACTACTACAAACGCCTTGGCGTCTCGCGCGAGGCCACTCAGGACGAGATCAAGCGGGCTTACCGCAAGCTGGCGCGCAAGTATCATCCCGATGTCAGCAAGGAGGAAAACGCCGAGGCGCAATTCAAGGAAGTGCAGGAAGCCTACGAAGTGCTGAAGGACCCGGAGAAGCGTACGGCTTACGATCAGCTCGGCCAGAACTGGCGCGAAGGGCAGCAGTTTCGTCAGCCGCCCGGCTGGGACCAGGGCGGCTTCGAGTTTCGCGGCGGCGGTTTCACCGGCGCCGATGCCGGCGCATTCAGCGACTTTTTCGAATCGCTGTTCGGCGGCGGGTTTCGCCAGGCCGGCCCGGGCGGCGGTTTCCGGCAGCCGCGCGGCGAGGACCAGTTCGCCCGCATCGACGTTTCACTGGAAGATGCATACCGCGGCGCGACCCGGCAGATTGCGCTCGAAAATCCGATGGTCGATGCGCAAGGCAACGTGACGGCCCAGCGCCGTTCGCTGAACGTGCGCATTCCGGCCGGCATCCGCGCTGGCCAGCAGATCCGGCTCGCGGGGCAGGGCGCGCTGGGCGGCGACCTCTATCTCGAAGTAAATATCCAGCCGCATCGTCTGTTCCAGCTCGACGGCCGCGACGTGTCGCTGACGGTGCCGATTGCGCCGTGGGAAGCGGCGCTGGGCACGAAAGTGGCCGTGCCGACGCTGGGCGGCGAGGTCAGCGCCACCATTCCCGCCGGCGCGCAGTCCGGGCAGAAACTGCGGCTCAAGGAGCGCGGCTTGCCCGGCAAGCCGCCTGGAGATCAATATCTGGTTTTGAAGATCGTGGCGCCGCGCGCGGACACGGATAAGGCGCGCAAGCTTTACCGGCAGATGGCCGATGAGCTGGCGTTCGATCCGCGCGCCGGGGCATGGAGTTGAGCAATGGCGGATATCATCGAAGCTGCAGTCATCGATAATGGCACGCTGTTCACGCTGCGTGAACTATGCCGCTCGAGCGGCGCGCATGCCGAAGTGATCATCGAAATGGTTGAGATCGGCCTGCTGGAACCGCAGGGCCGCGATCCGGCCGACTGGCGCTTCCCGCCCCAGTCGCTGGCGCGCATCCATTCGACGCTGCGTCTGCGTCGCGACCTGGAAGTGAACCTGTCGGGCGCGGCACTGGCACTGGACCTGATGGACGAAGTGGCGCGTTTGCGCCGTCGCGTGCGCGCCCTGGAAAGGCAGCTCGGAGAATGATCCGGGATGCAGGCGGAGCCTGCATCAATACAACGAAAAAGGGCTTCGCAATGAAGGGAGGCGATGCAATTTCTCGCTGACATCTGGCCGTACATTTTTGCGGCCCTGTCGTTCGCGCTGACCATCGTGACGACGATCCACGTGATCCTGAACAAGGAAGACACCGGCTCGGCCGTGGCCTGGGCCGGCGTGATCTGGGTCGCGCCGATCATCGGCCCGGTCAGCTACGTGTTGTTCGGCATCAACCGCATCAATCGCCGCGCTGTCGCACGCCGCCAGGCAATGTGGCGCTTTACCGCCGTTGAAGACAGCCCCGAAGAAATCGCCCGCGAACTGGAAGAAGTAGCGCCGCAAGGCTTTGCGCCGCTGGTCGAACTGGTCGACAAAATCACCCGGCGCCGCGTGCTGAGCGGCAACCGCTTCCAGCCGCTCGCCAACGGCGATACGGCATATCCGGAAATGCTGGCGGCGATTCGTTCCGCGGAGCGTTCCGTCACGCTGACGACCTACATCTTCAACAACGACTCGGTCGGCCGCGAGTTCATCGATGCACTGGCGCTGGCGGCACGGCGGGGCGTGGAGGTGCGGGTGATGATCGACGCCGCCGGCACCCGTTATTCCTTCCCGGCGCGCTCGATCATGCGGCCGCTGCATCAGGCCGGCATTCGCGCGGCTCGCTTCATGCCGACGTGGCTGCCGTGGCGGATGGCGTACACGAACTTGCGCAGCCATCGCAAAGTCCTGGTCGTTGACGGCCGGCTCGGTTTTACCGGCGGCATGAATATTTCCGAGAAGAACCGGGCTCACGCCAATCATGCGCGGGCGATTCAGGATTTGCATTTTCGCGTCGAAGGACCGGTGGTGCGTCATCTGCAGGAGGTGTTTGTCGAAGACTGGGGGTTCACGACCGGCGAGACGCTGGAAGGCGAGGTCTGGTTCCCGCCGCTGTCGGCTGCCGGTCCGTCGCTCGCCCGCGGCATCGACGACGGCCCGGATGATACGTTCGACAGGATCCGCCAGATCGCTTTTGGCGCAATTACTTGCGCGCAACGTTCGATTGCCATTGTCACACCCTATTTTCTTCCTGGGCAGGCGCTGGTCAGCGCGCTGACCACCGCGGCGATGCGCGGCGTCAGAGTCGACATCGTGTTGCCGGCGGAGAACAATCTGCTGTTCGTGCAATGGGCTTGCATGGCGCAACTGGAGCCGCTGCTCAAATGGGACTGCCGGGTCTGGCTGACGCCGCCGCCGTTCGATCACACCAAGCTGATGGTTGTCGACGGCGGCTGGACGCTGTTCGGCTCGGCCAACTGGGACCCGCGCAGCCTGTCGCTCAATTTCGAGTTCGACGTAGAATGCTACGACCAGTCATTTGCCGACGAGATGAGCCGCCTGATCGATGCGAAGATTGCCGTTGCGCGCCGCTTGTTGCTGCAGGACGTGCGCGGACGCTCGCTGCCGGTCAAGTTGCGCGACGGCGTGATGCGGCTGTTTTCGCCGTACTTATAAGAGCGGGGTTCGGGATTCGGGAAGACGAATAAAAGTTCCCTCTCCCTCAGAGCCTGCCCCTGCGAAGGCAGGGGGAAAGGTTAGGGGCAGGGGTGTAATTGGAAGCTTTCAATTAACTTCTTCATCCGATTGAAGTGGCTGCCTTTCCAGTAAATCTGTCCGCAGTTGCTGCAACGTAAAAAATGGTCGTAGTAGCGTCGGGTTTTTGGTTCCAGTCGATGCTCGATCTCCGCCTTGTCGACCGGTTCAAGCAAGCCGTTGCACCGCGTGCAGCGTTTGAACGGCTCGATCGCGCTGTACAAGTCGAGCCGGTCGCAGACCTCTTCCAACTGCACGCGCGGCTTGTCGGCATGAACGAACGCGCCGTGAGTCACGATCCTGCGCTTCAGCAGGCCCCGGTCGCGGGTGAGCAGAATGCGATGTTCGGCTGCTGAAATGGCGGCCAGCTCGTCATCGTCGTAGTCGTTGCGGTACAGCGTGTCGAAGCCCAGCAGGCGCAGGTAGCGCGCCAGCGTGCCGAGGTGGATGTCGAGCACGAATCGCGGCGTGCGCAACGGGCGAGGGCGAAGGCGCAGCAACGGCGAGATGTCGAACGCCTCGAACACCGGATAGACGCCGACACGCTCGCCGTCGGCGAGAATGTGGTTGAAATCAACCGGCTCGCCATCGATCAGGATGAGATCGATCTCGGTATGCGGCACACCGAGTGCTTCGACGACATCCTTGATTGCCGCGCGGCGATCGAATGCGTAAGCGAACGCGACGCCGCGCCGTTCGGGCGGCAGGAACTCGTTGAGCTCGGCATAGAAGCGGAAAGTTGCAACAGCCATAGACTGTTATGATAAACACACAGCGAAGAATCCCCCTCCAGCTCCCCCTTCCGGCCTTCGGCCGCAAAGGGGAGGGCAAGAACGAGGCGTCTCGGCTTCTTGTTCTCCCCTTTGCTCGCGTAGCGAGGAAGGGGGAGTTAGAGGGGGATTTCCAGCCGAGGCGAAATTATGGCAACACCAACACCTGACGACATTCGAGCCGCTCGGGAGCGCCTGGGCGACCGCATTCGCCAGACCCCGGTCTGGCAATGGCGCGGCCGCGCGATCGAAAAAGCAGTCGGCGCCGGAACCGAAGTCATTCTGAAGATGGAGCTGTTCCAGTACGCCGGCACGTTCAAACCGCGCGGCGCGCTGCTGAACGCGATGGCCATGTCCGACGACGCCCGCGAACGCGGCGTCACGGCGGTGAGCGCCGGCAATCACGCGGTCGCCACATCTTTCGCCGCGCAGGCGCTCGGCACGAGCGCGAAGGTCGTTATGCCGAAGTCAGCCAACCCCGCGCGCCAGGCGCTGTGCCGTGCCTACGGCGCCGAGCTGGTGCTGGTTGACGATGTGCATCAGGCTTTCGACGAAGTGAGGCGCATCGAGTCTGAAGAAGGGCGCACATTCATTCACCCGTTCGAGGGCGAGCTGACCATTCTTGGCACCGCGACCGTCGGTTACGAATGGTGCAGCCAGGTTGAAAATCTCGACGCCGTGATCGTGCCGATCGGCGGCGGCGGGCTGTGTGCCGGCATCTCGACAGCGGTCAAGCAGATCCAGCCGAACTGCCAGGTCTTCGGCGTAGAGCCGGAAGGCGCGGACACGATGCATCGCAGTTTTGCCGCCGGCTCGCCGCAGGAAGCCGGGCCGATCAATACTATTGCGGACAGCCTTGCCGCACCGCATGCGGCGCCTTACAGCTTCGAGTTGTGCCGCCGGTTCGTCGATGACCTGGTGAAAATCAGCGACGACGACATGCGCCGCGCGATGGGGCTGCTGTTCGCCGACATGAAGCTCGCCGTCGAGCCGGCCTGCGCGGCCGCGACCGCGGCATTATGCGGACCGCTGCGCGAGCGGCTCGCGGACAAGCGCGTCGGCGTTATCCTGTGCGGCACGAACATCGACATGGCGACGTTCATGAAACAGGCGATTCCGTACCAGCTGTAGGAGCGAGCGCCGCTCGCGATTCATACAATCGCGGCCGACGGCCGCTCCTACGGCGATCAGGGCTGCTTGTAAATCACGCCGCCCTTCATCACGAACCCGACATTCTCAAGCACGCTGATATCTTTCGTCGGATCGCCCTTCACCGCGATGATATCGGCGTAAAGTCCGGGCCGGATCTGTCCGAACTTGTCCTGCTGCCGCAGAATCCGTGCATCGACCGCGGTGGCGGCAAGCAGCGCCTGCGTCGGCGTCATGCCGTCGCGCACCATCCATTCCAGTTCCTTGTAATTCGTGCCGTGCGTGAACACGCCGACATCGCTGCCGCAGCCGATCGTGACGCCCACATCCATTGCCAGCTTGAACGCATGCGCCGCCTGACGCATGCCCTCCGTCGGCGGCTCACCCGGATTCCACCCCTCGAAATAATGGGCGTAGGCCGCCTCGGCTTCGAGCGTCGGCAGATATGCAACGCCATGTTTCTTCATTAACTCGAACACTTCCCGCGTGCCGCCATAGCCGTGCTCGATCGTGTCGACGCCGGCGAGCGTCGCCCGGCGCATGCCTTCGGGCGTGGTCGAATGCGCAGACACGGGTACGCCCAGCGTGTGCGCCGCCTCGACGGCAGTCTTCAATTCTTCCTCGGTGAACGTCGGCACCGAACCGTCGCTCTTGCCGCAGTGATAGTCGGCGTAGACCTTGATCCAGTCCGCGCCGTGGCCGACCTGCTTGCGCACCGCGGCCAGCATCTGGGCACGCCCGCTCACCGGAATCCCGCCCTGGGGCAGGTCGAGATCGTTGCGAAAGCCCAGCGGACCAGGTCCGTAACAATAACTCGCGACGGTGGCGCGGGTGGCGACGAACAGCCGCGGTCCCGGGATCAATCCGTCCTCGATCGCCTTCTGCACCGACACATCGGCGAAGCCCGCGCCTTCGGTGCCGAGGTCGCGGAGCGTGGTAAACCCTGACATCAGGGTCGCCTTGACGTGCTTGACTGCCTCGATCGTTCGATACGGCACCGTCTCCTTCAGCACCTGGTCGTTCCAGAGCGTTTCGTTGTACGGGTGCAGGAAGATGTGCGAATGAGCATCGATCAAGCCGGGCAAGAGTGTCATGCCGCGCAGCTCGACCGTTTCCGTGCCGGCGGGGGCAGCCACTCTGGAAGCTGGACCCACTGCTTTGATCATCTCGCCTTGTACCAGTACGACCCAACCGGAATGCGTTGCGCCGTCGGTGGCGGTGAACACGCGCGCCGGCTTGAGAAGAACGGCCGCGCTACCGGCTGCCTGTGCCGTCAGCGGCAACAGGAAAGCCGCGAGCGCCAGAAGCAATTTCATTCGTGGCATAAGAATCCTCCCGGGTAGGCGATGCGGCGAGTCTATCACGCGGCCGGAAGGGGGTATGTCGGGCGGCCGGCGACGGCGGAATCGCGTGTCGGGATAGTTGACAGCACGTCAAGTAGTGAGAACCCGTAGAAGCCTAACCAGTTGAATAACAAAGGAAAACATATTCAGGCACGGTTTTTGCAGGGAATACCTATACATAATGTCGGGAGGGCCCCTGCAAAGTTGGCGGCTGTTTTCCACGTCTTCGGGCGCGCCGGATTTCCTTACATCCCGACAATCCCCTCGCTTTTTGAAGACTCCCATTAAAAACAGACGCTTGCGGCCATTCTTCCAGGTGGCGATGAGGTTTTTTGTGTCGGAGAAATTTACAGATGAATGCCTAGGGTTCTAAGGGTTTTTCTATAAAAGCGATTTAACTCCTTGATTAATGGGATATTTATCCCATATGGCACGGCTTTTGCATCTAAATAGATGCCGCAGCGCAAACGGCGGCATGTCGGAAA